>NZ_CAJQUM010000001.1:1890415-2205484 GCF_907163265.1 Georgfuchsia toluolica
CTAACGCAAAGCTGCAAGTATCGCCGCCTCGCCGCTAATGGGCTCGGCCATGAATTTGCGGAGGCCAAGTCTGAAGCCGAGCCGCATGTTGTTTGTGGCGACATCGATGACAAGGGAAACGAGGCAACGGCATCTCGAGTGCGAAGCCTGGGTCGACAAGCCATCGCCGTGCGATGCGTATGGCGACCCGGAATTTGTGAAGGCAATCACCGCATTTACGCCGATGAGCCGAGTAGCGGATGCGAGAGAGATTAAGGGCACGGTACTCTACCTGGCCTCCGCTGCGTCCAGTTACACCACGCGGTTGCTTTTGGTTACGGACGGAGGCCGCATGGCAAAGTAATGGCCAAGTGCTCCGGGAGTTTGTGAATGCGAATCGTCTTGCTGCAAGATGACAAACCAGTGAGATAAGCCCCCGGCTTTGCCCTGCATTGAGGATGGTGAATTGATTCATTGCCTCCTTCTAGTTCTTAACGGCGCTGCTGGGAATGAAAAGCAAAGGCATTCTGGTTGGTTGAATGTCATTTAATTGACGGATTTTGATTGCCAGAACGCAATTTGAAACGCTGGATTTTGCCTGTGGCTGTCTTCGGCAATTCATCGAGGAATTCAAACCAACGAGGATATTTATATGGTGCCAAGTGCGCCTTTACGAACTGCTTTAGTTCCCCAGCCAGCTTTTGCGAGGCCGACCAACCAGGCTTCAGAACTACGTAGGCCGCCGGCTTGATGAGTTTTTCGTCGTCATGGCGTCCGACGACGGCGACTTCCAGTATCGCCTCGTGGCCCATTAATACTGATTCCACTTCTGTGGGGGAGACATAAATCCCGCCCACTTTCAGCATGTCGTCACTGCGTCCGGCATACACGTAGTAGCCGTCTGCAGTTACCGAATACTTGTCGCCGCTGTGGATCCAGTCGCCGATAAAAGTACTACGGCTCTTGGCAACATTGTTCCAGTACTGGATGGCTGATGATGGCCCGCTGACTTCCAACGCACCGATCTCTCCGACGGCCACTGGCTGACCGTCTTCGTCTACCAGCCGCACCTTGTAGCCTGGCACGGGCTTGCCGGTTGTCCCGTAGCGTACATCGCCCACGCGATTGGATAAAAAAATGTGCAGCATTTCGGTGGAGCCAATGCCATCGAGGATGTCTACCCCGAAGCGGGCCGACCATTGCCGGCTGATCTCTTGAGGCAGCGCCTCACCGGCTGAAGGACAACAGCGCAGGTTCAGTTCCTCAGCTCCGGGACAATCAGGATGGGCTAGCATAGATGCATATAGCGTCGGCACGCCGCAGAATACCGAGGGCTGATGCTGGCGCAGCCGCTTGAATACGGCTTCCGGGGTGGGGCGCTCGTTCATCAGGATCGTCGTCGCCCCGACCGCGAGCGGGAAGGTCAGTGCGTTACCCAGGCCATAAGCAAAGAAAAGCTTGGCTGCCGAAAAGACAACGTCGCTCTCCCTGATGGCCAGCGTCGGGATGGCGTAGAGTTCGGCGGTGTTGACCAGGCTCGAGTGAATGTGCACCGTGCCCTTGGGGTTGCCTGTGGAACCCGACGAATAGAGCCAGAAGCACGGATCGTCGCTGGTTGTTTCTGCAGCCCTAAAGACATCACTGGCCTGCGACAACAATGATGACAACTCCAGCCTGCCCGGCACCTTCTCGTCAGAAAGGATGACATGGCGAAGCGTGGGAATGTCGTCGACGATTTCCTGGAAGTGTGGCCACAACAGGTGCGATACAACCAGCGTTGTGGCCCGGCTATCGCGCAGCATATGCCGGTAGTCCTCTGCCGTCAGCAGGGTGTTGGTGGGCACCGGGATTACACCCGCCTTGATGGCACCGAGGAATGCGGTTGGAAAATCTATCGTATCAAGCAAGCAGAGGAGTATCCGTTCCTCCTGCCGAACCTGTAGCCCCTTCAGGACATTGGCAAAGCGGTTGATGCGCTTTGATAGCTCGTCAAACGTGTAACTACCGCGATCATCAATGTACGCGATCTTGCCGCCACGCCCAGCGACCAAGTTACGTTCGATGAGGTCATGCGCGGCGTTGTAGTCGCGGGGAATCATGATATCCGGGGGACTGCTATCGCGATTGACTTGGCTTAACATGACCATGCTTTTCTCCATCAAGATATAGACTGCCTAGCCTCGATCCGACGTTTGAATTCTGACAAAGGGACAAATCGGACTCGGTACAGCAACAATAATCCACTTTTGTCTCAGCAAGTGGAATGCACGAAACCATGGAGTGGCAAGAGTCGAGGTAAAGTTGCTGGGGTGGGACTTGCCGCCGGTCGGTTACGCATGTTTCTATTTTGGCTCCGTATCCAACTTGTTTGTGATCAATAGTAACTTGCCAAGGAGTTCATAAATTGGCATTGAACCCCTAACGGCTAAAGCCATATCCGTATTGCACTGCAACATCTGGCTTGCCTGGTTTCTGACTACGCTTTGATCTGGGGTAGAAGTTCGAACGCATTCTGTTATTTTGCGTTGTGATTGAGTACATTGAAGGTCTGTGTATTTTCTGAATTGTGTGGTGTGCGGCAAGTATTACGGACGATAAAAGCAGAATTTGCGAACAGGCGGTACTGGACGACGCTGACTCTCCACCCATCTGACGATCCATCGCCTGTGCCACCAGCGTATAAAAAAAGCCCCGGCCATACGGCTGGGGCTTGAAACCAGTCCGTTACGGACTGGAGGAGGAAGAGTCAGTTGATTCGGTCGATCAGGCAACCTTCTTCACTTTGGGGTTGAGATATCAATTCCATGCAGTTATTACTTGAATTGATCTGCCAAAAACAGGCCGACCATCATCAATGCGTCAGGCTATTCATGCTGGTCATTGCTACCGGGGTGACGGCAAGCCCTGCCTTAGTAAGCAAAGTCGGAAACCCTTTTGCCTATCTCCGCCGGCTACGACAGCAGGCATTTGCAGCAATCAAATCAATTCTTGCTTCTTCCCCCTACATAATTCGGGCGGAAACTTTAGCGCACAACCAGTTTTTTCCTGCAATGTTTCCGCGGTCACGCCAGGGGCTAGTTCCAGTACTTTGAGTCCGGCAGGGGTAACTTCGAGGACACCAAGATCGGTAATGATCAAATCAACCACAGCGATGCCCGTCAGAGGCAAGGTACATTGTTTGAGAAGCTTGAGATCTTCGCTTCCATCCTTGTTCTTTGCGGTATGTTCCATGAGAACAACCACGCGTTGGACGCCAGCTACCAGGTCCATGGCGCCGCCCATCCCTTTGATCATTTTCCCGGGGATCATCCAATTCGCCAGATCACCTTTTTCGCTGACCTGCATTGCACCAAGAATGGCCAGATTGATCTTGCCGCCGCGTATCATGGCGAATGAATCGGCACTGGAAAAATAACTCGACCCAGGCAGGGAAGTAACCGTCTGCTTCCCGGCATTGATCAGGTCAGCGTCGACTTCCCCCTCCAAAGGAAATGGGCCTATCCCCAATAAACCATTCTCGGATTGAAGGGTAACCTCGATGCCTTCGGGAACGTGGTTGGCGACCAGCGTCGGCAGTCCAATTCCAAGGTTGACGTAGTACCCGTCCCTGAGTTCCTTGGCGGCGCGCGCCGCCATTTCGTCTTTTGACCAAGCCATGATAAACAGCTTCCCTTCCTGTCAGATCCGAGTGGTTCGCTTCTCGATGCGTTTTTCAGCCGATGGGTTATGCACCATCCGATGAATGAAAATGCCTGGGGTATGAATCTCGTCGGGGTCCAACTCGCCGACGCCGACCATCACTTCAACCTCGGCAACAGTGATCTTCCCGGCCATTGCGCAGTTGGGATTGAAATTCTGTGCCGTCTTGCGGTACACCAGATTACCCAGCGGATCCCCCTTCCAGGCCTTCACCAACGCCACATCAGCCACCAGCGATCGTTCCAACACATAGGCGACACCATCGAATTCCCTGATTTCCTTGCCGTCGGCAATGATGGTTCCGACACCCGTCTGGGTAAAAAATGCGGGAATTCCTGCGCCCCCGGCGCGCAACTTTTCAGCCAGAGTGCCTTGTGGCGTAAATTCAACTTCCAGTTCGCCACTGAGATATTGCCTCTCAAATTCCTTGTTCTCTCCCACATAGGAGGAAACCATTTTTGTAATTTGATGCGTAGCCAGTAGTTGGCCAAGTCCAACATCGTCGATACCCGCGTTATTGCTGATTACCGTGAGATCCTTGACGCCGGTGTCGCGCAGTGCCGCAATCAAGGCTTCTGGAATACCGCACAAGCCAAATCCGCCTACGGCTAGTGTCTGGCGATCGCGCACAATTCCGGCCAATGCAGTGGCTGCGCTTGGATAAAACTTGTTCATGTAGTCCTCACTAAAAATTTCCACTGCGTGTTTCGGTCAACATTCAGTAGAAGATTCTTTGATTTCTGACTTTGGAAAGAGGCTCAGTCACGCAATTTTTTGATTTATTTTATGGAGTATTGACGAAGGAATAAATTGGTACCAAATACGTAGGGACTAAAGCTTTTCCCGTATTGGGCCGCAACAGATATGCAAATCCTGATTACAAATGAGGTTCCGTCGGCAAGCCAGCAGGGGCAGCAAAAGCGGACTAGAATCAGGCAGGCTGCGAATTTCGAAAAGCGGGAGCTGTCACCCAATGGATGAGTCGAAACAAGCTGGCGAAGGGCGAGGAAATGTTATTGTCGTACGCAGGCGAGCAGACGATGACTGGATGGCGCAGATGAAGAAGGAAACGGAATCCGCATCCGCGCCAATGCGCCACCTCGAGTATTCCTGCCGCTCAAAATCGAGTTGGGAGAAAAGCAGAGTTCTCCTGAAACAATTTAGTCATGTACATCAAACAACGACTCGTTACATGTGCAGCAAATCAAAAGATCATCGGAAATAACAGGCATCTAGGGTTCAATAGAGAAACCCTCTTGAAAATTTGAATTGGAGATCACAATGCAAGTTCTGCGACCACCCGGTTGGCGCCAGCCGAAGGGGTACTCGAATGGAATTGCCGCGCGAGGAACGATGGTGTTCGTTGCGGGTCAAGTCGGATTTGATGTGAATGAGGAATTTAAAACCGACAATCTTGTTGACCAGTCTCGTCAGGCTCTGGCCAATATCGTCACTATTCTCGCTGAAGCCGGAGCCAGGCCTGAGCACATCGTACGCATGACTTGGTATCTGGCTGACAAGGACGAGTACAACACGAATCAGAAAGGCATAGGCGAGGCCTACCGTGATGTCATTGGGCGCCACTTTCCGGTAATGACTGCAATACAAGTCGCCGGTTTTGTCGAGGACGGGGCGAAGGTGGAGATCGAAGCTACCGCAGTCATTCCGGACGCATGAGGCAGATACTTTCGGCGCATAAAGAATTCCCCGGCGCATTTCATCCGGCTACGTGATCCTTGGAAATCCGATACCATGGAACTGCGGTGCTATAGGTGAAAACCAATGGGCGGCGGAGCCAGGCTTAATATTCTTTGGTACAGCCGTTCTGCCTCTTCCCTGGGCTTGATGCCGAACAGCGGGTTGTCATTCTCGCGGAAGGCTGAATTTATTTCTATCCAGTCAGCGGTGGTCAGGGTATGTTTGGCAATCGGGACAAGCTCCTCCTCCTCCTTGCGCATATGTTCCCATTCAAACTCGACATAGCTCTCCGCCTGCTTGAAAAATGCTTCACCAGACTCTGGCATGTTATTTTGAAACGCGAGGAGCTGTTGCTTAAGATTTTCGATCATCAAATAACCGAGTTTATGCTCATGCTCTAGATCAGCTATTAGCGCATCCGCTTCCTTCGTCTGTCTCTTAACAGCAGCAAAGAGAAAGTCATCCTCCTTGGGATGGTGCCAGCGATCAGGGTAGGACACGATGTAATCCAGGATTGCCCGTAGCAGGGGAAAGTTTGGCGTATTGCCGGCTTCTCGCATCTGCTTCACCAGATAACGCAATGTGTAGAGCACGGCTGCAATCGCAGAATGTTCGTCCTTGATGATCTGGGTAGCTACAGGTTCCACACTTGCCTCCGCAAACCGCTCACGATCGCCAAAGCAATACTCTGGCAGAGAACACCGGGGTCAATAGGTCTCAACGTGGAAACGAGCCTTGTTCAGCAATGCCAGCCATACTGTATTCCAGTCCAAACCTCTTGCCCGACAGATGTCGGTGAAAGCCTCGATCACGCCGGTTTCCATACCTTTCAGTCCACAAATATATATAAAGCAGTTGTCGTCGGCCAGCATCGCCGCCACCTTGTCGGCCCTGGCCCGGATCAAATCCTGCACATACTGCCTGGGTTGATCAGGTAGACGCGAAAAAGCAAAGTTGATGTCGATGAATTCCTTCGGCAGCTCCTGCAACGGACCGAAATAAGGCAATTCGCCTGGCGTCCGGGCGCCGAAGAATAGCACCAGTTCACCTCCCTCCTTCTGGTCGATCCGGCGACGGCGCCGCTCGGTCATGGCACGCATCGGCGCGGAACCGGTACCCGTGCAGATCATCATGATCGAGGCGCCCGGGTGGTTGGGCATCAGGTAGCTCGCGCCATAGGGACCGGTGACCTGCACCTGGTCGCCCTTCTTGAGATCACAGACATAATTGGAGCAGACCCCGGTTACTGGGTTGCCTTCATGGTCCTCGGTAACACGCTTCACGGTCAGCGCCAGATTGTTGTAACCGGGGCGCTCGCCTTCGCGCGGACTGGCCACCGAATACATGCGTAGCAAGTGCGGTTTGCCGTTGGCGTCCAGCCCCGGCGGGGTAATGCCAATGGATTGGCCTTCCAGCACCGGGAACGGCGTCGTGCCGAAGTTCAGCACGATATGGCGAATGTCGCACGAGGCATCGCCGGCGGTCAGTCGCAAGTTCCCGGCTACCGTTGCCATCACCGGGTTGGCATTGGTGTATAGATTGACGTAGGGATGCGCCGCCGACCATGGGGCAAGGACCGGGCCACCCTGACCGGCAGTGGCAACTGAGGTAATACGTAGCACTTCGGTCGACACATCAGCGACATCCTTCCCGCCGTCGACTTCCATGTTGCCGCAGTCAGCCTGGTCGGGCAGGACGCTCCAGGACAACTGCTCTTCCAGAGTGTAGGGCTTGGCCTTGGGAACATTGCGAAAGTTTTCGATGGCGCCGGTCGGACACGGCCCCATGCAGGCGTTACATCCCTTGCACACGTCGAAGTTGACTACATAGTTGCGCGAATCGTGAGTAATCGCATGAACCGGGCACATCTCCTCGCAGGTGTTGCAGCGGATGCAGATTTCCGGATCGATGAGGTGCTGTCGGGCCAGTTCGTTCTGGGCTGCCGGTGCGTTCATTTTTTCTCGGTTTTGCCTCTTGTCGGCCAATAGTATTGATCAGTTGAAGCGAACGTACTCGAAGTCTATCGGCTTGTTGTTGATGCCGCGCGCTGGGGGTGAAATCCAGTTAGCATACTTACCGGCTTCCAGACAACTGCCCATCAGGGAATGTACATAGAGGCGGTCTTCCTCGGTGGGCAACCAGTTTTTGTGCTGGTGGGTCCACTCGGCTTCGTAAAGCAAACGGCCATCCGGGGCAGTATGCACGTCGGCGAACATGCCGATCTTGCGGTTAAAACCCTTGTGCGGCAGCACGAACCTGAAGTCGATGCCAAGCTTCTCCGGTACGCGGTTCCAGCGGTTGACTCCGGCTTGAATATCGGTCACCCAGTCGTCGCGCAGCCGCTCGTTGAGGGCGCTGAGGGCGGGCACGTGGCGAGAGAGAACCTTGTTGCCGGCGACATCCATGACTTCGTATTCGCTGTGGTCCAGCTTGTGGTCGTCGGCGATTTTTGCTTCCTCGAAGCGGCCCTTGAGGCCTGTGGTGTAATAGGTGGCGGCGTTGGAAGATATCTCGGCGCCATAGAGGTCGGAAGTGACGCTGAAATGGAAGTTCAGGTACTTCTGCAGGGTCGGCAGATCTATGACGCCGGCGGCGCGCAGCTTGGTCGGATCATCGGTCTTTAGTTGGTTCATTACTTCACAGGTGCGCTGAATGATGCGGCTGACGCCCTGTTCACCGACGAAGAGATGATGCGCTTCTTCGGTGAGCATGAATTTGCAGGTGCGGGCCAGCGGATCGAAAGCGGACTCGGCCAGAGAGGCAAGTTGAAATTTGCCGTCGCGGTCGGTGGCGAAGGTGAACATGAAAAAGGAGAGCCAGTCCGGCGTCTTCTCGTTGAAAGCGGTCAGGATGCGTGGATTGTCCGCGTCGCCAGAACGGCGTTCGAGCAGCGCCTCGCCTTCCTCGCGGCCGTCGCGGCCGAAGTGGGCGTGCAGCAGATAGACCATGGCCCACAGATGACGGCCTTCTTCGACATTCACCTGGAACAGATTGCGCAGGTCGTAGAGGGAAGGCGCAGTCAGGCCGAGGTGACGCTGCTGCTCGACCGAAGCCGGCTCGGTGTCGCCCTGGGTGACGATGATGCGGCGCAGGGTGGAGCGGTATTCGCCCGGCACTTCCTGCCACACGTCGTCGCCCTTGTGATCGCCGAAGGTGATCTTCTTGTTTTCCTCGCTTGGGGTGAGGAAGATGCCCCAGCGGTACTCGGGCATCTTGACATAGTCGAAGTTAGCCCAGCCGTTGGCTTCCACACTGACGGCGGTGCGCAGGTAAACGTCATAGTTGGTGGAGTTGTCCGGTCCCATCTCGCTCCACCAGTTCAGATAGGAAGGCTGCCAGTGCTCCAGGGCGCGCTGCAAAGTCTTGTTGCTGGAGAGTTCCACGTTGTTGGGAATCCGCTCGTTGTAATCGATTGTCATTGTCTTGCCTCCAAAATCGGTGCCGGTGCCAGGTGCATAGCGGTCAAGCCTCCTTGAAACTGTTGTCTACACGCGCTGCCAGTCGAACTGGGGCTTCTTGCCGCTGCCGAACAACTTCAGCGCACCGTTGGTGCCGACGGCGTTGGGGCGGATGAAAATCCAGTTCTGCCAGGCCGACAGACGGCCGAAGACGCGGGTATTCATGGTCTCGACGGGGCCAAAGCGCAGGTTGGCCTCCAGTCCGGTCAGTGCGTCCGGTGACAGTGCGGCGCGCTCCTCGATGGCCATGCGGATCTCGTCGGCCCAGTCGAGTTCGTCCGGAGCAGCTGTAATCAGGCCGAGGGCGACGGCATCCCGCGGGTTCAAGGCCTTGCCGAGGCTTGACTTGACCGCCTCGATCAGCGCCTCTTCCTGATAAAAGCGGGCATCGATGCGGGACAGGCTGTTTGCCATCGGCAAGGGGCCGAAGTTCATGGCCGACACGGCGAGCGTATTGACGCCAGAGCCATCGGTGGCGTCGAGCATGTACGAGCGGTCAGCAGCCAGAGCGAGTTCAAGCAGAGAGCCGACGAAGCAGGAACCCGGATCAATGACGGCGTACAAGCTGCGGGAGGTCACGTCGAGGCGAGCGAGAGTACGGCGCATGAAGCCGATAACTTCCCGGACGAACCAGTTGGACCGGTGGGCAACGATAGTGGCGTCGGTGTCAAGTACGACCTGTGCGTCGCCCTCGGTTTTCAACAACCACAGGCCAATTTGCTGTTCATTGGTGCGCAGATTGAGGATTGCATCATCCAGTTCACGGGTCATCTGCAGCGGCCACCAATTGATACCCGCCGCCAGGATTTCAGTTTCATTTTTGGCGATAACGGCCTTCGGCGCTCTGACTGTCAGGGTAGCGACTCGGGAATTGCGGTCAATCCTTACATCGACGAATTCATAGTGGTAACCGGCGCTATCGATAGTGCGCTTGAGCGGGGTCAGAGTGACTCCCTTGCTGTCGGTCGGCCGGTCGCTCTGTTCCGCCAACTCCTGTGCGCGTTGGGCAATGCGCTCGCTGAACTGCTGCTGCTTGACGACCTCGTCCACCAGTCGCCAATCAACGGCACGCTGGCCACGAACGCCTTCCTGGATGGTGCAGAAAATGTCAGCGCGGTCCCGGCGGACCTTGCGCTTGTCTGTAACGCGGGTAAGGCCACCGGTACCCGGTAGAACGCCCAGAAGCGGCACTTCAGGCAAACTGACGGAAGAATTGCGGTCATCGATGAGGAAAATCTCGTCACAGGCCAAGGCCAGTTCATAGCCGCCGCCAGCAGTTGCGCCATTGCAGGCCGCGAGGAATTTGAGGCCAGAATACTTGCTGGAGTCCTCGATGCCGTTGCGGGTTTCGTTGGTGAATTTGCAGAAATTCACCTTCCAGGCATGAGACGAGACCCCCAGCATATAAATGTTGGCACCAGAGCAGAAAATCTTCGGCTTGCCACTGGTCAACACTACTGTGCGAATTTCAGGATGCTCGAAGCGAATGCGTTGCAGAGCATCGTGTAATTCGATGTCCACCCCCAGGTCATAGGAATTGAGCTTGAGTTTGTAGCCTGGACGGATACCGCCGTCTTCGTTTATGTCAAGGGTCAGCGTGGCTACAGGGCCTTTGTAGCTCACCTTCCAGTGCTTGTAGGTGGTCGGATCCACCTGGTAATCGATCCGTTCCAATATCTGAAACTCGGCTTGAATCGCAGCGTTCATTTGTTGACTCCTCTTTGGTTATGCCAAACGCTCAGCAACTGCCTGAGCCGGGTAAAGGATTCCTCTTCTGTCGCATCTGAGGTCTCTAACGACGTGTCGGCTTTACTGTAGAGATCCTCTCGGGCCTCCAGAATGTGGTGCAAATCTTCCATGGCATCCTCGTTGCCGGCCATCGGACGCAGGTCGCCTTGGGCAATGACGCGAGCCATATGATCCTCGGGGCGTGCCTTCAACCACACGGTGAAACAGTTTGACAACAACTGGTCGTACGTCTCGGCCTGGGAAACAATGCCACCGCCTATGGCGAACACTGCCTGCTCGAATTGTTTGAGGACACGTTCAAAAGTGCGTTTTTCCAGGCGGCGATATCCCGACTGGCCATAGAGGGAGAAAAGTTCGCTCGCCGGCATGCCGGTATCTCGTTCAACTTCCGCTGCCAATTCGACAAAGGGCACGCCCATTTCCTTGGCCAGACGCCTGCCAAGGGTGGTCTTGCCGGCGCCGCGCAGACCGATAAGCGCTATGCGGTTGCGGCGCTTGGCCTCCTCATAACCAAATTCGCGCATCAGACGGAAGACCACTTCTTCCAGACGATGCTGCGGTAAACGCTCCAGAAAACGGCGGATGAGGCGCTGTTCAATGTTGTCTTCTGATTCGGAAGACAGCAACTCGACCAAGGACACGTTGAGTGTCTTGGCTATGCGACGCAGCAGCACGATGGAAACATTCCCCTCACCCATTTCCAGATGCGCCAAGTGTCGCTCGGAGACTTTCGCATCCCGTGCCACCAACTTACGTGTCATACCGTTGCGCCCGCGCATTTCTCGCACTCGGCGCCCGATAGACAAAAGAAAGTCCGCATCGTCGGTCAATTCGTTATGACCTGGCTGGCTTTCCTTCACTTCCTGAGTTATCGCTTGCTGCGTCATGATCGGCTCAAATCCAAATAAATCGCAATAAGTGTGTGCAGTATAGTACCGCAGTATTTTTTGTGTCAAGCACTTTATTTCTTGTTATACAAAAATAGTATACATTTATTATTTAATATAATAATATTTATCAATGTGTTATATAAATTAATATTTATTTGCTCGCTATGCAAAAAAGCATTATAGTGCTTGACATGGTAAATTACATTAGTAATATATTACTTATCCGCGCGTGCAATATGTACAAGAGAGCAGCACTTCTCAATACCAAGGAGTTCCCTTTGAAGCTTGCAAATTACATTTGTAGCCGTTGGCAGAATGGTTCCGCCCCCGACATTGCGTTGACCGATCCCGTTACCAACGAGATATTGGCAACTGCCTCTTCGAATGGCATCGATATCGCCAGCGGCTTGAACTACGCCCGTACTGTCGGTGGTACCGCGCTACGCACGTTAAGCTATGCTGAACGCGCCGAACTGCTTGGCAGGATCGCCGAATTGTTTGCCACCAAGCGCGGCGAGTACTTTGATATCTCGCAAAAAAATTCCGGTGCTACTGAAGGCGATGCCTCCTTTGACGTCGACGGCGCGATATACACCATCAAGACCTTCGCCCGCGCAGGCAAAACCTTGGGCAACGCCCGCTACCTCATCGACGGTGCCACTATCCCCTTGGCCAAGACCGACGTTTTCCAGGGGCAGCATTACATGGTGCCGCTCTCCGGCGCCGCCATTTTCATCAACGCCTTCAACTTCCCAGCTTGGGGTTTGTGGGAAAAGGCCGCACCGGCACTGCTTGCCGGCATGCCTGTATTCGTCAAACCGGCAACGCCAACCGCTTGGCTGGCCCAACGCATGGTTGCCGACGTCGTTGAGGCCGGCATCCTGCCGCCCGGCGCACTCTCCATTATCTGCGGCTCCGCGCGCGACGTTCTCGATCACGTACAAGAATGCGACGTTGTTTCCTTTACCGGTTCGGCCGGCGTCGCCGCCCACGTGCGGGCACATCCTGTCGTGATTGCCAATTCGGTGCGGGTCAATATCGAGGCCGACAGCGTAAACTCCGCCATTCTCGGCCCTGATGGCACCCAAGATACACCTGTCTTCAACTTGCTGGTCAAGGAAGTCGTCCGCGAAATGACCATCAAGACTGGCCAGAAGTGCACTGCCATCCGACGCATTATGGTTCCCAAGGCCATTGCGACCAGACTGGGTGAAGCCATAGCAGCCGGGCTGGCCGACTACACAGTGGGCAATCCGCGCAATCCGGCGGTCCGCGTCGGCCCCCTGGTCAGCACCACCCAGCGCGACGATGCCCTTGCGGGCTTGGCCAGGTTGAAAAGCGAATGCACGGTACTCTTCGGCGGCGACAGCAATTTCATGTCGGTCGACGCGGAAGGTTCCACCGCCTTCCTGCAGCCAACCCTGCTCTACTGCGACCGCGGTCTGGCTGCCGAACATGTTCATGACATCGAAGTTTTTGGCCCGGTCGCCACTATCGTGCCTTACACCGATACTGCTGAAGCCATCGCCATCATCCGCCGCGGCAAAGGCTCCCTTGTAGCTTCAGTCTTCTCGGACGATATCGACTTCACTGGCACCGTCACCCTCGGCATTGCCGACTTGCATGGCCGCATACTGGTTGTCGATAACGCCGTCGGTAGCGGTCACACCGGCCACGGCAACGTGGTGCCTACTTGCCTGCACGGCGGCGGCGGGCGCGCGGGTGGCGGCGAGGAACTGGGTGGCTTGCGTGGCCTGGCCTTCTACCATCGCCGCATGGTGCTACAGGGGCCCAAAACCCTCATCGATGCCTTCAAGGCCAATGGTGTCGATGCCGTCCTGCTCAACGCCTGATCCGATCCGAAACAAAAAACAAACGCATCCCACCCACAAACGACAGAGACGAACATGACAAAACAGGACGTCACCGAGATGATCGCCCAAGTCACCCGCAGAATTGCCGGCCTGCCGATCGATGCCGCGCTGGGCGATCTGTTGAACCGGGAATTCCCGACCGACGGTCAGCTGTTCAAGGCCATCCAGGCAGCCTGCGCCGAAGGTGTGGCAGCTGGCTGGATGTGCCAGCAGGAATATGGCGGCATCAAGTTCGGCCGTGTCGTAAAACCCTGCCCGGAACTGCATGACTTCAGCATCGATGTCGTTGACATGGCCGAAGTCATTGGCCCACATCACCGTCACCCATTGGGCGAAATCGACATGATCATGCCGCTCGAAGGCAATGCCAGATTCGACGGCCACGGCGCTGGCTGGTTGGTCTATGGTCCGGACAGCGCGCACAAGCCGACCGTGTCCGGCGGCCGTGCCTACGTCCTGTATTTATTGCCGGAAGGAGCGATCGAATTTACCCGCCAGTAAATCCTGTACCAGCCGCTCTCACACCCTTCACAGGGTAGGATGCCTTTATTGGCTATCGCAATGAAGTCCGCATCCTGGATTGACCATGGTTACCAGTAAACAACAAATACCCGTTTCCCTCACTGTGCCACCGACATCGTTTTTTAATCATGAAATACCGATTTGCGCAATGGGTTCGCGTTACCCACAACCGAAAGAGATAACGAAATGAGCGCTTATCAATGCGGAGCCTGCTACTACCCCTACGAAGAAGAATTCGGACTGCCGGACGAAGGCATCGCTCCGAATACCCGGTGGAAGGACGTGCCGGAAAACTTCATCTGCCCCGAGTGCGGTACGCCCAAGAGCGGCTTCATCAACTGGATCAAGGACTGATGTCATGACGGCACTGGCGACCTCCGTGCGGGTTCTCGTCGTCGGGGCCGGCGCCATGGGCAGCGGCATCGCCCATGTTGCCGCCCGGGCCGGACACAGCGTCTACCTCTTCGACCAGAACGCGGAAGCCGTCGATAAGGGCAAGGTCGGCATCGACAAGGATCTGCGTTTCCTGGTGAACAAGGGCAAACTGTCAGAGGCCGACTACCAGACCATCCTGGCGCGCGTCATTCCGGTCACCCGGCTCGAGGATGCTGCCGACGCAGGCTTGGCCATCGAAGCCATCATCGAGAACCTGACGGCGAAACAGGAACTCTTCGCCCAACTGGAAAAACTGCTGTCGGCGGAGGCGATCCTCGCTACCAACACCTCCTCTCTATCCATCACGGCCATGGCCGCCAACCTGGCGCAGTCGCAACGCCTGGCCGGCCTGCACTTCTTCAACCCTGCCCCGCGCATGGCGCTAGTCGAAATTGTCAGTGGTCTGGCCACCGACCCGGCCATCGCCGACTGTCTCTACGCCACGGCCCGGGCCTGGGGCAAGGTACCGGTCCATGCCAAATCGACGCCGGGCTTCATTGTCAATCGCGTCGCCCGCCCCTACTACGCCGAAGCCCTACGGGTGCTCGGCGAACAGGCCGCCACCCCTGCCACCCTCGATGCTCTGTTGCGCGATAGCTGTCGCTTCCCCATGGGCCCCTTCGAACTCATGGACATGATTGGCCATGACATCAACTTCGCCGTCACCCGTTCCGTATACGACGCCTATTTCGGTGATAAGCGCTTCGTACCCTCACTCATCCAGCAGGAACTTGTTCTCGCCGGCCGGCTCGGCCGCAAGACTGGACAAGGCTTCTTCGCCTATGGCGACAATACCGTCAAACCAGCGCCGGATATGCTGGCTGCAATGCCTGCCCCCGCCAAAGTGGTGATTGCCGGTGACCTCGGACCCGCCGCTGCCCTAGCCCAGCGCCTGGAAACAGCAGGAGTCGTCATTGAGTATCAGCAAGGAAACGGCTGCCTGCAAGTCGGCGGAGCCACCCTGGCGCTCTCCGATGGGCGCCCGGCAACGATTCGCACCGCCGCTGAAAACATTCCAGATCTTGTGCTTTTCGACCTGGCTTTCGATTACGCCACCACCACCCGTTTGGCGGTAACCCGCGCCGACCAGTGCTCCGACGCCGCCTTCGCTGCAGCTGTCGGCACTCTGCAAGCAACCGGCATCGCTGTTTCTCAACTCGACGACGTTGCCGGCATCATCGCGCTACGCACTGTCTGCATGCTCGCCAATGAGGGTGCCGATGCGGTCAGTCAGGGCATCGCCTCTGCGGCGGATGTGAATGCTGCGATGACAAGCGGAACCAACTATCCCCTGGGCCCACTGGCCTGGGCTGAGAAACTCGGCTTCGCCCGTGTCGTTCGTATCCTGGAAAACCTCCACGCCCATTATGGTGAGGAACGCTATCGTCTCTCCCCTTGGTTGCGCCGCAGGGCCGTCCGCTAAGGAGTCTTTCATGTACCAGACACTTGAAATCGAAAAAAATGGCCGCGTAGCCACCCTCTGGATGAACCGGCCTGAGGTATTCAACGCCTGCAATGAACAACTCGTGACTGATCTCAGCGCCGCATGCAAGGAACTCGATATCGACAACTCAGTGCGCATCGTCGTTCTCGCCGGTCGCGGCAAGCATTTCTCAGCCGGCGCCGATGTCAATTGGCTAAAACGCGCTTCACAGTTCAGCGCCGAAGAAAGCCTTGCGGACGCCCGCAGGTTCGCCAGCATGTTGCGCACGCTGGCCGAGATGAGCAAGCCCACCATCGCCCGCATCCAGGGTGTTGCCCTGGGTGGCGGCACCGGCCTGACAGCTGCCTGCGACATGGCGATAGCCTCCGATACCGCGGTTTTCGCCACATCCGAGGTCAAGTTCGGCATAATTCCCTCGGCCATTAGCCCCTATGTGCTACGCGCCATCGGTCCGCGCCAGGCGCTGCGCTATTTTCAGAGTGGCGAACGCATCTCGGCCCAGCGTGCCCTTGCCATCGGGCTGGTCAATGAAGTGGTACCGGCCCCCGAACTGGATGCCAAGGTCGCAGAATTGGCCGAATCGCTCATTCTCGCAGGCCCCAAGGCGCAGCAGGCAGCCAAGAATCTGGTACGCACTGTCACCGGTCGCCCCATTGACGCCACCCTTAGCGAGGAAACCGCACAAGGCTTCGCCCGCCAGCGTGCCACCGTCGAGGCCAAGGAAGGCATTACCGCCTTCCTCGACAAGCGACAGCCGGCGTGGCTGGGCTAAGCCGCTTTGGTGAGGCCCCGGCTTGGCCGGGGCCTCTATCTAAACCTATGAATTGGCGATCGGCCCTGAGTCAGCAGGCAACAGCAGCGCTCGTGACAACACAATCAACCGCGCACACCGCAACGCACTGGGGTTCATCGTAAGTTCCCTTGCACTCGGTGCACTTGTTGGCATCGATTTCATGAACCTTTTTGCCTTCCGAAATGGCATCGTTGGGACACTCAGGTTGACACGCGGCGCAGTTGATACATTCTTCCGTAATAGTCATAGCCATGTTGATATCTCCTTGGCTTCAGACCGCTTGCGCCGTAATAAAACGCGCTTGCGCCAGGCATTTCTCAATGTGCTTGGCAATATCCTTGATGCTTTCCTCATATATTGGCATGACGTTCTTTTTTTCCTGGAGCGCGCGGGCAACGGCCTTCCCGCATCGATACCCGCTGTCCATTGCTGCGGAGATACCTTCTCCGTTCAGGTAGACGAAGTTTGCCGCTTCGCCCGTGAGCAGGACTCTATCCCGGCCAAGAATAGGCGGTGCCAGCTGCATTTGGCACGCCTCATCCCGCCACCAATCTCCCAAGCGGACGTCGAACTGCTCTGAAAGAAAGACCCGAAGCTTTTCCATCGACTCGCGGAGCTTCCGCCCCCTGAACCCGCCGACGCAGAGCAACAGATACTCGTCCTTCTGATGCACGCAGTTCAGCATTTCACCAACTTCTGGAAGAAAGAATACATTCCAGGCAGCTTTCTTCAACGTCCCAAGTGACTCAAGCTTGAAGTAACTCTGCAAAATACCGACCGCCATGGCATCACTCGAAGCGGATCCCGGGTTTAGCAGACGTCGAACAATGGAATTGCCACCATCGGCACCCACAAGGTATTTGCAGCGGTATTCCTGGGCGGTCTTCCGACCATCTCCCGCAGTTTGCTCCACTTGCACGCTGACTTGATTAGCGTCCGCCTTGAAGCCTTTTACATTCGATTGGTCGCGGTACTCGGCTGCGGAAAGGTCAAGCAGCCATTTATCGAAAAGGTTGCGCCAAATGTTTATATAACTCTGCGAAAATTGTTTGCCATCCTTGCTTATCTCCCACAGATACTGGCGATAGCCATCCTTGGAGTTCCATTCCCGAACATCGGAAGCCTCAATGATCGCCGGCGAGCATTGGATCGATGTGGGTGCCTCGGCGTTGAAATAGCTTTTAATGAGTTCCTGCGTTTGTCCGAACAGTACCCCCGAACAGCACTTGTAGCGCGGCAGCGCTTCTTTTTCCAGCACCAGGACATCAATGCCTTCCGCCCGTAGCGCTTTGGCACAACTCGACCCCGCCGGACCCGACCCTACTACGATAACGTCATGTTCTTGCATGCTCTAGTCTCCTTCCTCAATTGAATAATATTGTTCATGGCAACCGGAACCCACAAGCAACGCGTTGGTTTTCCAATCTGCGCCAATTCATTTAATGGAGATGACGGATCAAGTTCCTTGATGCGCACTCTATCGTAGTTGAAACGACTACGCCATCCCCGGAGTGCGGTTTTAGCCTGAATGTGCAAATACCATTCAGGTGACACAAAACAGGACTGAAATCAGTGTTTACGAAGCGTAGCCGAGGGAAGTTCATTGAACTTCGCGGAATATGCCTTGGTGAAATGGCCCAGATGAGTAAATCCCCACGACATTGCGATTTGCGTAATGGTTTCATTTCTTTTTTCTTGCCTTGCCGCAATAATGTCCGTGTGAACGCCATCAAGCCTGACGTTGCGGAGAAAGGTCTTCGGACTCATGCGGCGATATCGCTGAAACCCCAGATACAAACTACGGATACTGATTCCCAGATGGGTTGCCATATCCCTCATGGTGAACGGCTCGCTGGCATGGGCAAGCAAATACTCTTCGGCACGTTTTACATAATGTGGCGTCAGTATCGTGGAAGGAGACAATATCTCATCGCGGTATTGATTAGGTTGACTTATGAAAAGGGCGCTCATAAGCGATTGCTCAACCTGTGCAGCGATCATCGGGTATTTGAGTATGGATTCTACGAAGGATGGATTCGCGGCAATGAGGGAAATGAGATTTTCGCAAATAAGCCCCCCTTCCGAACGCAAATCCAATCCCAGCGAGAACTCAACGGGGTGATCGAGAGGACGGCCTAGTTGTGCGCTACACGTTCGCTCAAATGCCTCGCGGTCAATGCGCAGAATTAGCTGATCGCAATCTTTCCGCCAACGCATCGCAAGTGTCGTGGTGGAGTCCACAAGCGCGGCGACATTATGCGTCGAAAAAATTTTTTGTTTACCGCATCTAACTTCAGCTGAATCGCTTAGGGGAAGTATGAGCAATAAAAACTTCTCAAAGGGCTCCGAGGAAATAGATACCTCTGCCTGATACCGCAAACGGTTAACCGTGATCGAACCCATTGGCAAGTGATCCATATGTGCATTAAGTTTTTTACCCGCTCCAAAAAAATCCAAATTATGCGGGCGAAAAACTTTTCCTACACGATCGCAGGTCTCATCAATGTCTTCGACACGTTCGAATAGCGGATAGGCAGAGAGACAACTTGTCACATTTTCAATGTTGATCAAGTTGGACATTACTATCTCCTCTTATTTAGTTTTTATTTAGACTAAATGTTGTCCTTAATGTTCCGCTGAGCGTTTTTTTAACTCATTTTTTATTATATCGTTGTTGACGCCTCATCGTGCATTGGATTCTAGACTTTATTGGGGATTCGATAAACTGGTGTTGAACACCTAGTGGCTAAAGCCATTCCCGTATTGCAACGCAATATAAGCGATCAGGAGTGTCCCAACGTTATCGCTCTGGGTTGTGTAACAAGTCGAAAGATTGAGCATATTCCGTGTTCGAAGCTGGTCTCGATTTAAAGCATTCCTGGTACTTCCAACCGGACTATGGGCACTGGCAATGAATATGGTCAAATTCATTTAGAGCATGTCAACAAACAGGGACTCAGCAAACAAAAAAACCGCACAAGGCGGCTTCTTCTAACTGCTTGATTCTACTGGTCGGGGCGGCGGGATTCGAACTCGCGACCCCTTGCACCCCATGCAAGTGCGCTACCAGGCTGCGCTACGCCCCGACTGGGCGCGGATTATACAGTGAGTTGTCCGGTTTTCCGGTTCAGACGCGCAGTAATTCGATGATTTCCGCAATTTCTTCGCGCAGCGAAGACGGCGCGGCAACCGGTTCCCGTGTTTCGCCGCGCGCACTGCTCTCATCGAGACGATTGCGCGCGCCGCTGATGGTGAAGCCTTCCTGATACAGCAGTTCGCGAATGCGCCGCACGAGCAGAACTTCGTGGTGCTGGTAATAGCGGCGATTGCCGCGTCGTTTGACCGGTTTGAGCTGAGTGAACTCCTGTTCCCAGTAGCGCAGCACATGCGGCTTGACGCCGCATAGCTCGCTCACTTCACCAATGGTGAAATAGCGCTTGGCGGGAATGACGGGCAGTTCTTCACGTACCGCGCTCATTACAGCAACCCGACTTATTTGGCCTGTGCGGCTTGCGCGGTTTCCACAACAATTTTCAGCTTCTGACTGGCGTGGAAAGTAACCACGCGGCGGGCGGTAATGGGAATTTCCTCGCCGGTTTTAGGATTGCGGCCGGGACGCTGCGGCTTGTCACGCAACTGGAAATTGCCGAATCCGGAAAGTTTGACGCTGTCACCCGACTCCAGCGCGGTGCGAACTTCCTCGAAAAAGCTCTCGACCATGTCTTTCGCTTCGCGCTTGTTGAAGCCAACTCTTTCGAACAGAAGATCGGCCAGTTCAGCCTTAGTCAATGTCATGTCGACTCTCCCCGGATAAAAATTCGACGGCGCAATTCAGCGGCGCAATTCGGCAGCAAATTCGCGCTCGGCAATGGCAACGATGGATGCAACCACCGCGTCCACCTCGGCATCTTCAAGCGTGCGTTGAGTATCTTGCATAACTATACGGAAGGCAAGGCTTTTCCTGCCTTCGGTGATTCCCTTCCCGGCATACACGTCGAACAATTCGATGCGGCTGACCAAGGCCGGTGCGGCCTTGCGCAAGGTCTCCTGCAGGCTCTGCCAGGCCAGGCCATGATCGACTGTAAGCGCCACATCGCGCACCACGGCAGGGAAGTTGGAGACCGGGCGGTAGGCGGGCACTTCCGCTTGCAGCAGTGCATCAAGTTCGATCTCGAACGCCACCGGCGCGGTCACCAGCTCGTATTTCTGCACCCAGCGCGGATGCAGTTCACCGACCACACCGATACACCGTCCGCCCAGCATGGCATTGGCGGCGCGGCCAGGATGCAGTGCCGGATGGCTGGCGCGTTCCCAGCGCAGGGCGCCGGACTCGAACAGCGACTCGACATCGGCCTTGGCGTCGAAGAAATCGATTGGACGCGAAGCCGCGCCCCACTGCTCCGGCAACGCGGTACCGGCGCAAAGCCCGGCCAATCGCGTTGGCTGGGCAAATCCCGGCACCGGTTCGCCCTGGTCGTCATGCGAAAAACAACGGCCGATTTCGAACACGCGGACGCGCTCGATCTGCCGCTTGCGGTTGGTTGACAGATTGGCGACCAGGCCGCCAATCAGGCTCGAACGCATGACGCTCATCTGGCTCGCGATCGGATTGGCCAGTGTCACGGGCGAGGTATTGGCACAGAAGTCAGCTTCCCAGGCAGCATCGACAAAACTGAAATTGACCACCTCGCGATAACCGCATGCCACGACGGCGTGACGCACCGCCATCGCATCGCGTTGCCGCTCTGTCGCATCCAGCATGATCGCCGAAGCCTGCGGCGGCCGCGCCGGAATGTTGTCGTAACCGAAAAGCCGCGCGACTTCCTCGATCAGATCCTGTTCGATCTCGATGTCGAAACGGCGTGCCGGCGGATTCACGACAAAGGCATTGCCTTCTTTGCGGAAGATGAACCCCAGCTTGGACAGGAAACCCTCGATCTGCGCGGCAGTAAAGTCGACACCGATAAGGCTGGCAAGTTTTTGCGGGCGCAAAATCACTTCCGGGCGTTGCGGCAGGTGTTCGGGCGTAAAGGCCTCTACCACCGGGCCGGCGTTGCCGCCGCAGATGTCGAGGATCAGTTGCGTGGCGCGTTCGATGGCGTCGCGTTGCAGGGTGAAATCGACGCCGCGCTCGAAACGATGCGAGGCATCCGATGAAAACCCATAGACGCGCGCCTTGCCGGCAATCGCCGCGGGTGCGAAGAAAGCGCTTTCAAGAAACACATCGCGCGTCGCGGCAGTGACGCCGGAGTCTTCGCCGCCCATGATGCCGGCCAGTGCCAGGACACGCGCTTCGTCGGCAATCAGCAGCGTATCCGCAGAGGGCTTGATGGTTTGCTCATTGAGCAGCAACAATGCCTCATCAGGCGCGGGATAACGCACATGAATGGCGCCGTTCAGCCTGGCATCGTCGAAGGCATGCAGGGGCTGGCCGAGTTCGAGCATCACATAGTTGGTGATGTCCACAACCGCCGAAATGGAACGCAGGCCGCTGCGTTCCAGCCTTTGGCGCATCCAGACCGGCGTTGCCGCCACGGCATCGATGCCGCGAATGACACGGCCACAGTAGCGCGGGCAGGCAGCCGGCGCATCAAGCACGACCTTGCGCGTTTCCGTGGCACTTGCCACTACCGGCTCGATGGCCGGCAATTGCAGCGAAGCCCCGGTCAATGCCGCGACTTCGCGCGCCACACCGGAGAGCGACAGGCAATCGGCGCGGTTGGGGGTGAGCTTGATGGTGAACAGTCTGTCGTCGAGATCGAGAACCTCGCGCACGCTCTTGCCCGTGGGGGCATCGGCGGACAGGATCAGCAGGCCACTTGCATCGGCGGCGATGCCGAGTTCCTTCGCCGAGCAGAGCATGCCGAAACTCTCGATGCCGCGCACCTTGGCCTGCCTGATTTCGATGCCGGGAAGTTTGGCGCCGATCAGCGCGCAAGGCACGCGTAATCCGGCAGCGACATTCGGCGCGCCGCAAACAATTTGCAGCGGATCGCCCTGCCCGACATCGACCTTGCACAGCTTGAGCTTGTCGGCATCGGGATGTTTTTCGGCGGAGAGCACATGCGCCACCACCACTTTCTCGAACGCTGGCGCAACCGGATGCATCTCCTCGACTTCAAGACCGGCCATGGTGAGCAGATGCGACAGCGCCTCGCTGTCGAGCGATGGGTTAACAAAACTGCGCAGCCAGGATTCGGAAAATTGCATGGCTAGTTGAATTGGGAGAGAAAACGCAGATCGCCGTCAAAGAACAGGCGCAGGTCGTTGATGCCATAGCGCAGCATGGTCAGGCGATCCGGGCCGAAGCCGAAAGCGAAGCCCTGGTAGCGCTCGGCATCAATGCCGCCATGGCGCAACACATTCGGATGCACCATGCCGCAACCAGCGATTTCCAGCCAGCTGCCTTCATTCGGACCGCTCATGAAAGCGACATCGATTTCGGCCGAGGGCTCGGTAAAGGGAAAAAAGGAGGGGCGGAAGCGTACCTTCAAATCGTCCGATTCGAAAAAGCGGCGCAGGAAATCGATCACCACGCCCTTGAGGTCGGCGAAGCTGATGTTCTCGCCCACCCACAGGCCTTCGACCTGATGAAACATCGGCGAATGCGTGGCATCCGAATCGACGCGATAGACGCGGCCCGGCGCAATGATGCGGATCTCGGGCATACCCTTGAGGTGCCCGTAACGATCGACATGGGCCTTCATGTAGCGCGCCTGGATCGGACTGGTATGCGTGCGCAGCAGAATGTCGGGCATGACCTTGCCCTTTGCATCCTGCAGATAAAACGTGTCGTGCATGGAACGCGCCGGATGGTTCTCGGGCTGGTTCAAGGCCGTGAAGTTATGCCAGTCGGTTTCTATTTCCGGGCCGTCGGCGACTTCAAAGCCGATGGAGTGGAACAACTGGCCGATGCGTTCCAGCGTGCGCGTCACGGGGTGCAGGCCGCCGCCATCCATGCCGCGCCCCGGCAGCGTGATGTCGAGTGCTTCGGCGGCGAGCTGGGCTTGCAGCGCCACATCGCGCAAGGCTTCGCGCCGCGCGACCAGCGCGCTTTCGATTTTTTCCTTGGCGGCATTGATCGCCGCGCCGGCGCTCTTCTTCTCTTCGGCCGGCAGTTTGCCGAGCCCCTTGAGCTGTTCCGTCAAGGAACCGCCCTTGCCAAGATAACGCGCCTTGGCTTCTTCGAGATGAGCAGGCTCCGCGGCCTTGTTGAAATCGGCCAACGCGGCAACAACGATTTTTTCGAGTTCTGACATTGACTTTGCGGCGATAAAAAAGGAGGTCCGTGGTTACCCTGGGCCTCCTTTTCCAGTGCGCCGGATTATGCCGACAGCTTGGCCCTGGCCTGCTCCGCCAGCGCAGCGAATGCCGGCTTGTCGAAGATGGCGAGATCGGCCAGCACCTTGCGGTCGACTTCGATCTCGGCCTTCTTGAGACCATTCATCAGCGTGCTGTACTTGAGGCCGAGTTCGCGGGCCCCCGCATTGATACGGGCGATCCACAAGGCGCGGAACTGGCGCTTTCTTTGACGACGGTCGCGGTAGGCATACTGCCCGGCCTTCATCACCGCTTCCTTGGCGATGCGATAGACCGTGCTGCGGCGACCGCGATAACCCTTGGCCTGGGTGAGAACCTTTTTGTGGCGTGCGTGCGCCGTTACACCGCGCTTGACTCTGGACATGGTGTGTTCTCCTTAAGCGTAGGGCAACATCGCGCGCACTTGCTTGACATTGGTCTCATGAACCGCTGTCGTACCGCGCAAATGGCGTTTGTTCTTGGTGGTTTTCTTGGTCAGGATGTGGCGCTTGAACGCCTGGGAGCGTTTGATACTCCCGCCTGCGCGGATTTTAAGCCGCTTCGCGGCACCGCTCTTGCTCTTCATCTTCGGCATCGAAGATACTCCTTTCTAACACGGTGCCAGGTGGCCTTCGACTATGAAGACGCTTGATAACCCGCTACCGCTTGTATTCCCCGTCCTTCTTGCGAAGGGCAGGAGAAATCCTGCTTATCCCTTACTTGCCGCCTTCTTGTGTGGCGCCATCACCATCACCAACTGCCGGCCTTCCATCTTCGGCCATTGTTCGACAACGGCATGCTCCTCCAGGTCCGCCTTGATCCGCTCCAGCATACGAATCCCGAATTCCTGATGCGCCATCTCGCGTCCGCGGTAGCGCAAGGTGATCTTCGCCTTGTCGCCCTCCTGCAAAAACTTGACCAGGTTGCGCAGCTTGATTGCATAATCGTTGTCGTCCGTTCCCGGGCGAAACTTCACTTCCTTGACCTGTATCTGCTTCTGCTTCAGTTTTGCTTCATGCGCCCGCTTGGCTTCCTGATACTTGAACTTGCCGAAGTCCATCAGGCGGCACACTGGCGGTTGCGCCGTCGGTGCGATTTCCACCAGATCGACTCCGGCCTCTTCGGCCAATGCCAGCGCCTGCCGCACGCTCATGATTCCTAGTTGCTCTCCACCCTCCCCGGTCAGACGGATTTCGGGAGCGGTGATTTCCTCATTGAGGCGTTGCGACTTTTCCTGGGCGATGGTGCTTTACTCCATAAAATAAAAAATGCGGTCGCGCATATCACGCTGCCCGGCTGCCTACTTCCTGCAGCAGACGCTCGATCAGCGATTCGGGAGTGATTTGCCCGAGATCATGATTCCCCCGGGCACGTACCGCGACCAACCCTGCAGCCTTTTCCTTGTCGCCGACGACGACGAGATAAGGCCGCTTCAATAAACTATGTTCGCGGATTTTATAGTTTATTTTCTCGTTACGCAAATCAACGTCGACGCGCAAACCGGCCTGGCGCAGCTTTTCCGCCACACTCTGGACGTAATCTTTCTGAGCTTCCGAAATATTCATCACTACGACCTGCACCGGCGAGAGCCAGAGCGGGAAGGCCCCGGCATGGTGCTCAATGAGGATGCCGATGAAGCGTTCCAGCGAGCCGAGCACGGCCCGGTGCAGCATCACCGGCACATGGCGAGCATTGTCCTCACCGACAAATTCCGCCTCCAGCCGGCCTGGCAGCGCGAAATCCAGTTGCAAGGTACCGCATTGCCAGACCCGGCCGAGGCAATCCTTGAGCGAAAACTCGATCTTCGGGCCATAGAAGGCGCCTTCGCCGGGTTGCAGCTCATAGGCCAGGCCCTTGGCCTTGAGCGATTCCGCCAGCGCCGCTTCGGCCTTGTCCCAGATCTCATCGGAACCGATGCGCTTGTCCGGCCGCGTCGACAGCTTGACCAGAATGTCGGTGAAGCCAAAATCCGCATAGACCTTGCGCAACAGGTCAATAAAAGCCAGTGCCTCGCTCTGCACCTGATCCTCGGCACAAAAGATGTGCGCATCGTCCTGCACGAAACCGCGCACACGCATGATGCCGTGCAACGCACCCGAGGGCTCATTGCGATGACAGGAACCAAACTCCGCCAGGCGCAGCGGCAGGTCGCGATAGCTCTTGATGCCCTGGTTGAAAATCTGAATGTGACCGGGACAGTTCATCGGCTTCACCGCGTAGTCGCGGTTTTCCGAAGCCGTAGTGAACATGAGTTCCTGATAATTCTCCCAATGGCCGGACTTCTCCCACAGGCTGCGGTCCATCACCATCGGCGTCTTGACTTCCCGGTAACCGTGCTGCCCCAGCAGGTCGCGCATGTACTGCTCGATGCACTGCCAGACGATCCAGCCGTGCTGGTGCCAGAACACCATGCCCGGCGCTTCTTCCTGCAGGTGGAACAGGTCGAGCTGGCGGCCGAGCTTGCGGTGATCGCGCTTCTCGGCTTCTTCGAGCATGTGCAGGTAGGCGTCGAGCTCTTCCTTTTTCGCCCAGGCCGTGCCGTAGATGCGCTGCAATTGCTCGTTGTTCTGATCGCCGCGCCAATAGGCGCCGGCCACCTTCATCAGCTTGAACACCTTGAGCTTGCCGGTCGAGGGCACATGCGGGCCGCGGCAGAGGTCGACGAAACCGCCTTCGCGATAGAGTCCGATTTCCTGATCCTGTGGAATCGAAGCGATGATCTCGGCCTTGTAAAGCTCGCCGATGGACTTGAAGAATTCAACTGCCTTGTCCCGCTGCCAGGCTTCACGCACAACGGGAAAGTCTTTCTTCGCCAGTTCCACCATGCGCTTCTCGATCGCTGCCAGATCCTCCGGCGTGAAGGGGCGCTTGTAGGCGAAGTCGTAGTAGAAGCCGTTCTCGATCACCGGGCCGATGGTGACCTGGGCTTCCGGAAATAATTCCTTTACCGCATAAGCCAGCAGGTGGGCGGTCGAATGGCGGATGATGTCGATGCCATCAACATCCTTGTCGGTGATGATGGCGATGTTCGCATCGTCTTCGATGCGGAATGAAGTATCGACCAGCCGCCCATCCACACGCCCAGCCAGCGCGGCCTTGGCCAAGCCGGCGCCGATCGAGGCCGCAACCTCGGCCACCGTGACTGCTTGCGGATAATCCCGTTTTGATCCGTCGGGAAGCGTAACGACCACCATTTCATAGCTCCAAAACAAACAGGGCGCCGGGCGCCCTGCACTACGTCATCCCGCGGAGATTCCCGCCGGTCATTGCGGCAAAATTATGCGGTGCAGTCTATCACAGCCGCTATTCGTAACGAATCTCGAGTATCTCGATCTCACGCTGCCCGGCAGGGCTGGCAAAGCGCACCAGGTCGCCTTCGCGCGCCTTCATCAGCGCCCGCGCCAGCGGCGAAATCCAGCTAATGCGTCCTGCACTCGCGTCAGCCTCATCGATGCCGACGATCTGGTAGCTTGCTTCAGCGCCATCGCTGTCGCAGATGGTCACGGTCGCTCCGAAAAAAACCTGCTCTTGGCCACTTTGGTGGGCTGGATCAACCACCACCGCGCTATCCAGCCGTTTGCTCAGGAAACGAATGCGTTTGTCGATCTCACGTAACCGCTTTTTACCGTAGATGTAATCGCCATTTTCCGAACGGTCGCCATTGCCCGCCGCCCAGGAAACCACCTGCACGATATTCGGCCGTTCCACCTTGACCAGGTGTTCGAACTCCTCGCGCATGCGGCGATGGCCCCGCGGGGTCATATAATTTTTGGTGTCTGGCGGCAAGGCAGGCTCGTTGCCGGCATCATCCTCGCCCTCACCATCGTTTTCCTTGACAAACGCCTTGTTCATCCTAGTCGTTCAACTTTGATTGATAACACGGAAAAACAGAATACTCCCTGTTCCGACAGTTGTGCCATTCCATAGCTCACCGAGGCCGCCCCGCCCAAGCGGCGATCGAATAAAATTACGCCATGACCCAGACGGACGACGCCAATACCCTTCGCATCCGGCTACAGGAGCTGAAAGTCGAGCATCGCGACCTCGATGCCGCCATCGCGCATTTGCTGGAATCGCCACCCACTGACGAACTGATGCTGCGCCGGCTGAAGAAGCGCAAGCTTTACCTCAAGGACCAGATCACCCTGATCGAGGGCATGCTGGAGCCGGATATCCTGGCGTGAAGCGTCCCTGCCTGTCCCACGTATCGTCTTCCGCATCGGCAACAGTAGGTAACGCGTGCCGGTACTGCAATCCAATATGGATTAATCGACAAGCGACCGTGCTTGCATTCAAGCATTCATATGATCCAAGAATAAATTCTCAAGCAACATTCCCGAGAATTGCCCGCTCGTCGACCGTGTCGATCTGTTTGGGATCCAGAAACGCCTCGGCATATTTCTGGTAGATGCGGTTGCGGATGAAGACCTCGAACAGGTCGGGGTCGATGTGGCCGTTCTTGGCAAAATTGGCGAGGATGCCCACAGCCTGTGACAATTTCATACCCACTTTGTAAGGCCGGTCACGCGCCGTGAGCGCCTCGAAAATGTCAGCGATCCCCATCACCCGCGCCTGCACCGGCATCTGCTCGCGCCTCAGCCCGTTCGGATAACCCTTGCCATCCATGCGCTCGTGATGGCCGCCGGCGTATTCGGGCACGTTTTGCAGATGCCGCGGCCAGGGTAACTGCTTCAGCATCTTGATGGTGGCGACGATGTGATAGTTGATGATGTCGCGCTCGGCGGCGGTGAGCGTACCGGCACGGATCGACAGGTTTTCGATTTCTTCGGGACTGAGAAAGTCCGTCGTGGCGCCTTCCGGATTACGCCAGCGATATTTCGTGCCGATCTCTGTCACCCGCTGCTGGTCTTCGGGCCGCATCGCCTCGCCGCCAATGTTGGTCTTGCGCAGAAAATCGCGTTCCTCATCAACCCGGGCCAGGGTTTGGGCTAATTCAGCGTCGATGCGCCGTTCGGCCCCGGCATCGTGCGACGGTTTGATTGCCCGCTTGCGTTTCAGCGCGTCGATTTCGGCATCGCGTTTGAGCACCTCGAAGCGGGTATCGATGAGATGTATGCGATCGAAAATGGTTTGCAGCTTGGTCGCCTTGTCGACCACATGCACCGGGGTCGTGACCTTGCCGCAGTCGTGCAGCAGACCGGCGATCTTGATCTCGTAGCGATCCTTGTCGGACATGCGGAAGCTTGCCAGCGGTCCGGTCTCGGTGGCGCTGGCCGCTTCGGCCAGCATCATGGTCAGCACCGGTACGCGCTCACAGTGGCCGCCGGTGTAGGGCGACTTTTCGTCGATGGCGAGGTTGATGAGGCCGATGAAGGCCTCGAATAGTTGTTCGAGCTGCGTGATCAGCAGCCGGTTGGTCAGGGCGATGGCCGCCTGCGAGGCGAGCGATTCCACCAGCCGTTGATCGGCATAGGAGAACGGAACGACCCGCTTGCTTTTTTGATCAATGGCGTTGAT
Source organism: Georgfuchsia toluolica (assembly GCF_907163265.1). Lineage (NCBI taxonomy): Bacteria > Pseudomonadati > Pseudomonadota > Betaproteobacteria > Nitrosomonadales > Sterolibacteriaceae > Georgfuchsia > Georgfuchsia toluolica. The sequence continues at coordinate 1,919,734 of NZ_CAJQUM010000001.1, forward strand.
CAACTGCAATACGCCGATCACCTCGTTCTCGTGATTTTTCATCGGCACGGTGAGGAACGAAGTTGAGCGATAACCGGTTGTTTCGTCGAAATGGCGCGTGCCGGAAAAGTCGAAGCCTGCTTCGGTGTAGGCGTCGGCGATGTTCACCGTCTTGTCGTTGATTACCGCATAGGCTGCCACCATCGCATTGTTGTCTTCGCCGTGTTCATTCCTCAACGGCAGATCGGAAAACGCTATCTTGTTGCCGGTAGTGCCGCCAAGCTGAATATGCAGCGAATCCGTGCGCATGATTTCAAAGCGCAGGTGCTGACGATCGTCGGTAAGCCGGTACAGCGTGCCGCCGTCGGCATGAGTGATGGTTTTTGCCGCGACAAGGATGGTTTCGAGCAGGCGGTTGATATCGCGCTCTTTGGACAACGCGGTGCCAATGTCGTGGAGCTGTTCGAGGCGGAGGAACAGGTCGTCCGTGATATTGGCATTCATAGTGTTCACTTGATACAAACCGCGCGCACTTGTTTGAGGTCGGTGATCCCTTGCAGCACTTTTTCCATGCCGTCCATCTTCAACGTCAGCATGCCGTCTTCCAGTGCTTGGGCAAACAGTTCGGCAACGCGGGCGTGCTCCTGGATCAATTTCTTGACCGCATCAGTGCCGACCATCAGTTCATGCAGGCCGAGCCGGCCCTTGTAGCCGCTGCCGCCGCATTCGGGACAACCCTTGGGCCGGTACATGACGAATTTGCCGTCCTTGCCGTAATCCTTCAGCAACCTTCTGTAAACATTCTCATAGGCGGCCTTGCCTTGGCGCTTAAAGGACTCGGTATTGATCAACTCGGTGCAATACTCGGTGAGGAACAGTTTCATTTCCTCGGCATCCGGATTGTAAGCCTCTTTGCACTTGCCGCACAGACGTTTGGCCAGGCGCTGGGCCAGAATGCCGAGCAGTGCGTCGGCGAAGTTGAACGGGTCCATGCCCATGTCGAGCAGGCGGATCACCGATTCCGGTGCGCTGTTGGTGTGCAGGGTGGCGAACACCAGGTGGCCGGTGAGCGAGGCTTCGATGCCGATCGAGGTGGTCTCCTTGTCGCGCATTTCGCCAACCATGATGATGTCCGGATCTGCGCGTAGGAAGGATTTCATGATTACGGCAAAATCCATCCCGGCCTTCTTGTTGATCTGGCACTGGCGCAGACCCTTCTGTGTGATTTCCACCGGGTCTTCTGCGGTCCAGATCTTGGTATCCGGCGTATTGAGAAACTTCAGTATCGAGTGCAGGGTGGTCGTCTTGCCGGAGCCGGTTGGGCCGCAGACGAAGAACAGGCCGTAGGGCTTGCTGATGGTCTTCTTGAGCTGTTCCAGATTGCCCGGCAGGACGCCCAGCTTGTCGAGCGGAATCGGTTCACCGGCAGCGAGGATTCGCATCACCACATCCTCGACGCCGCCAGCGGAAGGAATCGTCGCTACGCGCAATTCGATGTCGAGCGGGCCGAATTTCTTGAACTTGATCTTGCCATCCTGCGGCCGGCGCTTCTCGGAAATATCCAGGTCGCACATGATCTTGATCCGCGCTGCCAACGCGTTGCGATACATGGCGGGAACATCGATGTATTTCACCAGCGAACCGTCCTTGCGAAAACGGATCAGGGTTTTTTCCTTGCCCGGCCCCGGTTCGATGTGAATGTCCGACGCCCCCTGCTGGTAGGCATCAATGATGATCTTGTTGACGAGCTTTACCAGTTCATTGTCCGCAGCGGCGGACACATCGTCGGACGATGAATCGCCGCTGTCGATCTCTCCCTCGTCCATGCTGGAGAGCAAGTCGCCGACTGAAGTAGCATCGAGTTCCGGACCGGACGCACCGAAGAAGTGATCCACCGTTTCGATGAACTCTTTGATCGTCGAGACGCGGTAGGCAATCTTGCTCCTGGGGAAAATATTGCTGACGATGCGCGAGTTCCTGATCTGTTCCGGATCGAGGCAAAGCACCACCACACCTTCCGTCGTATCGTCGATGGGCAGCCAATGATTCTGCTCGATATAGTCGCGTTTCAGATTCTTGAGCAGATCGGCCGGTTTGATACGATCCGACTTGAAGGGTTCATAGGGCACATTAAAGAACTTGGAGAGCGCGGCGCCCAGTGCGGGGAGTGTGACCTGGTACTCCTTGATCAGGACTTCCTCCAGGCCACGGCCATCCTTGCGCGCGGTACGCTTGGCCAGATCCAGTTCATCGGCCGTAACGATAGCTTCGGCCACCAGAAAATCATACTTCGAGCGCACCAGCGTAGCCGGCTTGCTGCGCTGGGCAAAGGCGATCGCCAGCGTCTCGCACAGACCCTTGACGCCTTCTTCCGATACCTGGGCAAATGGATAGCCGGCCTTGTTATTGATAATTTGCACGACGCCCAGCAGTTCGCCGCTGGACTGCTCGACGATGGGCGCCACCAGCATCTGCTTGGTACGGTAGCCGGTGCGCTTGCACCTCCTGCAGGAAACGCAGACCGGGATGGATGCCCTTCAGCTCGGTTTCGTCATAGACGTCGCGGATGTTGACGATCTTGCGCGACAACGCAACATAACCGGCAATGCTCTGATCGGTAATCGGCAAGCGCAGGTCCTTGAATGAGTTCAGTCCGGTCTTTAGCTTGGACACGATCGACGCATTGTCCTCGCCGAGCGAATAGATGGTAAGACGATCGGCGTTGAACAGATTACAGACGTCTTGCGACAGTTCGAGCATGATCTCGTCGATGTTCGATGTCGCATGGATCTTGTTGGTAACCGTCTGTAGGTTCTTGAAGAATGCCAGACGGCTGCCGACATCTGCCAGACTGCTCGTATCCTGTCCTGAAGAGGGCACTGCACTCATTGATTTATCGTCTCCGGCAATGTCGATGGCCGTCCGCGCCAACCACCTGAAAGAGCATTCGCATGCAGTCCGCACCGGGAAAGCAGGAACGCCGCCGCGCAGCTGCGCCCACCTGTTTGACAATACGCTACATATTCGCGCCGTGCGTCAAACAATGATTGGTGGGCATTCATAGATCGAACACCTGATTGTTCTGCAACATGCGCGGTCTCATTTCGCCGATGCTGTCTTCAACCTCAAGCATGGTCAGTTCGATCTGGCCCGGCTTGAGGTGGGTAATGAATATCTCGGCGTCAAGCTGGGAATTGGTTAGTTCTTCGGCCAGCAGCGAGGGGCACAAATGCTTCGACATTTCCGCCAGGCGCCTTTCACGATCGGGAAAGGCGCACTCGACGATCAAATAGCGCAGATCACGGATGCAGTTCACCTCGGCCCACAGTTCGGGACAAATCGTTGTGTCGCCGGAAAATACCAGGGTACCACCGCCGGAACTCAGACTGTAGCCGACGGCGGGTACCGTATGGTTGGCGGGCAGGGCGGTGATGATTCGATTGTCCAGCTTGACGGGTTCCCCCAAATTGAGGGTCTCGAAGCGCAGATAGGGCTTCTCTGGCGTCGGGATTGCGCTGAAATCGGGCCAGATCGCCCAGTTGAAAATATGAGAATGCAATATCTCGATCACTTCCGCCGTGGCATGCACGATAAGCGGACGACTGCGCCTGTCGCCGACCGTATCGACGATAAATGGCAGGCAGGCGACATGATCAAGGTGGGGGTGGGTGATGAAGACATGATCGATCTGGACCAGATCGGCGATCTGCAAATCAGCCGCGCCCGTCCCGGCGTCGACCAGAATGTCATGATCGACAATCATCGAGGTGGTGCGCAGATGCCTGCCGCCGATGCCGCCACTGCAACCAAGGATCCTGATTTTCATTTGGTATCAAACTTCCACGAGCCATCCCAACCCGCGCCAGGCGACTCCTTGCGGTAGAGCGCGATCCGCCCCGCATAGACTTTCTCGTACAGGTAGCGCGGGTTGGCGCGTGAGAGATTCAGCAGCGTAACCTCCGCCGCATCCCAGTCCTGCGCCCGGAAACTGCGCAGAAACTGTCCCCACAGCTTGAGCTCTTCCATCTCGGCGCGACTGGGTTCGCCCTCCAGCCCGAGCGGTTCGTAAATGCCGACCGGCTCGTCCTTGCCCTTGACCTTGACCCGGTCGAGTTCGCGGAAAACAAAATCCTTCTTGAGCTTATCGCGCGTCGTTTCGCCGACGATAATGCCGACGCCGTATTGCTTGGTAATGCCTTCCAGGCGCGAACCGAGATTGACGGCGTCACCCATCACCGTGTAGGCCTTGCGCACCGGCGAGCCCATGTCGCCCACGGTCATGATGCCGGTATTGACGCCGACACCGATCCTGAGTTCGGGCCAGCCGCGTTGCACCAGCGTTTTATTGAGGGCAACCAAAGCCTGCTGCATTTTGATGGCGGTCAGCACCGCGCGTTTGGCATGGTCGAAATCATCCATCGGCGCGCCCCAGAAGGCCATGATCGCGTCGCCGATGTATTTGTCGAGCGTGCCGCGGTTGTCGCGTACCACTTCGGTCATCGCACCCAGATATAAATTCATCAGCGTAGCGAGCTGGTCCGGCTCCAGGCCTTCGGAAATGGTGGTGAAGCTGCGGATGTCGGAAAACAGCACGGTCAACTCGGCCTTGCGCCCGTCCATGCTGTAACCCTCGGGATTCCTGGCCATTTCATCGACCAATTCGGGCGGCACATACTGCCCGAACAATTCGGTGAATTGCCGTTTGCTGCGCGACTCGACAAAGTAACCCCATGACATGTTGACGGCATAAAGCAGAAACACGAGGATCAGGCTGTTGGCGAGTGGCAGCACCAGATTGCCGGCCTGCCAGAAAGCGAAGTTGACCGCAAGCAGGAACAGCAGCACGGCGAGCGAGGCGATCGCCGCGCGCGCTGCCGACAGCAAGGGCAGCAGGAATACCATCACCCCACCCGCCAGCAGCAGCATGACCACATCGGCGCCAAGCACATAGGACGGCCGATATTTAATGGCACCGTCGAGCATGCCCGCGATCAGATTGGCATGCACTTCGACGCCGGGATAGACATTCCCCACTGGCGTCACGCGGTGGTCCTTGAGGCCGGCGGCAGTGGTGCCCAGGATGACGAACTTGTGCTGCAAATCCTCAACCCTGGCACGGCCGGCAATCACGTCCGCCGCCGGGATGTAATGAAAACTGCCCTGGTAGCCGCGGAACGGCACCAGGCTGGACACATTTTCGTCGACGGGAATGCGCAAGGTGCCCTGCGGCGTCGGCAGGTCGATCCATTCCATCGCCTGATAATTCTTGCTGGCGGGCGGGAATCCGGGCACCACTTTCGGATTGCCCAAGTATTGCCGCACCATCGCCAACGCCAGCGATTCGTAGTAGGCGCCCTGGTACTCGACCAGCATTGGTACCCGCCGCGTCGCGCCATCGTAATCCGGCACCATGTTGAAGAATCCCGCGCTGGCCGCGGACTTTTGCAGCAGTTCGAGATTGCCGCCGTAGCCGGTAAAGGAACGGAAATCGATGCGACGGCCGCTGAAGGTGCCCGCCGGAAGCACCGGCGCGGGCAAGGCGCCCAATGCATTCCTGTTCTCGCTGCTCATGAAATAGCCGAGCACCACGGGACGCCCCTTCAGCGCCTCGGCAAACCGTGCGTCATAGTCGAGCTGGGGGCGAAGCTCCTGCAATGCGGACTGGAAGACCAGGTTGTCCTTCAGTTGCCTGCCGGCAAGCGCTTCCAGATGCATCAGGCCGGAACTGTCGTCACGCTCGGCGAAAACAACGTCGAAGCCGAGCACCGCGGCGTGGTATTTGTCGAACAGATTACTGACCAGCGTCGCCAGTTTGTCCCTGCTCCAGGGCCAGCGCCCGAGTTCCGCCAGCGACTTTTCGTCGATATCGAGAATGACGACCCTGTCGTCCAGCTTCTGCGGCATCGACAGCACCACTTTCGCATCATAAATGATGTTGTCGAGGCGGGTGATCAGCGGGATATGATAAAAACCGGCCGAATGCCCGAGCAGCACCAGCAACAAGGCGAAACCAAGCAGATAACGGGTCAGATGCTGCTTCAAGCGATCTCTCTGGGTTATCGGCCGGGCTGGATGAATGGGCGGCAAATCACCCCTTGAGGAAGAACTCCATTTTCACGCCGGCCAGTTCGATGATGTCGTGATCGGCGAGGGGATGGGCTTGGGTACTCAAAGTATTGCCATTCACTACAGGGAATTGGGTCCCTTCAACATGGGTGATGAAGTAGCCATGGGGGCGGCGTGCGATCACCGCTACCTGCACGCCCGGTTTGCCCAGCGTCGTCAGCGTCTTGGTCAGTTCCATCTCCCTGCCGCTGTTGGCGCCAGTGAGTATCTGGATTGCACCCAGCAGCGTAAGAGGCTTGGGCGCAGGCGCTGCCGGAGCGGCGGCGGGCTGGGCTGGGGGAGGATTGGGCTGTTGCTGCTGTGGCGCTGGTGCGGCCTTGATGCCGGTCTGTGTGTCGCCGAAGCCCTTGCTGGCCATCTGCTCTGCGGTTTTGCGCATGACATCGGGGCGCAGCACCATCGTCTTTTCAAAGTCCGCTGCCGCCGTCGGTGCCTGGGCAACTTCGGCAACATACTTGAGCCGGTATTTGCCCAACTCGATGACGTCGTTGTTTTGCAGCAAGTGCTTCTTCACCGACTGGCCATTGACGAAGGTGCCGTTGGTGCTGTTGAGGTCTTCAAGGAAGCAATCATTGAGGACTTTCACCACCACCGCATGTTCGCCGGAGATGGCCAGATTGTCGATCTGTATGTCGTTATGCGGTTTGCGACCGATGATTGTCCGCTCCTTGGAGAGTGGAATCTCATTGAGCGTGAGACCGTCCATGCTGAGTATGAGCTTTGCCATCTTCAATTCCCCTCAATGCTTCATTGCTTGAACCAGGCCAGCAGCCTGGAAAACCAGCTTCGCGGCGCCGGATAAGGCTGCCGCACCTTGACCAGGATCACCGACACATTGTCGCGCCCGCCGTTGTCATTTGCCATCTCTACCAGTTGCGTGGCGCAGAGTTCGAGGTTGGCCGCGAGCATCTGCAGTGTCATCCCGATCTCGTCATCCGGCACCATGTCGTTGAGACCGTCCGAACAGAGTAGATAAATATCTCCGGCCTCGACATCGTATTCATGAATCTCCGCCTCCACCGATGGGTCGATGCCCAGGGCGCGCGTGACGAGATTCTTGTTCTGCGATGTGCGCGCCTGTTCGGGCGTGATCAGGCCGCTGTCGATCTGCTCTTGCAACAGCGAGTGATCCTTTGTCACTTGCAAAAACGTTCCCGCGCGCAAACGATACAGGCGGGAATCTCCGATATGCGCAACAGTAACACGATCATCATGAAATACCGCGGCGACCAGTGTTGTTCCCATGCCTGCATATTGCTGCTGGCTTTGTGCCGCCTGGTAGACGGCACCATTGGTCTTGGCTATCTCGGTTTGGAGTGCCGCGGAGGCCCAGTTGCCGGAAGCCGCCTTTTCATAGGGCGCCTTCTCGGCAAAAGCACGCGCCAGTTCGCTCGCCAGCAGCGTCGTCGTCATGCCGCTGGCGACTTCGCCGGCATTGTAGCCACCCATGCCATCGGCCAGCACCACCACGCCCAGGGCCGGATTCGCGAAGACCGAGTCCTCATTGTGCCCGCGCACCATCCCCGGATCGGATCGCGTTACCACCTCCAGCACTTGTGTCAAGTCCATTTACTCGCCCTTAAAATTTGACATCTACGCCACCATCTGTCGCACCGCCAGCCGCCATTGTGCCGCAGGTTCTCAAGTCGCGCGCCATTTCCGCACCGGTCTGATAGCGCTGGTCGGGATCCTTGACCAGGGCCCGGTCGATGACGGCTTTGAGACAATCCGGCAGATCGAGGCGCAGAATGCGGATATCGGGGTGCGCTTCGTTGGCGATCTTGTACATCAATTGCGCCATCGAATCGCCTTCAAAAGGCAGCTTGCCGCATGACATTTGATACAGCATCACGCCCAGCGAAAACAGGTCGGAGCGGCCATCGATCTTCTTGCCCGCCAGTTGCTCCGGCGACATATAGCTCGGGGTACCCAGCACCATGCCGGTCTTGGTCTTCGAGGAATCGGTGATGCGCGCGATACCGAAGTCGGTCACCTTGACCTGATCGGCCTCCGGTTCGTACATGATGTTGGCCGGCTTGATGTCGCGGTGTACCACGTTGTTCTCGTGCGCATATGACAGCGCGTCGGCCACCCGCGCGGCGATGCTCATCACCTTGTCGACCGGCATCAGCTTGTCCGGCTTGGTGTAGGGCACCAGATCCTTGCCCTTGAGGAATTCCATCGCGATGTAGGCCAGATCGTGTTCCTCGCCGGCGTCATACATGGTGACGATGTTCGAATGATTGAGCCGGCCGGCGGTTTCGGCTTCGCGGAAAAAGCGTTCCTTGACCTCGGCCAGTTCGTCTTCCTCGAACTCCTGCGCCAGGGCCATGGTCTTGATCGCCACCACGCGGTTGATCTTCGGATCGCGGCCAAGATAGACCACGCCCATCGCCCCTTTGCCAAGTTCCTTCTCGATCTGGTAGCGGCCGAGCATGGGCTTTTCGACATTGCCGCTGGCATCGAGCAGGCTGGCATTGCTGCGCACCCCACCCCCACCGCCGAGCATGACCGTCTCGGAAAGCTGCTTGGCGCGATTAAGGCGCGATTCCAGATCCTTGAACTTGGGGTTGTAATCCGCCATGTAGCGGAACACCGACTCGGCCTTGTTGAACTGGCGCTTGCGCTCGAAATCGAGGCCGAGGTTGTACATGTTCTCCATCAACTGATCGTCGAGCGGGCACTTGCGAAACTTGTCGAAGGCCATGTCGAGCTGGCCCTGGCCCTGGAAGGCAAGGCCGAGCATGCGGTTCGATTCGGCCGATTCGAGATCGGATTTTTCCTTGCCGCGCTCAGTAACGAGGTAGCGCTTGGTCGTCAGCAGCGCATGACCAACCAGCAGCAACGTCGCCGGCACCATCAATTGCAGCCACAGCAATTGCGTTGTAATCAGCACGAAATGTGTGCCGATCAGCAGTACCAACAAGCCGCCCGTAATCATTGCCGCCATGCCGGCCTTGAGGCGTGGCAGCAGGGCGATGAGATAGGCGGCAATCAGCAGGAACACCCCTTTCTCGGCCCAGAAGCCCCACGCTGGCGCCACGAAAAAGTGCTCGGACAGGATGCTCGATACCGCGTGCGCCTGCATCAGCACCGCCGGCATGGTCGAGGAAATCGGCGTCACGAACATGCTGCCCACGCCCGCCGCCGTCGGGCCGATCAAGACGATCTTGTCGCGGTATTTGTCATAGGGAATCTTGCCCGTTTTCACGTCGAAGAAGGAATCGACAGGGAATGCCGGCTGGCCATCCCGATCCTTGTAGAAAAAGGTATACATGCGGGTATCGGGATCGGTTCTGATTTTGAGCTTGCCCAGTTGCACTGCCTCGCCCGGACGTACCTGAATGTCGGCGGATCCAAGGTTCAGGCTCTTTGCCGCCACCAGCAGCGACAAGGCCGGGAAGGCCTGATCGAAATGCCCCAGCACCAACGCCTCGGTGCGTATGCCGCCGTCGACATCCGGGGTCACGTTCAGGTGCCCGATCGCGACCGCGCTTTTGCCCAGCGCTTCGATGACATTAGCATCAAGATCGATGGTCGGAAGCGGCGCGTTGTCGCCGCCGGCGAGTTTGATGCCATTCCTGGCAATGTAGTCAGGCAGCGGCTGGTCGGGACGGCCGAGCGGCTCACCGATGCGGAACAGTATTGGCAATGCAACATTGCCTGCCTTTTTGAAGGCTTGCGCGAGGCGGCGGTCGGTATTCAGCGTCTGCTCGGCCTCCTGCAGCAACGCAGCGATTTGCGGGCAACTCGACGCCACCGGGGCAGGGGCGGGTGGGGTCGTCACGGCCGGCGCAGCGGCATCAGCCGCTACTGGCGCCTCACTGGGGGCCACGGGCGCCAGCGGCTGCACACCACAGGCTTCCATGAGTTTCGTGATATAGCCGAATCCCGGGTCCAATTGGGGCTCGGCATAGAAAATCACCGGGGCAATCACCTTGGCCTTGGCCACGGCAAGCTTGTCCACCATATCGGCCATCACGTCGCGCGACCAGGGCCAGCGGCCGATGTTGTCGATGCTCTGCTTGTCGATGGCGATCACAGCCACCTTGGCGGATGGCGCGCGCGCGGTCATGCTAACCCCGATGTCATAGGCCTTGCGCTCAAGGCTTTGCAGTAAATCCCCATTGCCGAGCACCAGAATGACAAAGCTGACGACCAGCCCCACAAACCAGTCGCTCTTCCAGAATCCGGATTTGGCCATTTTCATCGTTTTTATTCTCCCCCAATGCCCCGCCAGACTACCCAACCCCGCATAGAAACAGCACTATAGTGCCAATTCTTACAGTCGAACCTAAGCTCCGTCAAATCTTTTTTGCATGAACGCGTGCAGACCTGCCGCCCCGCCGGCCTTAACGCAGAACGAGTACCGGCACTGTCGATTGATGCAGCACCCGGGTGACGGTGGAGCCAAGAAACCAGCTGCCGGTCGTTCCCAGACCCCGGGAACCCATGACAATCTGCTGGCAGCCCTGCTCCGCCGCATAGCGCACGATGGTTTCGGCGGCATTGCCCACCACCACACTCACCTTGGGCGTCAGTCCAGCGACTTCCAGGCGCTGCCGCACCGGCTCGATCGCCTTCATGCCTTCATCGCGATGATATTGCTCGATCAGGCCGGCCTTGAGGAAGCTGGCGATGTCGCCGCGCAGTGGCGGCTGGACGTTGAGCAGATGAACCTCGGGTTTCTCGCTGTACCAGTCCAGCCGTTGCAGGAAAGCGTCGACCGCCTGGCTCGATGCCTCGGAATCGTCCACCGGCAACAATATGCGAATATTCATGACTTTTCCTTTGTGTCGATAGGTAATTCTGTCATCGCTTTGCGTTTACTCATGCGACGGGCAATCGCATAGCCCATAGCGACCACCAGAACAGCGCCAGCAGTAGCGAACAACTTGTCGGCATAGGGCAAGTGAGCTTCCAGCCATTGTTTGAGCACAACATCGGTGGCGATCATGCTACCCGCCACCCAGCCCAGCAGGGCGGCACCACCGGTAACGATGACGGGAAAGCGATCCATCAGCTTGAGCACGAACTGACTCGACCAGATGATGAGCGGAATGCTTACCGCAAGACCGAAAATCAGCAGGCCAAGACTGCCGTGGGCTGCCCCCGCGACTGCAATCACATTGTCGATGCTCATTACGAAATCGGCGACTATGATGGTTTTTACCGCCCCCCACAGATTGTCGGCGGCATCGATACCCCCCTCGCCATGGCCGTCTTCGGGTAGCAACAGCTTGACGCCGATCCAGAGTAGCAGCAGGCCGCCACCGAACTTGATATATGGCAGACTAAGCAGCAACGCCGCGAAAGCGGTCAATATGATTCGTAACGTAACAGCACCGGCGACTCCCCAAAGAATCCCCTTGTGCCGCTGTTCCGTGGGCAGCTTGCGGCAGGCCAGCGCGATCACCACCGCATTGTCGCCGGACAGCACGACGTCGATCATGACGATCTGTGCCACCGCTACCCAGAAATGGGCCGAACTGAAATCCATGTTAGCCCCTCAGTAAAAAAGCCGCACGGCCAAGAGGCCGTCCGGCTTATGGGATGCTGTATTTTTTACAGCAGCGTCTTGAGTATCTTGCCCATTTCCGACGGATCGCGCGTCACCTTGAAGCCGCACGCTTCCATGATGGCCAGTTTAGCATCAGCCGTGTCGGCACCGCCGGAGATCAGCGCGCCGGCATGACCCATGCGCTTGCCGGGAGGCGCGGTGACGCCGGCGATGAAGCCGACGATGGGCTTCTTCATGTTGGCCTTGCACCACTGCGCGGCCTCGGCTTCGTCGGGACCGCCGATTTCGCCGATCATGATGACCGCGTCCGTATCCGGATCGTCGTTGAACAGCTTCATGATGTCGATGTGCTTGAGGCCGTTGATCGGGTCGCCGCCGATGCCGACTGCGGACGACTGGCCGAGGCCCAGTTCGGTAACCTGCGCCACGGCTTCGTAGGTCAGCGTGCCGGAACGCGACACGACACCAATGCGGCCCTTCTTGTGGATGTGGCCGGGCATGATGCCGATCTTGATTTCGTCGGGCGTGATGAGGCCGGGGCAGTTGGGGCCGAGCAGCAGCGTCTTCTTGCCGCCCTTGGCTTCCTTCTGCTTCATCTTGTTGCGCACCACCAGCATGTCGCGCACGGGAATACCCTCGGTGATGCAGATGGCGAGATCGAGGTCGGCTTCGCAGGCTTCCCAGATCGCATCGGCGGCGCCAGCCGGCGGCACGTAAATCACGGAGACGGTGGCGCCGGTGGCCTGCTTGGCTTCCTTGACGCTGGCGTAGATCGGCACGCCCTCGAAATCCTCGCCTGCCTTCTTCGGATTCACCCCGGCGACGAAGCAATTAACGCCGTTGGCGTATTCGCGGCACTTCGAGGTATGGAACATGCCGGTCTTGCCGGTGATGCCCTGGGTGATGACTTTGGTATCTTTGTTGATGAGAATGGACATTGATGCTGCTCCTTACTTGACCGCGGCGACGATCTTGGTCGCGGCCTCGGCCATGGTGTCGGCGGGAATGATGGGCAAGCCGGAATCCTTGAGGATCTTCTTGCCGATGTCTTCGTTGGTGCCCTTCATGCGCACCACCAGCGGCACAGACAGTTTGGTTTCCCTGGCCGCCGCGACTATGCCCTCGGCGATGGTATCGCAGCGCATGATGCCGCCGAAGATATTGACCAGGATGCCCTTGACCTTGGGATTCTTGAGCATGATCTTGAAGGCTTCGGTGACCTTCTCGGTCGTCGCGCCGCCGCCCACGTCGAGGAAGTTGGCCGGCTCGGCGCCGAACAGCTTGATCGTATCCATGGTCGCCATCGCCAGGCCGGCGCCGTTCACCAGACAGCCGATATTGCCGTCGAGGGAGATGTAGGCTAGATCGTATTTGGAGGCCTCGATTTCGTCGGCATTCTCTTCATCCAGGTCGCGATAGGCGACGATATCGGGATGGCGGTACAGCGCGTTGGAATCGAAATTGAACTTGGCGTCGAGCGCCTTGATGTTGCCATTGCCTTCGAGGATCAGCGGATTGATTTCCGCCAGCGTGGCATCGGTCTCCATGTAGCAGGTGTAGAGCTTCTTGAAGGTGTCGATGGCCTGGGCCTGCGAAGCCGCCGGCACGCCTATGCCAGCCGCCAATTCCTGCGCCTGCGCGTCGGTGATGCCGACCAGCGGATCGATGAAGACCTTGATGATTTTCTCGGGCGTCTTGTGCGCGACTTCCTCGATGTCCATGCCGCCTTCGGAGGAGGCCATCATGGCGACCTTCTGCGTGGCGCGGTCGGTCAGCGCGGCGCAGTAGTATTCCTTCTTGATGTCGGCGCCGTCTTCGATCAGCAGCCGGTGCACCGGTTGGCCTTCGGGACCGGTCTGGTGCGTCTTCAACTGCATGCCCAGAATCGCGCCGGCATATTCCTGCACTTCATGCAGGGATTTGGCAAGCTTCACCCCGCCACCCTTGCCACGACCACCAGCATGGATCTGGGCCTTCACCACCCACACCTTGCCGCCCAGTTTTTCCGCGGCCTTGACCGCTTCATCTACCGAGAAACACGGAATGCCGCGCGGAGTCGCGACACCGAATTTCCTCAGGATTTCCTTGCCCTGATACTCGTGGATCTTCATGCGATTTCCTTGTCTGCCTGATATTGCCTGCGATTGAAAGGACTGGCGTTTGCCGGTTGAGCGAAACCAATCGTAACGCCATCGTTTTGCCATTCAAGTGGCGAAAAACCGCATTATTCTACCACAGGCGGCGCCTGCCGCAGCGGCGTAATAATACCGTTCTCATAATAACGACGATGGACATTGCGGCCGAATATCTCAGCCGACCTGGGAGATCGCTCGGCCCAAACCCATCCGATCATGCCTGGCTGATCGAGATAGAACGATGCATCCGAAACGCATCAAATGCCTCGCGGCCCTCTTCGAGCGCGCGTTCACCGCCTGCTCCGGGTTTTCCGGATAGGGATTCCACTGGGTACGGCTCTCGCCAGCCGCCATCGCCTTGCGCAGCGTCGCAATGTGTTTATCGAACAGCAAATGGGTTTGAGCCTGGATCATGGAACTCATCTCTGCGGCGTGGCGCGATTGGACGCCAAGGTTGCATAATACTGGCAACATAGCATTGAAAATAGACTCCATGAGCAAGAATGAAACTCCAGGAACCATCGAAGTTGCCACATTGGGCGGTGGTTGCTTCTGGTGCATTGAAGCCGCCTTGAAGCAGCTCGAAGGGATCAAGTCCGCAGTCTCCGGTTATGCCGGCGGCCATCTTGACCATCCTGACTACGCAGCCATCTGCGGCGGCGCTACGGGTCATGCCGAAGTCGTGCGCTTCGAATTCGATCCGGGGCAAATCGATTACCGAACCCTGTTGCTGGCCTTCTTTACCGCCCATGACCCAACGACACCGGACCGGCAAGGCAACGATGTTGGCGAACAATATCGTTCGGTAATTTTTACGCATTCGGCGCAACAGGCAAATGTGGCCCGCGGGTTGATCGAGGAACTCGCCGCACAGGGTATCTGGCCTGACCCTATCGTCACCCAGGTATTGCCCGCGACGCGATTTTGGCCTGCCGAGACTTATCACCAGGACTATTTCCTCAATAACTCACATCAACCCTACTGTGCCATGGTGGTGGCGCCCAAGATTGCGAAGCTGAGGAAGTCCTTCGCTGACAGGATCAAAAAAGGTTAAATGCCAAGATTCCGTTTATCCTATAAATTTTCCACACATGGAATCCCGCCATGAGTCGGCGCCCTTCCCTTCGGGATTCGATATCGCATGGATACCCGGCTATCGGCATGCCGCTGATGGCTTTGGCTGCCTTTGCCACGCCGGTTCATGGTCTCAAGTACGAGCTGATCACCCATGTCGAACGCATGACCGAGGCGACGCGCGAACTGCACGCGATCATCGCAGCCATGCCCGGTCCAAATCTGCCGGTCGACAAAACGCCGCCCGCGCCTCCAGTCCATCACGCCAGCCCGCTTGAGGAGACACTGGCTCGCCTGGATCACGTTGCGCAGTTGATTGCAGACATCACCCGCATCATTGAAGCGATGCCCACCGCCGGCGCCATTGCATCGGCAAACGGGCGTGGTAGTACTGCCACAGTTTCACAACCGTGGCCGGCAATAGCGGTGCTGCCGGTTGCCCCGCACCCAGCCTTGCCGCCACAGCCTGTACCGGTTCCCGAACCCGATAACCCGATATTAACCACAGCGCTTCGCACGGCCGTGTTGATCGACGGCGGGTTGGTCGCCCGCCGCGTTGGGCATCCACTTGCGCAGGTGGTTCATGCGAAAGCGTCCTACCAGGAAACAACTAGACGCCAGCATCGAACCGCCGCCGCTCAGGGACGAAGCGCTTGAGCTGGCTGACGTCATGATCTCGATGGACCTTGCCGAAGGCGCCATAAAGGCGTTGATCGAGCGCATTCGCGCCAAACCGCGCCAGACGCTTTTGCACCGACTGAAGCTGCTCGATGTCCATCGGCGGAGCAACAAGCAAACGGTGTTTAATAGCACCATCGAAGAAATACACACCATCTTCAACGTCCACCCGGCAGCTGGAATGACAATGAGAACGACACTGCTCCCAAATCATCGCTGGAAGACTATCCGCACATTGCCCGACAACTGGAAAACCTCTGGCCGACGCCGAAGTGCGAAGACTACCTGCTCAGCCTGCTGGCGGACAACCGCGCAGGAACTCGCACCGGATTCCCGGTAAGCGTGGCGGAAGAGATCATATTGCTCTTGGCAATACGTCAGGCGCAGGCAGACGAGTAATGGAAGGCTATTTTTCGACGATCACCAGGCCTCGGCTCTTGCCGGAATCGGGATCAACACTCTGCATCGCTTCGAGCAACTCGCCGATGTTGATCCATGCGGGCGGGTATTTGAACTTGGCGACATCCAGCATCAGCACCGAATCACTGACTTCGTCGTAGGCGGCTAATGGCGACTGGTGTCCGCCGCCTTCCTGCGTCAGCAACTTGCGATTGAAGTTGGCGACGATGCGTGCGTTCGGCCTGGCGAGCGTGTCCTTGAGCAGGGTGCGCAGTTGATCGATGTCGAGCCTGTTGGCGTAGTAGGCCGTGGCCCTGACGCCCAGCGCATTGAAGAAGGCCGCCATCTCGGCCAGCGTCATGCCGCGCACCGAGACCATGATGAAACTCTTCACACGCTGGGTATCGGCGTTGAAGATATTGTCCTGAGTGTAGAAGCGGTAGGGATAAAGCCGGGGCTCGAACGGGCGCGGTGTATCGAAACTGTTCATCACCGCGACGATGCTGGCCGGCCCGCAAAAGGCCAGGTTCTGCTGGGTTTCCACATAGGGTTGCACGGCAAAAAAATGCTGCCGCAGTTTCGCACCGATCAAGCGCTGTTCACCGTCCGGGGTGTTGAGATAGACCGGCGCGGCGACAACGCTCGACACCGCGAGCAGCGTGGCGAGGAAGGCGGCAACAATGGACAGGCGGCAGCGCATGGCCATGGATTAGCGTAAAAAAGCAAAAACAGCGCGCATTGTGACTATCGAGCGTAGCGAGCAAACCAGTAGCCCCGCCCCGGGGCGGGGTTGGGGCGGGGGACGTTTAATTTGCCTTTCGCGCATTTTCATCATCAAGGGTGATGCTGGCGACCCTGCGCGTTAGACCGGGTTATCGATATCGACAAAATCACAGGCAAGACCGAAACGCTTTGTCAGATGCGCGCCCAGGGCTTGTATGCCATGGCGCTCCGTCGCATGGTGCCCCGCCGCAATGTAGGGCACCCCGGATTCGCGCGCCAGATGCGTGGTCTGCTCGGAAATCTCGCCGCTCACATACAGGTCGGCGCCTGCGGCGATCGCTTCCTCGAAATGTCCCTGCGCGCCACCGCTGCACCATGCGATGCGCTTCACTTTCCGCTGCGCGTCGCCGACCAGCAGTGCCGTACGGCAGAGTGTCGCTTCGATTTGCGCAAGCACGTCGCCAGCTGTGCATAGCGTGTCCGGGCGGCCGATAAAGCCAATGTCCTGATCGCCAAAGCGCCCTTCCGCCGTCCAGCCGGCTAGCGCGGCCAATTGCGCGTTGTTGCCAAGTTCAGCATGCGCATCGAGCGGCAGGTGATAAGCGAACAAGTTGATATCGCGTTTGAGCAGCGTAGCCAGGCGCGACTTGCGGATACCGGTCACCCGATTGTCATCATCCTTCCAGAAATAGCCGTGGTGGACCAAGACCGCATCCGCGTCCGCGTTCACCGCGGCATCAAGCAAGGCCTGGGAAGCAGTGACGCCACAGATAATTTTACGAATTTCCGCGCGCCCTTCCACCTGCAGGCCATTTGGGCAATAATCATGGAACTGCGCAACTTGCAACAGTTCGTCCAGGTAATCGCGCAATGCGTCGCGGTGCATGGCCTCTCCCAAATTTCAATCACTCATATGAAACGACTCTGGTACATCTTCGCACAAGCCGTTACCGTCGGGGTCGCCGTACTGTTCACCATTCAGACCCTGAAACCGGAATGGTTGGCCCCACGCGGTGAATCGCACGACGTATCGATCCTGCAGGCGGTATCGACCGGCGGCGGCATGCGCGCCGTTGCTTCGTATGCCGATGCGGCACGCAAGGCGGTGCCCACCGTCATCTATGTGTATACCTCGCAGGAAGTCAAGGCGTCCCGCAACCCGCTGCTCAACGATCCTTTTTTCCGTCATTTTTTCGGCGACCAACTGGATGAGCAAACGGAGCCGCGCTCGGGGCTGGGCAGCGGCGTCATCGTTTCCGCCGACGGCTACATCCTGACCAACTATCATGTCGTCGAAGCCGCCGACAAAATCGAAGTCGCGCTCAATAATGGCCAGAAATTCAAGGCCCGGGTGATCGGCGCCGATCCCGACTCAGACCTCGCCGTGCTCAAAATCGCGACCGAAGGCAAACTGCCCGCCATCACCTTCGCTGCGCCGGATTCCCTGCGCGTCGGCGACGTAGTGCTCGCCATCGGCAATCCCTTCGGCGTCGGCCAGACCGTCACCTCCGGCATCGTCTCGGCGCTTGGCCGCACGCATCTGGGCATCAATACCTTCGAGAACTTCATCCAGACCGACGCCGCCATTAACCCCGGCAACTCCGGCGGCGCGCTGGTCGACAGCAATGGCAATCTGGTCGGCATCAACTCGGCGATTTATTCGCAAAGCGGCGGCTCGATGGGTATCGGTTTTGCGATCCCGGTCTCGCTGGCGCGCAACGTGCTCGACCAGATCATCAGGAACGGTTCCGTCACGCGCGGCTGGATCGGCGTTGAAATGCAGGAAATCACGCCGGAAATCGCCGAATCATTTGGCATGCCGAATACTGACGGCGCCTTGATTGCTGGTGTCATGCGCGGCAGTCCGGCCAACAAGGCGGGAATTCGCACCGGCGATGTGCTGCTGGCGGTAAACGGCAAGCCGATTACCGACTCGCAAAACATGATCGAACTGATCGCGCCACTAAACCCGGGCAGTCAGGCGAAGCTCAAACTGCGCCGTAACAACCGCAACATCGAAGTCGATGTCACCATCGGCAAGCGACCGCAGACGCAACGGCAGTAAAAGCGTTCAACTTTGCAAAGTTTTAACCTTTAACCTTTAACCTTTAACCTTTAACCTTTAACCTTTAACCTTTAACCTTTAACTTTGAATCTTGAATCTTGAACCTCAAGCATCTTGCTCGGGCTTGGGTTCCGCAGGCTTTACGGCGAAGCGCGCCAGCAACAGGCCAAACTCGTAGAGCAGACACATTGGCACCGCCAGCAACACCTGCGAAGTGACGTCCGGCGGCGTCACCACCGCCGCGATAATGAAGGCGCCGACAATCGCATAGGGCCGCATTTCCTTCAGCTTGTCGAGACTGACCACGCCGAAGCGCACCAGCAGCAGCACCACCACTGGCACTTCGAAGGTGGTGCCAAAGGCAAGGAACATGGTCATCACGAACGAAAAATACTGCTCGATGTCAGGCGCCGGCATGATGCTGTTCGGCGCGAATTTGGCGATAAAGCTGAACACGGTGCCAAAGACGAAGAAATAGCAGAATGCCATGCCGAGTATGAACAACAGCGTCGAACCGATGACCAGCGGCAGGGCAAAACGCTTTTCGTGCCGGTACAGGCCGGGGGCAACGAAAGCCCAAGCCTGGTAAAGCACTACCGGCAGGGCGGCGACCAGGGCCACCAGCAGGGTCACCTTGATCGGCACCATGAACGGTGTAATCACCCCGGTGGCAATCATCCTGGTCCCCGGCGGCAATGCCTTCAGCATTGGCCGTGCCAGCAGGTCGTAGATGTTGCTGGCCCAGGGCAGCAGGCAGAGGAATAGCGCCAGCACCGCCAGCAACGCACGCATCAGGCGACCACGCAGTTCGACCAGATGGGAGATGAAACCTTCGGCGTTTTCCAGCATCTGGTTTATTTTTTATGCGTCATGGTCGGATTCAACATTCGCGGCCGCCTTGCCCGGAAGCGCTGGATCTATGCTCTCCAGCGATGGTTCCTTTGGCGCAGACAGGGCTTCCTGGGCCACTTCGATGGTCTGCCCGACATCGGACAGTTCGCCCCGAACCGACTGCTCCATGGCTCTTGCCTTGTCGGCGAGATCTTGCTGCATTTTCCTGAGGTCTTCGAGTTGCAGTTCGCGATTGACTTCCGACTTGACATCGTTGAAGTAGCGTTGCATCCGGCCCAGCAGGGCGCCCACGGTGCGCGCCACGCCCGGCAGGCGTTCGGGTCCGAGCACGATCAGCGCGACCACCGCGATCACCACCATCTCGGAAAAACCAATGTCGAACATTGCGTCACCTGGTACCAAAAAAACGAGCGGGGACTACCCGCTCGCTCATGCGATCCGCGTAACCGGCTCAGCTCTTGGTCTTGTTCTTGACTTCGCCTTCAATCGTCTGGCCTGCCTGGGACGGCAATTCCGCTGCCTTTTCCACAGGCTTGTCGTCCGTGGCGCCCTCGCTCATGCCCTGCTTGAATCCCTTGATTGCGCCACCCAGATCCTGACCTATATTGCGCAGTTTCTTGGTACCGAAAATAAGCACGACTATCAGCAACACAATCAACCAATGAAATGGACTGAATCCACCCATGTCGTTCTCCTTTACTAAACCCTAAGCACCATCGGCCCGACCGGTTCCGGCCCGCCCATGATATGAATATGAAGATGATACACCTCCTGCCCGCCTATCCTTCCGGTGTTGACAATGGTGCGAAAGCCTTCGTTCAATCCTTGCTTGCGCGCCAGGTCCGCCGCCTTGAGCAGCATCTTGCCCAGCACGGCCTGATACGAGGCATCGGCATCGTAGAGCGAGCCGACGTGACGTTTCGGAATCATCAGAAAATGCACCGGCCGGGCCGGGTTGATGTCATGGAAGGCGAAAATATCCTCGTCTTCGTAGATCTTTTTGCTGGGGATTTCTCCCGCGGCGATCTTGCAGAAAATGCAGCCGCTCATGATGGGTTTCCTCTCTGCTTTTTTTCCTCGATGCCCGACACGCCTTCGCGACGCAGGAACTCGGCGGCGACATCCTCGACCCCGACGCCGAAATGCGCCAGCAGCACCATGCTGTGAAACCACAGGTCGGTGACTTCCTTGACCAGGTGCGTCTGGTCGCCGTCCTTAGCCGCCATAATGGCCTCAGCCGCTTCCTCGGCGACTTTCTTGCAGATGCCGTCAGTGCCCTTGGCGTAGAGCCCGGCAACGTAGGACGAGTCCGGCGCTGCATTGCGCCGTTCGGCCAACACCCGCTGTAAGCGCTGCAATATCTCCATGCTGGTCATTTATATATTTCCTTCGGGTCTTTGAGCACCGGCTCAGTTTCCTGCCAGCCGCCGTTTTCCAGGCGATGGAAAAAACAACTGCGTCGACCTGTGTGGCAGGCGATGCCGCCGGTCTGTTCCACCTTGAGCAGGATCACGTCACGGTCACAGTCGGCACGGATTTCCAGCACTTTCTGCGTGTGGCCGGACTCTTCTCCCTTGTGCCACAGTTTGCGCCGGCTGCGCGACCAATACACGGCTTCGCCCGTGGCCAGCGTTTTCTCCAGCGCCTCGCGGTTCATCCAGGCGAACATCAGCACTTCGCCGCTGTTTGCGTCCTGCGCAATGGCTGGCACCAGACCCAGTTCGTCCCAAACCACTTCATTCAGCCACTTAGAACTCATCAAAGTCTTACCTCGATACCCTGTGCGCGCATGAATTCCTTCGCTTGGCGGACAGTATATTCCCCATAGTGGAAGATGCTGGCGGCGAGTACGGCGTCGGCGCGGCCCTGTTTCACGCCGTCGGCCAGATGCTGCAAATTGCCGACGCCGCCGCTGGCAATGACGGGAATGTCCACCGCTTCGGCCACCGCCCGCGTCAGTTCAAGGTCAAAACCGTTCTTCGTGCCATCGCGATCCATGCTGGTAAGCAATATCTCGCCGGCGCCAAGCGATTCGACCTTGCGCGCCCAGTCGATGGCGTCGAGGCCGGTGTCATTGCGCCCGCCGTGCGTAAACACATGCCACTTCCCAGGCGCAACCTGTTTGGCGTCAATGGCGACGACAATGCATTGCGCGCCGACCTTGCCCGAGGCATCAGCAACAAGTTGCGGGTTCTGCACCGCGGCGGTATTCATGCTCACCTTGTCGGCGCCGGCATGAAGCAGGCGCCGCACGTCGTCGACGCTGCGCACGCCGCCGCCCACCGTGAGCGGTATGAACACCTGCGCGGCGACCTGCTTCACTACATTGAGAATGATGTTGCGCTGGTCGGAACTCGCCGTGATGTCGAGAAAAGTGATCTCGTCGGCGCCCTGCTCGTCATAGCGGCGGGCCACCTCGACCGGATCGCCGGCATCGCGCAACTCGATAAAATTGACGCCCTTGACCACGCGGCCGGCGTTGACGTCCAAACAAGGAATAATGCGCTTTGCAAGCATGAAAAACCTTTTTAGCCACAGAGGACACAGAGAAAGTCAAAAGCGAAACCACACGCAAGCGCTATGGGTCCTGATTTGGTTTTCCTCTGTGGCCTCTGTGTCCTCTGTGGCTATGTCGCTTTTGAATGTTTGTCCGCCTCGGCTTGCGCCTTGCGGAAATCGAGTTTGCCTTCATAGATGGCGCGGCCGGCAATCGCGCCAACGATGCCTTCGTCGGCCACGGCGCAGAGCGCCTTGACCTCCTTCAGCGCGGCGAGTCCGCCGCTGGCAATGACCGGAATGCGCAACGCCCGCGCCAGCTTGACCGTGGCCTCGATGTTGATGCCGGAAAGCATGCCATCGCGACCGATGTCGGTATAGATCACGGCTTCGACGCCGTAGTCCTCGAATTTCCTGGCCAGGTCGATGACATCGTGGCCGGTCATCTTCGACCAGCCATCGACCGCCACCTTGCCATCCCTGGCATCGAGCCCGACGATGATGTGGCCGGGGAACGCGGTGCAGGCATCGTGCAGGAAGCCGGGATTCTTCACCGCCGCCGTGCCGATGATGATGTAGCTGATGCCGTCGTCGAGGCAGCGTTCAATGGTATCGAGATCGCGTATGCCGCCGCCGAGCTGCACCGGAATCTCCTCGCCAACCTCGTCGAGGATGGCCTTGATTGCCGGTTCGTTTTTCGGCTTGCCGGCGAAGGCGCCGTTGAGGTCGACCAGATGCAGGCGGCGCGCGCCCTGGTCGATCCAGTGCCGGGCCATGGCCGCCGGCTCTTCCGAGAACACCGTGGAATCTTCCATGACGCCCTGCTTGAGGCGCACACAGTGACCGTCCTTCAGATCAATCGCGGGAATCAGCAGCATGACTATGGGGATGAGATAAGGAAGAAGAGATGATCGGCAAGCGTCAGAAACCTTATGGTTTCCAGTTCATGAAATTGGTCAGCAACCGCAATCCTGCCTGCGCGCTCTTCTCCGGATGGAACTGAACGGCGAAGATATTATCGCGCGCCACGGCGCTGGTAAAGGGGATGCCATAACGGGTCTGGCCGATAGTGATGCCGAAATCATCCGGCACGACGTAGTAACTATGCACGAAATAAAAGCGCGCGCCATCGGCAATGCCGTTCCAGAGCGGGTGCAGCCGCTGTTGCTGCACCTCGTTCCAGCCCATGTGCGGCACCTTGAGCCGCGTGCCATCGGGTAACGCCATCTGCTCGTGCGGGAAACGCACCACGCGGCCGGCACAGATACCGAGGCCGGCGACATCGCCCTCCTCGCTGTAATCGAACAGCATTTGCAGGCCGATGCAGATACCGAGCCAGGGTTTCTCCGTCGCCGCACGAATCACCGCCGCGCGCAAACCGCGTGCTTCTAGCTCGCGCATGCAATCGGGCATCGCGCCCTGTCCCGGCACCACGACGCGATCAGCCTTTGCCACATCGACCGGATCTGAAGTCACCAGCAATGTGGCCGTGGGCATGACATGCTCGATCGCCTTGGCGACCGAGCGCAGATTGCCCATGCCGTAATCGACAACTGCAACGGTAGTGGTCATTCGTAACAGCTTCGACTAACGCGCATGGACTTGGCGTCACTCCAGAGAACGAAAGGGCGCAAGGACATAAAGGTCCGCCCCCTCCCGCCCTCCCCCCTCGCGGGGGAGATGACTAACAGCTCGCTGCGCTCGATTGAACAGGTCACTTCGATTTGTACTGTTTGACCGCCAAAGGCGAGTTATAGGCTGCCCTTGGTCGAAGGAATGTCGCTACCCCGCGGATCGGCTTCGACTGCCATGCGCAAGGCCCGGCCGAAGGCCTTGAATGCCGTCTCGGCCTGATGGTGCGCGTTGTCGCCGCGCAGATTGTCGATATGCACGGTGATCAGGGCGTGGTTGGCCAGCCCCTGGAAAAACTCGCGGATCAGGTCGACGTCGAACTCGCCGATCATGGCGCGCGTAAAGGGCACTTCGAAGGTCAGCCCGGGACGACCCGACAGATCGACCACGACGCGCGTCAGCGCCTCGTCAAGCGGCACGTAGGCGTGACCATAGCGGCGCAATCCCTTCTTGTCGCCAATAGCCTTCGCCAGGGCCTGACCCAGTGTAATGCCGATGTCTTCCACTGTATGGTGACCGTCGATATGCAGATCGCCCTTGGCCTCGATGTCGAGATCGATCATGCCGTGACGCGCGACCTGGTCGAGCATGTGGTCGAGAAAACCTAGCCCGGTGCCGAGTTTGGCAGCACCCGTGCCGTCGAGGTCGAGGCGAACGGTAATTTTGGTTTCGAGGGTATTGCGGGAAACTTCGGCCTTGCGCATGGTGTATTGGCGAGCAAGTTGGGAACAGTGGCATGATACCATTTCAATTTATCCACGCCTGTATTCAAGCGCCTCTACGCGTTGCGCCATCCAACCATTCATGAGCCGTTTCTGGAGCAATACCGTCCGCAGCCTCACCCCCTATGTGCCGGGTGAGCAGCCCAAGCTCGACAATCTGGTCAAGCTCAATACCAACGAAAACCCCTATGGCCCCTCGCTGCGCGTGATCGAGGCGATCCGCGCAGCGACCGGCGACGGCCTGCGGCTCTATCCCGACCCCAATGCGGATCGCTTGAAGGCGGCGATTGCCGACAACTTCGGTATCGCGCCACAGCAGGTTTTCGTCGGCAACGGCTCGGACGAGGTGCTGGCGCTGACCTTCCTGGCCTTGCTCAAGCATGACAAGCCGATCCTGTTTCCCGACATCACCTACAGCTTCTATCCAGTGTATTGCGCGTTGTTTGACATTGATTACTCAACGGTCGCACTCAACGATGCCTTCGAGATCGAGGTCGCCGATTATCGCCAATCCAACGGTGGCATCATTTTCCCCAACCCAAATGCGCCGACCGGCTGCCTGCTCGGTCTCGATGCCATCGAGCGTCTGCTCAAAAACCACCCCGACTCGGTCGTAGTGGTCGATGAAGCCTATATCGATTTCGGCGGCCCCTATGAAAAAATCGGGGCGATCCCGCTGATCGCAAAATATCCCAACCTGCTCGTGGTACAGACGCTGTCCAAATCGCGCGCGCTGGCCGGCCTGCGCGTCGGCTTCGCCACCGGTCATGCCGGCTTGATTGAAGCGCTGGAACGGGTCAAGAACAGCTTCAACTCCTACCCGCTGGATCGTCTGGCCCAGGCCGGTGCCATTGCCGCTTTTGAAGATCGCGACTATTTCGAAAAGACCCGCGCCGCCGTCATTACCTCGCGCGAAACAATGGTCTCTGGACTACACGGTCTTGGCTTTGAAGTCCTGCCTTCAGGCGCCAACTTTATTTTCGCGCGCCATCCACAACACGACGCGGCTGCGCTCGCCGCCCGGCTGCGCGAGCGCAGCATCATCGTGCGTCACTTCAAGCTGCCGCGTATCGAGCAGTTTTTACGCATCACAGTCGGTACGGACGCGCAGTGCGAGGTACTGGTAGGAGTGCTGCGCGAAATTGCTGCGGGATAAGATCGGCAAGAATAGTCGACCACAGCCCTTAATCAGTACGGCCACGACCCCTTTAATCTGCTGCACGCATTCTGACGGCGAATGCGCGTGACGCCTGCCATCACCGGGGTGGGGCGCATCGACGACGTGAAGTCATTTTATCGCTCTATCATCAAAATCGGGACTGCTGCACTCTGCCATGAATCGCGGTTTGCCAGCATTTTCTCGTATATCGACTTGCACTTTGCGCCCACGATAGCGACGCCAATCGAGCTCCCAATGGCGGCAGACTCGAGCGGTTTGACGATCATTCCTGCGTTTTCGGTGTACTCCGCCGCCATTCCAGGCAAGTCGCGGCTTGCCCCTGCCTCAATGGTGTATCAATACTCTCAAGGCTCTTCGTTTCTATCTCTTTCGCTCCAACAATCTTGTATAGGCGCGGAGCACCGCCTGATTTTGGCATCCAGATTCC
The DNA here is from genome assembly GCF_907163265.1 of Georgfuchsia toluolica. Taxonomy (NCBI): domain Bacteria; kingdom Pseudomonadati; phylum Pseudomonadota; class Betaproteobacteria; order Nitrosomonadales; family Sterolibacteriaceae; genus Georgfuchsia; species Georgfuchsia toluolica. The sequence continues at coordinate 1,945,743 of NZ_CAJQUM010000001.1, forward strand.
ACCTTCATAAACACCATACGGGAGCCAGGTGAATGTCGCATTGTGAAGCCATACGATATTGCCCCGCCCCCGATAGAAGGTCCCTATTTCGGTCTCTTTTTCGAAATTATAAGGGACCGTGTTCGAGTTAAATTTCAAAAGCATATATGTATGGCATTGCGAATTAAAGGTTCCAGACTCGAAATAAATTCAGGAGCCCCATCCTCTCGATCACGACAATTCAACCGGGGGCGCCAGCCCTGAGCGCACAGCGCACTTGGTCGGGCGCTCATCGAAGGTCACGAACGTTTCGTCGCCGCTGCTCAGGGCGAGATGCAGCGCATCGCCAAAACCCATTCCATTTTCATACCACACAAGGGCCATGGCGACTGCGGCACGACCTTTGGGCTTGAAGTTGGGCAACCCCAGCAGGGACTTGAGGGCGATGGCGATGTCTTCCCGCGCATAGCCATAGCTATCGATTACCCATACCAGTTCCAGAATCACGGTCGGCGGCGCTGCGTAGTCGCGTCCGTCGCCGAACAGCCGGACTGCCTTGCGATACTGTGCCTCGTCATCGCGCAGCAGCAGGCGCGCGAGCACATTGGTATCGACGGCGATCATCGCGACTTGCAGGCCTCGTCTTCGTTGCGCAGGCGCGTTGTTCCGGGCGGTTGAGCGTAAAGTGGCTCTATAATTTGCCGCACTGTGCCGCCAACGGCCGCTCCTCAACGACATAGGGCTCGTCATGCTTCTCTGGTTCGTCATCATTTACTGGCTGATTTCAGTCGCCATCGGCCTCTACGCCGCGACGCGGGTGCATAACACCAAGGACTTCGCCGTCGCCGGCCGCCATCTGCCGTTTTACATGGTGACGGCCACCGTGTTCGCCACCTGGTTCGGTTCGGAAACCGTGCTCGGCATTCCTGCCACTTTCCTCAACGAGGGCCTGCACGGCGTGGTGGCCGATCCCTTCGGTTCCTCGCTGTGCCTGATTCTGGTCGGGCTGTTTTTTGCCGCGCCGTTGTATCGCATGAACCTGCTCACCATCGGCGACTTCTACAAGAAACGCTTTGGCCGCAGCGTCGAAGTGCTGACCACGCTGGCCATCGTGATCTCCTATCTGGGCTGGGTCGGCGCCCAGATCACCGCGCTCGGCCTGGTGTTCAACGTCGTCTCGGGCGGCGAGATCAGCAAGCTCGCCGCGCCGGCATGTGGATCGGCTCGTCGACGATTCTGGTCTATACCCTGTTCGGCGGCATGTGGGCGGTGGCGATCACCGATTTTCTGCAAATGATCATCATCGTCATCGGCATGCTCTGGATCGGCGGCGAGCTTAGCCAGCAGGTCGGCGGTGTCGCCGTGGTGGTCGAGCATGCGCGCGCGGCGGGCAAGTTCTCGTTCTGGCCGTCGGCGAATGCCGCCGAAATCGTGGGGTTTTTCGCTGCCTGGATCACCATGATGTTCGGCTCGATTCCGCAGCAGGACGTGTTCCAGCGCGTGCAGTCTTCGAAGACCGAGAGGATCGCAGTGTGGGGTTCGGTGCTCGGCGGCTCGCTGTATTTCATCTTCGCCTTCGTGCCGATGTTTCTCGCCTTTTCGGCCACCATGATCGATCCGCAGATGGTGGCCAGCCTGATCGACACCGACTCGCAACTGATCCTGCCCAATCTGGTTCTGAAACATGCGCCGCTATTTGCGCAAATCATGTTCTTCGGCGCCTTGTTATCCGCCATCAAGAGCTGCGCGTCTGCCACCCTGCTCGCGCCCTCGGTCACCTTCTCGGAAAATATTCTCAAGCCGATGGTGGGCCACCGCATGTCCGACCGCAATCTGCTGCGCATGATGCGCCTCGTCACGCTCTCCTTCACCATCATCGTTACGCTCTATGCCATCAATTCCAAGGCCAGCATTTTCAAGATGGTCGAGAATGCCTACCAGATCACCTTGGTCTCGGCGTTCATTCCGCTGGTTTTCGGCATTTACTGGCGTCACGCCACCAATCAGGGCGCCCTGCTGGCGATTTTTTTCGGCATCGGCGTATGGCTCTCGGTGTTGATCGCCGGCCCTGAAAATCCCTTCATCCCGGCCCAGCTTGCCGGCGTGATGGCGAGTTTTTTCGGCATGATCGCCGGTTCGCTGCTGCCGCAGTTCGTGCATCACGATCCGCGTATTCACGACCAGTTGCGGCACGGTCATCATGCCGCCATACAGCCGCACCCTGAGCACGTTCATCACCACACATAGCGCTCATGTTGTAATTGTTGCGCCACTGACGATAAAAAAACGCAAATGCAAATCGAACTCCCACCTCCGTTCCACGGTCGGCTTTGCACAGCCGGCCGGCTGCGGCGGCGCGAAGCAGTGCTTCGCGAAACCCCGCCCCCGCCGCCTTCCGGGGGCGGGGCTACCATTTGGCTCGCTACGCTCGATTGAAACAATTCACTTCGTAATACATTCTTCCACACTAAACCCAAGCGATGGCCGATAGACACAACGCATTAGCGCGCCATCTCGCCATTGCCTTCACGCTGCTGGTCATCTATGCCAGCCTGCATCCGTTCAGCGGCTGGCGCGATCTCGGCGCGCCGCCGCTGGCCTGGCTTACGACGGGTTGGCTGCGCTACTCGACCTGGTTCGACATCGTTCTTAATGTGTTCGGCTATCTGCCTTTTGGTTTCCTCTGGGCCACGGTGCTGCAAAGGCGCCTGGGCCGAGTGTTGGCAATTCCTGCCATCACAGTACTCGGTGCCCTGCTGAGCGGAACTGTGGAGACAACACAAAACTATCTGCCGACTCGCGTATCTTCCAATATTGATTTTGGCAGCAACACCCTGGGTACCTTGTTTGGCGCCATCATGGGCGCGCGCTGGGGCGGCGCCCTGCTTTCCGGCGGCCATCTCGCCGCATTGCGCGAACGTCATATCGTGTCCGGTTTTATCGGCGACAGCGGACTGGTGCTGATGGGTTTCTGGCTGCTGACGCAGGTCAATCCCGAGTCGCTGCTGTTTGGCAACGGCGATTTGCGCCGCGCGCTCGGCATCGAACCGGCGCTGCCCTTCGATGTCTCGCGCTTCGCTCACATTGAGGCGGCAATTGCCGCCATCAATGCCTTGGCAGTCGGGCTGGTGCTGGCGGCACTGGGGTTGAAGGCGCGTGCCGTTTTCGCCATGTTGCTGCTTGGTGTGGTGATACGCGCGCTGGCGGCGGCGATCCTGGTCGACCCGGCCGAGGCATTGCACTGGATCACGAGCGGCAATGCCAGCGGTGTCGCCATCGGCTGCGCAGTGCTGTTGCCTGTCTTGTACCTCGGTCAGGGATTGCGCCGCTCTTTTGCCGCGGTCGCCCTGTTGCTGGCAACGGTGCTGGTGAACCTGGCGCCGCAGAATCCTTACCTCGCCGAAGCGGCAGAGATCTGGCGGCAGGGGCACTTTCTCAATTTCAACGGCCTGACCCGGCTGTTGTCGATGTTGTGGCCATTCCTTGCGTTAGCATGGCTGCTATTACCGGACCGTGACCCATGGAAAAAGAAGACAAGTTGATAGAACTGCGCAATGCACTGCGCCAATTCATTGCCGCGCGCGACTGGCGCCAGTATCACACGCCGAAAAATCTCGCCATGGCGATGATCGTCGAAGCGGCCGAACTGGTCGAGCAGTTCCAGTGGATGACGCCGGAACAAAGTCAAACGCTAACGGCCGAACAACTCGCCGCCGTGCGCGATGAAGTGGCCGATACGCTGATCTATCTGGTCGAACTGGCCGATGTGCTCGACATCGATCTCATCGCCGCGGCACACAACAAGATGGCGAAGAATGCACAGAAATACCCAGTGAGGAGTGAGGAGGCAAACCAGCGTGTTGGCGCATGATGCGCCGGGATTTACTCCTCTCTCCAGACTCCTTACTCCTCACGCCTTCCAGGAAATTCGAATGAGTTACTACAAACGTCACGCCTTTTTCTGCATCAACCAGCGCGCTAACGGCGCAATCTGCTGCCAGAATCATGGCGCGGACGAGATGCGCGCGTATGCCAAGGAACGCCTGAAGGAACTGGTACCGAAATCCGCAGGGCGCATGCGCATCAATTCCGCCGGCTGCCTCGACCGTTGCAAACTGGGGCCGGTGCTGGTGGTCTATCCTGAGGGTATCTGGTACACCTATGCCGGCAAGGAAGACATCGACGAGATCATCAACGAGCATCTGCTGCATGGCCGCATCGTCGAACGGCTGAAAATATAAACCTGAAAATCTTGGCGAATTGCTTTTTTAATTTTACAAATGGCACATGAGCGCATATTGATCGAAGGGCCGTCAGGAGACATCGAAGTTTTCGTCGAGCCACACGAAACACCGCAAGGCATGGTGATCGTCGGCCATCCGCATCCCTTGTTCGGCGGCAGCGCCGACAACAAGGTGGTGACGACATTGGCGCGCGCGTTCCGCGAAATGGGCTGTGTCACGCTGCGGCCGAATTTTCGCGGCGTCGGCGCATCCAAGGGCAAACACGACAACGGCATCGCCGAAACCGATGACTTGCACGCGGTTTACGCGTTCGCCCGTTCGCATTTTGGCCGGATTCCGCTTTATCTCGCCGGCTTCTCCTTCGGCGCCTTCGTCGTCACGCGCCTGGCCAAACGTCTTGCCGACGAGGGCGGTCCGGCAAGGCGACTGGTGCTGGTCGGCACCGCCGCCGGTTACATCGAAGGCGCACGCAGCTATGAAACAAGCGCGGTGCCTCAAGATACCATCGTCATTCATGGCGCGAAGGACGAAACCGTGCCCCTGGAGAACGTACTGCAATGGGCCGAGCCGCTCGAACTGCCGGTCATCGTGGTGCCCGGCGCCGACCATTTCTTTCACCGTCGCCTGCACATCATCCGCGCCATCGTGCAGCGCAGCTTTCATCCGCTTTCGGTAGGAGAATGAGCGTGAAAAATACTCTGTTCTCGCGCACTCCGCTGCTGGCCGGCGACAACGCCGAGGCCAAACGCGCCGAGATCCGGCACTATTTCCACGCCACCTGCGACCGCTACGAATCGCTGTTCGAGGTGCTCACTGGCGACGAGGCCTATTACAAGAAACCGATCGCGCTGCGCCACCCGCTGATTTTTTATCTCGGCCATACGGCGACCTTCTTTATCAACAAGTTCATTCTGGCCGGCCTGATCGAACAGCGCATCAATCCCCGCTTCGAATCCATGTTCGCCGTCGGGGTCGACGAGATGAGCTGGGACGACCTCAACGATGCCCACTACGACTGGCCGACGCCGGCCGAAGTGCGGACCTATCGCCGCGAAATGCGCGAAGTCGTGGATCGCGTCATCGCGACAACGCCATTGACATTGCCCGTGGGCTGGCCGCATCCGTTCTGGGTTGTGCTGATGGGCATCGAGCACGAACGCATTCATCTCGAAACCTCATCGGTGCTGATCCGCCAGCACGACCTCAGGTTCGTCAAGCCACATCCAGCCTGGATGCCTTGCCGTCAATCCGGCGTGGCGTCGCAAAATGACCTGGTGACGATCACAGCCGGCTCCGTCAGCGTCGGCAAACCGTTCGACGATTCGGTCTATGGCTGGGACAACGAGTACGGTAACCACAAGGCGGAACTCCCTGCTTTCCAGGCCAGCCGCCATCTCGTTTCGAACCAGGAATTCCTCGCCTTTGTCGAAGCGGGGAGCTATGCCGACGACAGCCTGTGGGAAGAGGAGGGCCTGCACTGGCGGCAGTTCGCGCGAGCACAACATCCCACCTTCTGGATCAGGCGCGATGCAGACTGGCACTTGCGCCTGATGTGTGAAGAAGTGCCGATGCCGTGGGACTGGCCGGTGGAAACCAACTATCACGAGGCCAAGGCTTTCTGTAACTGGAAAGCACGCGCGACTGGACGGCGCGTCAGACTGCCCAGCGAAGACGAGTGGTATCGCCTCTACGATATTTCCGGTTTACACGACCCGGCCAACGAGGCGCCAACCGCCGCCAATCTGCATCTTGACCACTGGGCATCGTCCTGCCCGGTCACGCAATTTCGTCACGGCGATTTGTATGACGTCGTCGGCAACGTCTGGCAATGGACCGAGACACCAACCTATCCCTTCGACCACTTCGCGGTGCATCCGATCTACGACGATTTCACCACACCGACCTTTGACGGTCGCCACAACCTGATCAAGGGTGGCTCGTGGATTTCCTGCGGCAATGAGGCCGTGCGCGCTTCGCGTTATGCTTTCCGCCGTCATTTCTTTCAGCACGCGGGTTTTCGCTATGTCGTGGCCGAACATGCGCCAGCCGCTCCGGCTTTGGGTTACGAGAGCGACCGCATGCTGAGCGAGTACAGCGAGTTCCACTACGGCGAGGAGTATTTCGGCGTAGCGAATTTTCCGCGCGCGCTGGCGCAAATTGCCATCAAGACAATGGGCAATCGCCCGGCGCTGAAGGCACTGGACCTCGGCTGTGCCACCGGCCGCGCCACCTTCGAACTCGCGCGCCACTTCGAGCGCGTCACCGGCATCGATTTTTCGGCGCGCTTTATTGGCACAGGAGTGAAGCTCGCTGAACAGGGCGTGTTGCGCTACACACTTGTCGATGAAGGCGAACTGCTGCTTTACAAGGAGCGCACGCTGGCCGAACTCGGCCTCGACGCTGTGCGTCACAAGGTCGAGTTCTATCAGGGCGACGCCTGCAACCTGAAAGACATCTTTACCGGCTACGACCTGGTGCTGGCCGCCAATCTGATTGACCGCCTCTACAGCCCGGCGAAGTTTCTGCAATCGATGCATGAGCGCATCAACCGCGGTGGCCTGCTGCTTCTGGCTTCACCTTACACCTGGCTTGAAGAGTACACGCCGCGTGCGGACTGGGTCGGTGGCTTCAAGCGCGACGGCGAGAGTTTCACCACGCTCGATGGTTTGAAGCAAATACTTGGTGCGCATTTTCATCTCATCGAAGGTCCGCGCGAAGTGCCTTTCGTGATTCGCGAAACGCGGCGCAAATATCAGCACAGCCTGTCCGAAGTGACGATCTGGGAAAAACAGTAGGAAATGTTATTGGGCGTATCGCTTTTTTGCAGGCTGACGAATTGAATGCTTCTGAATTCTTGCGCTGTGCCAAACTGATTGATCAGGCAGATGGCCTGTTGATCACGGCTGGTGCCGGCATGGGTGTGGATGCAGGGCTCCCGGACTTTCGCGGGACAACCGGGTTTTGACGCGCATATCCGGCACTGGCAAAGTCAGGTATCCATTTTGAGGAAATCGCCTCTCCTGATACGTTTGAGACTGACCCGAAGCTGGCCTGGGGGTTTTATGGCCATCGCTTGAATCTGTATCGCCGGACCGAACCCCATGATGGCTATCGCATTTTGCGCAAATGGGGGGGGCGAATGTCGCAAGGCGCGTTCGTGTTTACGTCCAACGTCGATGGGCTGTTCCAGAAAGCAGGCCTGGTCAATATAGTGGAATGCCACGGCTCGATTCATCGTGTCCAATGCATGGCGTCTTGTTCGCCCGCGATATGGTCCGCCGACGATATCCAGCCTGACGTGGATGAGCAGTGCCGCCTTGTTTCGCCATTGCCGGTCTGCCCTGACTGCGGGGCACTGGTGCGGCCGAATATATTGATGTTTGGCGACTGGAACTGGCAATCGCAAGTTGCCAGGGCGCAGCAGGCGAAGCTGAATCAATGGCTGCAAAAGGCCAAACGGGTACTGGTGATCGAGCTCGGCGCAGGGACGAATATCGCGACGGTTCGGCATTTCAGCCAGGGACTGGGCATGCCGCTGATCCGCATCAACCCGGCCGAATCGGAGTTGGGCAACGCCAAAGGCGTTTCCCTGAAAATGGGCGCGTTGGCCGCGTTGCGGGAAATCGACACGGAACTGAAATAATCGGGACAATCACTGGGCAAGATGTTTATCTCGCGCTACATATGGAGCGAACCCCAGGTCCGCCGTAATGATATGTTCAGATAGCCAGCCATTGATGAGATATTTCACTTCTGCGGCGATTTCGTCGAGCGACATTTTGCGTGCACGCCCAAGCAAGGCGGCAAGCATGTGACGCAAATCAGCGTGCAAGCGGCAATGCGCCTCCAGACCAGGGTAATGCGCGGCAGCCATCAGGGCTTCTTCATCCCGCAGGTGAATGCGAATGTAATCGCTGAGAATTGCCAGCGCCTTCAGCACCCGCACCTCGCTGTCATCGCCGTTGAAACTGGCAACCAAATCGAAAAACTGCCTGTGCTGTTTATCGATCAGCGGGATGCCGAGTTCAAAGCGGCTGGACCATTCGGCATACTGTAGTGGCGGCCAGTGGCCGCTTTGCAATAAAGGATCAAGTTCCTTGCCGGAACTTATGCCTGAAGACCGCGAAGGCTTTGGCAAGATAATTTCGCAATCTTCAGTCATCACGTTTCCCTTCACAAGCAATGAAATCCCTGCCGCTATTGGACAGCAAACGTTTTTCTAATATAGCAGCTACAGATATTTCTTGCATTGGTTTGTAACGGCAGCCGCGGGCGGGGTGGCGGTTGCCAATGTTCCTTGGAGCTTTGTTCAGCAATATCAGCGCGGCACTACATGGATGTTGCCGGTGGCAAGCGCGATCTCGCGCAGGAAGCAGAGCAATCCAACCACCAGCAATAACATGGCGGTGATAAACAGCGCCGCAATGATATTGCCCCCTTCCACTCCAGTGATCGAGCCAACGAACAGCGTGGCAATGACGATGCAGACCAGCAATGCGCAGCCGGTGCAAAACCCGATTGCCCAATGAATCAAGCGCGCACGGCTCGCAAGCCTAGCCATCTCGGTCTGAGCCGTATCCAGAGCGCTTTCATGTGCATCCGACAGTTTGATCTCCAGCGCACGAAAGCGGTCCACTACCCGTCCCAGACGATTGATCAGGACAGACAGAATTGCAGCGACGCCGGTGAGCAGAAACACTGGCGCCACTGCAAGTTGGATAACGTGGGCAACACTGGTGATGCCGGAAAGCGTTTGCAAAATAATTTCCTGCCTCTGTTTGCGACTACGATTATGCGGTAGTTTTATTTATTAATACTTGGGTAATCCGTATATGCCGCCGCAATATCAGTGACAAGGCAATCCAGTGTCATTTGCCCGGTTCAGCCGGCCTGTTTTCCTTTGCGGGTGAAATTGCGGGAATAGCCGCCTGGGTGATTTCAATCTTCGCTTTCGCCTTCATGTCGTCAAAAAGCTTTTTCAAGTTCTGCTGCTGTACTTGCTCTTGCAGCTTCGACTTTATTTGATCAAAGGGCGGAAACGTTTTGGGACGGGAGTCTTCCAGCAGGATGACGTGATAACCGAATTGTGACTTGACTGGTTCTTCAGTAAATTTCCCTTTTGCCAGCTTTGTGACTGCTGCGCCGAACTCGGGCACCATGCCGCGCGGATCGAACCAGCCCAGATCGCCACCATTGACTTTGGAACCGGGGTCCTTGGACTTTTCCTTGGCCAGGGTTTCGAATATCTTGGGGTTCTTGTTCAGTCTGGCGATGATGCCCTTGGCTTCCGCTTCATTCTCCACAAGAATGTGACGTGCCTTGTATTCGTTGCCGGCCATCTGGCCTTTTATTTTTTCATACTCGGCTTTCAGCATATCGTCGCTGACGTGATTGTTTTTAAAGTAGTCCTCAACGAAAGCATTGGCCAAGATGGATTGCTTGGAAAAATCGATCTGCTCCAATACTTCAGGTGTTTTATCCAAACCTTTCTTGATGGCTTCCTGAGAAATGAGTAATTGCACCGACAGACGTTCAATAATTTCTTTGCGCAATTCGGGATTTTCTGGTTGTCCTTGCGCAGCATTCTGCTTGACCAATGAATCTACGCGGCTTTCGCTGATGGCGGTGCCATTCACAGTGGCGGCAACGGCAGGCCTGGAGGGAGCTGCGGTTTTTGGATGATCGGAGGAATTGCATCCGTACAGAGTGATCAGAGATGCTGCGCTGGCAATCAGAATGCCGGTTTTGAATAACATGTTTAGATCCTATAAAAAAGTGTATCAAGATAAGCATAAGGCTACTTGTCGATGCCTATGATGTCGTCGGCCTCAAATTCATCCGGTACGGTGCCGCCAGTAATCATGGCGGCCATGCCGTCGCTCTGCTTCACGAAGTATTCCGCACTGATTGGATCATAAAAACGTTGGCAAAGGGCAATATCGGCAAATTTGAGGCGGTGACGGGTAGGGTGAGAGGTCATATAGTAATGGTCAGGGCTTCGTGCACTTCTTCGCAACTTGGCTGGTACGCCACATTCAGGACGGAGGTTGCAAGTATGGCGCATTCCTCAACGCCAAGGGCGTGTACTGAGTGCCAGCGGGGGAATTCCGCCGCCGGGGGGCATTCGGATTCCCCGACCTCTCTCAATACCGATCACGATTGGTATGCCGATCTGCCCTGCGGCCCCAAAAATGGGGAAAGCCCAACTGCGAGGCTGGGCCAGGTACAAGAAACGTAACACAAAGATTATCCGGCTTCTGCCACAAGGCTCGGATAGTCAATGTACCCCACTTCCGCATCTGCAAGTCCGTAGCCGTAGAAGGTCTTCACATCGAAAGGATTCAAGGGCACATTGAGTTGCAACCGTCTTGGCAGGTCAGGATTGGAAATGAAAAGCTTGCCGAACGAAACCGCATCTGCCTCGCCGGAATCAAGGACTTGCTGCGCAGATTCTCGGTTGAAGCCCTCGTTCGTGATCAGCACGCCTCCAAAACGTTTTTTCAATTGAGGGCCGATCCGGTTTTCGCCAAGAGACTCGCGGGTAAAGATAAATGCGATGCCACGCTTTCCCAGTTCCTCGGCCACATAGCCAAAGGTGGCGAGGGGATCGGAGTCCCCCATGGAATGAGCATCTCCCCTTGGCGCCAGATGCATGCCGACCCGGTTTGCACCCCATACGGAAATAACGGCATCCGTGGCCTCCAGCATCAAGCGTGCACGGTTCTCGATCGAACCGCCATAGTGATCGTCTCGTTTGTTGGTGCTGTCCTGCAGGAACTGATCCAGCAGGTAGCCGTTGGCGCCGTGTAGTTCGACACCATCGAAGCCAGCCTGCTTCGCGTTCTCGGCGCCCTTGCGATAGGCCTCGACAATTGCCGGAATCTCATGGGTTTCAAGCGCACGCGGCACGACATATTCCCGCAGCGGGCGTAACAGACTGACGTGGCCAAGAGGGGCAATGGCACTTGGGGCAACAGGCAAATGACCACCCAGGAAGTCTGGGTCAGAAATGCGGCCTACGTGCCACAGCTGCATAAAAATCCTGCCGCCGCAAGCATGGACGGCCTGAGTAACGAGTTTCCAGCCGTTGATTTGTTCGACAGACCAGATTCCCGGCGTATCGGGATAGCCCACGCCCATCGGATCGACAGATGTGGCCTCACTTAAGATTAGTCCAGCGCTGGCGCGCTGTGCATAATATTCGGCATTGAGGATATTGGGTACACGCCCGGCATTGGCGCGACAACGCGTGAGAGGGGCCATGATGACGCGATTGGGTAACAGCAGGTCGCCAACTCGAAGGGGATCAAATAGTGTGGTCATGGATTTCGCTTTAACGTAATTAGAACAAGAGGGATGGATATTCAACGATGAAGAGTCTACCTAAAGCTGGATGTATCGACTTAGTTACCGTACCCACTTATTGGCCAAATAGACAATAGCGACACATGCCAAGCCGCTGCTCACTATCATGCAGCACTCTCATTCCCAGCATTCGTCTTGCCGGAAAATGCGTTGCTAATGTGACAAAAACCCAATAGGTGCCCGCCAATGTAGTGCTAATGACCGCGACAGAAACAACGATTGCGATGGCGGTACGGTTCATGGTTCATGCATGCCAACGGTCTGGATGTTGATGTAAGCCGCGTTGTTGCTTATGCGCTCTTCACTCTTTCTGCTGCAAGTAATCCATCGGCAGCAAACAATTCAGCCAAGAGACCCAGAAATGAGAAGCGACCCTCCGGGTGGAGAGTCGCTTGAATACTGGTGGGTTGTGAAAGATTCTAACTGTCGATCTACGGATTATTTCCCTTGAGCCAACATGTATTCGACGGCGGCCTTGATTTCCTCGTCGGACAGTTTCGTGCCCGCCCGCGGCTTCATGATGCCTTTGCCCTTGATGACCGACGCCGTCAAGGAGTCAGAGTCGCCTTTGAGCGCATCCTTGACGCCAAGCTTCGCTGCCTTCGCCATACCCGTATTATGACAAAGGCCGCACGACTTGTCATAAATCGCCTTGCCGTCCGCGGCGGACGCCACTTGCCCGGCGCCAAGCAATAGCACAGCAAGAGTAGTACTCACAATAACTGCATGTTTCATTTCATGTCTCCTTTGCGTGTAGTGTGGATAGCCATGTGTTCAATAACGCGGTGACGCTCCTGGGGCTGACTGCATTGATGTAACGATTTGTAGCTGGAGCTTGGCTACAGAAAAAATTACTACTCATCATTAGAAAATAACCACAGAATTTTTCCCAATATCGACCACCGGACTTTTGCAATTGCGATCACCTGAAGTGGTCCCAAAGTGCAAAAAAGCCAACCGCGATGGTTGGGCTAAATACAAGAAACGTAAAAGTAATTCTATTTCCACTTCATTAATGAAATAATAGTGGTGTCTCGATCATGGGGATACGGCAATGGCAAGGAGAGCGAGTGGAGGGGAATGGCTGGAAGAAGCCAAGGCGTGCCTGGCCAAGGCCAGGACGGTAGAAGAGTTGAGACAGGCGCAGGCGGTGGTTCTACCGCTTGAGTACGGCTTGTCATTGGAGCAGACAGCCCGTGCCATCGGAGTGTCGGCCGGATGGGCCTGCCAGTTGCGAACGCGCTTTGTACGCGGGGAAGGGGTACCGGGTTATGGTGCAAGCCGACGGGGCGGACGGCGGCGGGAGAACATGACGCGCGAGGAGGAGGCCGCCTTTTTGCTACCGTTCTTCGAGAAAGCGAGAGTTGGCGACATTCTGGTGGTGAGCGAAATCAAACAGGCATTGGACGCTCGCCTGGGACGGACCGTGGCCTTGGCCTCCGCCTACAATCTCCTGCATCGTCATGGCTGGCGCAAGCTTGCGCCCGACAAGCGACACCCCAAGGCTGATGTCACAGCCCAGGAGGATTGGAGAAAAAACTCCCCGGCATCCTCGGGGAAATCAACCGGCAGTGGCAAGGCGAAGGTCCGCTCCGGCTAATGTTTCAAGGCGAAGCGCGCTTTGGACGGGTCTCCGATACCCGGCGTTGCTGGTGCCCGAAGTCGGTTCGCCCGCTCTGCCAAGACATGGTTACGCAGAAGTACACCTACGCTTATGGTGCGGGTTCGATCGCCGATGGCCAGTTCGACACACTGATTCTGCCCCACGTCAATGGTCACAAATGTGCGCCTAGAACTTCAAATTCGATATTGCTTTTTCCTGAGACGCTTGGTGTACTTGGCGCCTTGGTGGTGAGAAATATTGTGATGTTATCCATTAATATCGCTTTGCCCGGCTACTAGGCAGTGCCACCCACCGTGAGTCCGTCGATGCGCAATGTCGGCTGGCCGACGCCGACCGGTACGCTCTGGCCCTCCTTGCCGCAGGTGCCGACGCCGGGATCGAGCGCCATGTCGTTGCCGATCATCGAGACCCGCGTCAACACATCGGGACCGTTGCCGATCAGCGTTGCGCCCTTGACCGGATAAGTGATTTTCCCGTTTTCGATCATGTAGGCCTCGGCGGTGGAGAAAACAAACTTGCCGCTGGTGATGTCGACCTGGCCGCCGCCGAAGTTGGCGGCATACAGGCCGTGCCTGACCGAGGCGATGATTTCCTCGGACGACTTGTCGCCATTCAGCATATATGTATTCGTCATGCGCGGCAGCGGCAGGTGGGCAAACGATTCACGCCGTCCGTTGCCGGTGGGCGCCACGCCCATCAGGCGCGCGTTGAGCGAGTCCTGCATGTAGCACTGCAGGACGCCATCCTCGATCAGCACCGTGCATCGGGTCGGGTTGCCTTCGTCATCGATGGTGAGCGAGCCGCGCCGCTGGTTCAGCGTGCCATCGTCCACCACCGTGACGCCGGGCGCTGCGACGCGTTCGCCAATGCGCCCGGCAAACGCCGAACTACCCTTGCGGTTGAAGTCGCCTTCCAGGCCGTGGCCGATTGCTTCGTGCAACAGGATGCCGGGCCAGCCGGAGCCGAGCACCACGGTCATGTTGCCGGCTGGTGCAGGGCGGGCAGCCAGGTTGACACTGGCTTGGTGCACGGCCTTCTGCGCATAATCGCGCAACACGTCGTCGCTGAAATAACGATAATCGAAACGCCCGCCGCCACCCGAAGAACCCTGCTCGCGGCGACCGTCCTGCTCCATGATGACCGTGACCGAAACGCGCACCAGGGGGCGCACATCGGCAGCAAGGCGGCCATCGGAACGGGCTGCCAGAACGGCTTCCCAACTGCCCGCGACATGCGCCATGACTTCCCTGACGCGACTGTCGGCGGCGCGCACGAATTGCTCCAGACGCTCCAGCAGTTTGACCTTTTCGATGTCCTCAAGCGAAGCAATCGGATCGGCTGTCGCATAAAGCGCCGGTATGCCGGCGCCGCGCAGCAGCGACAGGCGCTGTTCGCCACCGGCGGCGGAAATGGCGCGCGTGGCTTGCGCGGCGGAGGTCAATGCCGGCAGGCTGATGTCATCCGAATAGGCAAAGGCGGTTTTCTCGCCCGCAATCGCGCGCACGCCGACCCCCTGCTCGATGTTGAAGCTGCCCGACTTGACGATGCCCTCTTCGAGGCTCCAGGCTTCGGTGCGCGCATATTGAAAATAGAGGTCGGCATAATCGAGCCGGTGGCCGAACAATTCGCCGAATACCAACTCAAGTTTGCCTGGCGTCAGTTCGTAGGGCGCCAGCAGGTACTGTTCGGCGGTGGAATAAAGATCGTTCATAAGTTCACCAAAAAACATTTACCACAGAGGACAAGGAGGACGCAGAGGAAGGCAGAAACAGCGCATAGATGGGGGCGCTTTGGCCAAGTATCAAGGATTTTGACTTCCTCTGTGTACTCTGTGTCCTCTGTGGTGAAAAATCATTTGAAAAATCGGTGCTGCAAAGCAGGCAGCATGGTACGTACTTCGACCAGCCGCGCCGGATCGAGTTCCGCGATGACGACACCAGCACCCTTGTCCATCCGCGTCAGCACCTCGCCCCACGGATCGACAATCATGCTGTTGCCATGTGTAAGGCGCCCGTTCGGGTGGCGTCCCCCCTGCGCCGGCGCGAGCACATAGCACTGGTTCTCGATGGCCCGCGCGCGCAAGAGCAACTCCCAGTGCGCCTGGCCGGTGGTATCGGTGAAGGCGGAAGGCAATACCAGCAAGTCGATCTGGCCGAGGCGGCGAAACAGCTCGGGGAAACGCAGGTCGTAGCAGATGCCGAGACCGACCCGGCCAAATGGCGTATCGAAGGCGATGGGGGTGCTGCCAGCCTCAATCGTCGCCGCCTCATCGTATTGCTCTTCGCCCTTCTGGAAGCCGAACAGATGGATCTTGTCGTAACGCGCCACAACGATGCCCTGCGGATTGAATACGAGGCAACTGTTGCGCAGCTTGTTTTCGTCGTCCGCGGCCAGGGGCAGCGAACCGCCGATCAGCCAGAGACCATGCTTGCGCGCGCAATCACGCAGAAAATTCTGGATCGGGCCGCTGCCAAACTGTTCGCGCGCCGCCAGCCGGTCGACATCGCCCGCGCCGATGATCGGGAAATATTCGGGGAGCGCCACCAGTTGGGCGCCCTGCTCTGCCGCCTGGGCGATGAGCGCCCCTGCGGTTTCCAGATTCGGCGCCACGTCCGGTCCTGAAATCATCTGCACGGCGGCGATTTTCATTTGCCCGTGTCCTTGTTCACCGCCGCGCCCGGCTGCGCGCCGATCTTGTCGACATTGGGCTCGGACCAGCTGCCCGTCACCGTGAAGTCGTAAGCAAAAGCCTTGTCGAACGGATTGCCGAACAGCTTGTTGAACACCCACGCCGTCGCGCCAGCGGCGGGGTGCACCAACAGCACGCCGACCGCCGCCGATTCACTGACGGTAGGCTGCACCCGCACCTTGAGGTCCTGCGTCTCTTTGATGAGATCGGCGCTGCCCGCCATTTGCACCTTGGCGGCGGGACCGCGAATTTCCATGTCCTGCGTACTGAGCACACCGTTGCTCACCTTCACCTGGCCTTTTACCGTATCGAAAGCGAAGCCCTCGCTGAAAACGTCGTGAAAATCCAGCGTGATGCGGCGCGGGATCGACTGCAGGCTCAAAATACCGAGCAGGCGGCCGACGCCCGGTTCGAGTTTATTGAACTGGCCGTCATGGGCGTCGAGACTGAGCTGTCCGTTCAGCGAGGCAAAATCGATATCGTGCGGGGCGCCCCTCCAGGTCAGATGGCCATTGAGATCGGCATTGCCGCGCTTCACCATGTTGGGGTAGCCGATGCGGTTCATGAGACGTTCGATGCTGCGCGCATGCAGCTTGAAATCGGCCTGGGTCTCCGAGGCGACGGCCGCCGGCGCGGCGGTTAAACGCCAGCGCCCCTGTCCCTCCAGCGCACCGTCGTCATTGCGCAACGTGAAGTTGGCATTCCAATCGCCGCCCTTGTTTTCGGCGGCAAGGTGCAGCTCGCCATAATCGTGGCCATTCAGTGCCAGATGGTCGAGCGTCAGATCGAGATTGGGCAGTGCCTTGAGCGCATCATCCGCCACCGCATTCGCCGTCGCCGCCTCCGGCCAGGCAAAGCGCGTAATGCGGCCGGAAAGCCTGGCATTGTCGCCATCTACCCATTCCAGTTTCGCGGCCAGCTCACGGCTGTTGATATCCGCCGCCCACGAGTTGCCCGGCCGGGTCGCGCTGATCCTGACGTCGTGAAAAACCCGTCCCAGCGCCTGCAATTCGGTGCTGCGCAGGTCGATGCGATTCGGCTTGAGTTCATCGTCATTGGCCGGTGTGGCGCGCGCCGCTTTGGCCGGCACGGGTTTGTCGCCGCCATCGCTAAACAAGAGACGCCACAGATCGGCATTGATGCGTGGCTGAAAGATCGCCACCGCCAGGCCGCGTTCCGGCATCCGCGCCGCCACATCGCCGATACTGACCAAACCACGCTCAAAGACGCTTTGCGCCTCCTGACGATAAATAAGCTGGGCGCGCAAACCGCTGCCCAGCGACAGTTCGACGCTGTTGCGAATGGTGCCGTCACGCGGCCGTTTGCCAAGCAGGCGCGGATCGGCCAGCTTGCGCTCGAACAGCAGCGGCATCGCTTCCGTCGCCGATTTGTTGAAGGGTTCCGGCAGGCTCGAACTCATGCCGATCAAATCACTGGCAATGCGCACTTCCGCCGATTTCTTGCGTGCCTTGACGGTGCCGCTCCAGCGCGTGCTGCCGGCCAGGCTTTTCAGCGCCGCGTGGGAAAACTGCTTGCGCAATTGCGCCGCGCTTGCTTCGCCGCCGACCTCGGCCAGCACGCTGCCGTCGTCTTGCGTCTTCAGGTTCAGCTTGAGCGGCAGTCCGTACATGGTCGCCGTCACCCCTTTCGCGCCCAGCCTTTCGGCGCTGAACTCGATCTGGCCGCGCACGTCTTCGAGCGGCGATAGGTCAGGATCGAGTTGCAAGCGGTTGGCATCGAAGCGGTAGCTGCCATTCACCTTCGACTTCTGCATATTGCGCAAAGGCAGCACCAGCTTCAAGTCGAGCCCGCCGCCGCCGACCGCCGTCATGTCTTCAGTGAAATGATCGATCCGCGCGCCAACCGGACTTGCCTCGATGAATTTGAGGAAGCTTGCCGTCGCGCCGGCGGCCCTGCCTTCGACGAGGAGTTGCTCGTCCGTGCTCGACAGATCGGGAATCGTCGCCTTGACGGGAGCGGCATGCACGCCAAGAATGCGGGCGTCATTGGCGGCAATGGTCATGGCCGGACCGTCGAAGTCGAGGGTGCCGGCAATGCCGTCGATCCGCGGCCAGCCTTCCGCGTAGCGCAGCACGGCATCATGGAAAACCCCATGAACGCGGAAAATGCCGCTGTGATCGGCGAAGGGGAACTTGTCCAGATTGCCCTTGAGCTTCAACGTGGCTTCAGTCACCTTGCCCTGAGTAAGTCCGGCCTGCAGATAAGGGCCGACATCGGGTCCGGCCTGCAACGGCATATAGCGCCATATCGCAGCGCCATCGGCGCGGGTGATCCGCGCGTCGAGATCGATGCGGCCCATGCCTTTGTCGTGTATCTCGTAAGTGCCGCTGGCCACGCCCTCGGTATCCGCGTTGCGGAACCGCACCTGGCCCAATTTCAATTCGATATGCTTGTCGTTCCGATTCCAGCGCACCTGCGCATCCAGCATATCGAGCGGCAGGGGTTGATGAAAAACGGCGGGCAGCGATAGCGACGCCTGATGCCCGGTCAGCAACAGCATACCGGCAGTCTCATTGCCATCGATGGTGCCGCTGATGCCGCTGACGCCAGGCTGATTGCCGACCGAGGCAATGGCCAGCTTGTTAAATGCGCCATTGATGCTGTAGCGCGCCGGGGGCCACTGCTGGCCCCGCCAGCGCAGGCGGAATTGATCGAGCGATCCGCGCGGCGCATAGCCGGCGAGCTGGCGCCGAAAATCTTCCGGCAGGGGCAGATGCGCCGCCAGTGACGAGAGCGCCTGAAAGTCAATTTTGTTGACCGTGAAATTGCCTCCCAACTCGTCGCGTTCGACTTGAAGGTCCGTGGGGGCCACGACAATCCCGTCATTCGTTGCCAATTCCAGCTGGCGCGTGGAAAACCCGACAGCCTGGCCCTGTTTGCGGGCCGCTATGCGCCCGTTGAGATGATGCAGCGACAACAGCGCCAATTCCGGCGCAAGACGGATCTGCACGTCAGCCAGCGACAGGTCCGCAGTCACGGCGGTCGGCCGCAAATTGGCAAAATCAAGCCATACACGCATGGTGCCGCGACCGCGCGTCAGCTCCACCGGATAGTCGACCCAGGCGTGCCAGCCGGCGAGATCGGCGTAATCGACCTGGCTGTAAATCTCGCCTTCCCAATGCTTAATATCGGCAAGGCTGTCGCCCCTGAATATCCCGCGCACATCGAGCCTGGAGGCCAGGCCTGCCGGTGGTGACGCCGTCATACCGAAGCGATGCCGCCCCAACACCATCTTTTCGACGCGCAGATTGAGCTGATCGAGCGTAAGCGGCGGCGCCTGGCGCATTTCGTCGCTCCAGGTCACGCTGGCGTCACGGATCACCACCGAATGCTGATCGAGCACCCAGGCGGAAATGTCCGGCCCCGACCTGTCCAGCTTCACCGGCAGGCCGGCAATAAACAGATGTCCCCCGGCATCGCGCCGTACCGCGAGTACCGGCGCATTCACTTCGAGCCGGTAAAAGTGTGGCGACAGCTTGAGCAGTGAAATCCAGCTAACGACGCCGACGACATTGTCGAAGCTCAGCGCCGGCCGGCCGGCCTCGTCCTTGATCGCCAGGTCGTGCAGTTGCAGCCGTGGCCGAATGCCCTGCATGCGGCCTTCAATATGACCAATGGTGACCGGCAGGTGAATGGCCTGCGACAGCTCGTGTCCGATCTCCGCGCGATAGTTGTCGACCTGGGGCAACAGCACAAAACGCAACAGCAGCAAGAGAACGCTGAAGACGAGCAGCAGGGCGCCCAGCGGCCAGACGAGAATACGCAAAAAACGGATCACTGCGCGGGTTCTGACGAGATAGCTGAGCATCTTGTGATATCGAGCGTAGCGAACCGACTAATAGCCCCGCCTTTGGGGGTTGAGGCGGGGTTTCGCAAAGCACCGCTTTGCGCCGCCGAGACGGGCGAGCCATGCAGGGCGAGCCCTGGAGCAGGATGGGGGTGGGAAGCGTTCAATTTGCTTTTGCGCATTTTCAATCTTCAGGGATGGCGCTGGCGACCATGCGCGTCAGGCGCGGGGTAAAGACCATGATGAAGAATGGGATGCTCCCACCAGCGGCTAGAATGTGTGCAGCTATAAATTCTACTCTACCGCTTAATATGGCCGCGCTCGTCGAACCAATTTCCCTCACGCGCTATTCGCGCCATTTGCAGCGCCTGTTTCAGGCCCGACCCGCGCTGTTGCCTGAACTCGAAGCCATCTGGCGCACGGCGCCGGATGAGGAGGCGTTGCGGCAATGGCTCGCCGCCCGGCAGCCGGGCGCGGATAATCTCAAATCCGTGCTGCGCCAGTTCAAACAGTGGGCAGCAAGCTGGATCGCGCTACGCGACCTGGCCGGGCTGGCGGATCTTGCCGAAGTCACGCGCGGCATGAGCCTGATTGCCGAGTTGTCGGTACGGACCGCGCTGGCGGTGCTGCAGATGCCGCTTGTTATCCGCTACGGCGTGCCACATGATGACAAAGGCGTTGCTCAGGAACTGATTGTGATCGGCATGGGCAAGCTCGGCGGCGGCGAACTGAACGTGTCGTCCGACATCGACCTGATCTTTGTCTATCCCGACGATGGCGAAACCGCGGGGGGAAGTTCCGCCGCGATCTCCAATTTCGACTTCTTCACCCGGCTCGGGCGGCAACTCATCAACGCCATCGCCGACATCACCGAGGACGGTCAGGTATTCCGCGTCGACATGCGGCTGCGGCCCGACGGCGATTCCGGCCCGCTGGTATGCAGCTTCGAGATGCTGGAAAACTATTTCATCACTCAGGGCCGCGAGTGGGAACGTTATGCCTGGATCAAGGCCAGGCCGCTGACCGGAAGTCAGTGCGAATATCTCCAATCCATCCGTCGCCCCTTCGTCTTCCGCAAATACCTCGATTTCGGCACCATCAATGCGCTACGCGAACTGCATGCGCAGATCCGCCGCGAGGTGGCGAAGAAGGACATGGCCAACCACATCAAGCTCGGCCCCGGCGGCATCCGCGAGATCGAGTTCATCGCGCAGATGTTTCAGCTCATCCGCGGCGGCCGCGATGCCGGTTTGCAGGTCAAGCCGACGCTGGCCGTGCTCGCCTGCCTGGCGCAGCGCAAGCTGATCGAAGCGGCAGTAAAAGCGGAACTGGCCGCCGCCTATGATTTTCTGCGCCGCCTCGAACATCGCCTGCAGTATCTCGACGATGCGCAGACCCACGCGTTGCCGAGCAATGAGCAGGATCGGCAACTGCTCGCCGAGGCCATGGGCTTTGCCGACTGGCCGGCGCTGATGGCGCAACTCGACCTGCATCGCGGCAATGTCACGCGTCATTTCGAAGCCCTGCTCTCCGACCCGAATCGCAACGGGCATACCCTCGCCACGCTGTGGCATGAAGCGGAAGACCGGGAACGCACGGGAAACGAACTGGCGCGCCTCGGCTTCAGGGATGCCGATACCGTGGCACAGCGCCTTGCCGCCATGCGCGGTAGCACGCGCTACCAGCAGATGCCGGCCTCGGTACGCGAACGCATCGACGCGCTGATGCCGCGCGTGGTCGAGGTTTCGCTCGAGACGCAGAATCCGGGCCGCACGCTGACACGCATTCTCGATCTGTTCGAAGCCATATCGCGCCGCGCCGCCTATCTGTCGCTGTTGCAGGAATATCCGCAAACGCTGCAAAAGGTGGCGCAACTGGTCGGCAGTTCCGGCCACGCGGCGCGCTTTCTGCAAAGTCACCCGATCCTGCTCGACGAACTGCTCGATCCGCGCCTGTTCGAAACCGTACCCGACTGGGCCGCATTCCGCATCCAGCTTGCCGCACAACTGGAAGTCGCCGCGGCCGATACCGAGCAGCAGATGGACATCCTGCGCGAGACCTTTCACGCCCAGGTATTCCGCCTCCTGGCGCAGGACGTCTCGGGCCTGCTGACGGTCGAGAAACTGGCCGACCATCTGTCGGAGCTTGCCGACATCATGATCGACGCGGCGTTGCGCTGCGCCTGGGCATCGATGCTGACGCGCCACCGCGAGGAGCCGAAGTTCGCCGTCATCAGCTACGGCAAGCTCGGCGGCAAGGAACTCGGCTACGGCTCCGACCTCGACCTGGTTTTCCTCTATGACGACGCGCACGAGAAGGCCGGCGAAATCTATTCGCGGCTGTCGATCCGGCTCAATACCTGGCTCTCGGTGCAGACCAGCGCCGGGCAGTTGTTCGAGACCGACCTGCGCCTGCGCCCCAACGGCGAGGCCGGGCTGGTGGTAAGTTCCATTGCCGCGTTCCGCCAATACCAGCTCGAATCGGCCTGGGTCTGGGAACACCAGGCCCTGACGCGCGCGCGCTTTTCCGCGGGCGATGCGGAGGCCGGCCGCGCCTTCGAGCAAATCCGCATCGAAGTACTGTGCCAGCCGCGCGATCTGCTCAAGCTGCGCGAGGAAATCATCGCCATGCGGCAGAAAATGAAAGATGCGCATGGCACCAAAGCGGATGAAGCACAGGAAAAATTCAACCTCAAGCATGACAGCGGCGGGCTGATCGATGTCGAGTTCGCCGTGCAATACCTGGTGCTCGGTTATTCGCATCGTCACCGCGAACTCACCGGCAACCTCGGCAACATCGCACTGCTCCGGATTGCCGCCGGGCTGGAACTGATTCCCGCCGAGCTGGCCGAGAAAGTGCGCGATGCCTACCGCCACTATCGCCGCATCCAGCATGCGCTACGCCTCGATGACGGCGGGCGCACCGTCGCACCGGAATCGGTGCAGGAACAGATTGCCGCGGTAAGCGAACTGTGGCGGATCGTTTTCGAAAAATCCTAAATCTTCACCACCAAGGCACCAAGGACACCAGGCATCACCAAGGAAAAGCATTTTGAATTTTATTTTCCTGGTGCACCTTTGTGCTCTTGGTGTCTTGGTGGTAAAAGATGTTTGCTTATTTTGGAGTCCCTATGCCTGTTAATTACACCACCCCCTCCCCCGATCAACTCCATCCCGTCGCCGGCGTGCGCCTCGGCGTCACCGAGGCCGGCATCCGCAAGAAGGATCGCAAGGATCTCACACTGATTGCGCTCGACGCCGGTGCCAACGTCGCCGGCGTGTTCACCCAAAATCGTTTCTGCGCCGCGCCGGTGACGCTCTGCCGTGAACGTCTCGCGCAAGCCAGCGACATGCGCGCGCTGGTGATCAACACCGGCATCGCCAATGCCGGCACCGGCCAGCCCGGTATGGATGCCGCGCTGGCGACCTGTGCGGCCGTAGCGGAGACATTGGGCGTCGCAGCGCGCCAGGTGCTGCCTTTCTCCACCGGCGTGATTCTCGAACTGCTGCCGGCCGAACGCGTCATCGCCGGACTCGACGCCTGCCAGGCCGATTTGCGCGCCGATGGCTGGCACAACGCGGCGCACGCCATCATGACCACCGACACGGTGGCCAAGGCCGCCTCGCGCCGCATCGATATCGGCGGCAAAACCGTTACCGTCACCGGCATGTCCAAGGGCGCGGGCATGATCCGCCCCAACATGGCGACCATGCTCGGCTTCGTCGCCACCGATGCCGGTATCGCCGCGTCGCTGCTGCGGCAACTGGTGAAGGACGCCGCCGACGCGTCATTCAATTGCATCACCGTCGACGGCGATACCTCGACCAATGACTCTTTCATACTCATCGCCAGCGGCAAGAGCGGCCTGTACATCGACGCCGAGTCCGCGCCGGAATGGCCGGTACTGCGCGAAGCCATCATCGCCGTCGCCATCGAACTGGCGCAGGCCATCGTGCGCGACGGCGAAGGCGCCACCAAGTTCATCACCGTCGCCGTCGAAGGCGGCAAGGATAAAGAAGAGTGCCGCAAGGTGGCCTATGCCATCGGCCATTCGCCGCTGGTGAAGACCGCCTTCTTCGCCTCCGACCCCAACCTCGGCCGCATCCAGGCTGCCGTCGGCTATGCCGGCATCGACGATCTCGACGTGGCACGGACACGCATCTGGCTCGATGACATCCTGGTATCGGAGAACGGCGGCCGCGCCGCAAGCTATCGGGAAGAGGATGGCGTGCGTGTGATGCGGCAGGCCGAGATCACGGTGCGCGTCGATCTCGCCCGCGGCAATGCCGGGGCCACGGTGTGGACCTGCGACCTCTCTTACGATTACGTGAAAATCAATGCCGATTACCGGACTTGAAATCGGCCATACCGGTTACTCGCTCCGCGTGGATTGAACTATTCAGTATCCCAAGGGCGAGCATCCGCTTCTTGAAATTGATTCCTTGCCCATAATTTTCTTCGCTCAGCTTTGCCGGGTCAGCACGTCGTAAGCATCGGCGAGTCGCAGCAGGGATTCGCTGCAACGGTTCCGCGTTGATGAGCCGTGCATGAGCGCAAGCATCTGCGGTTCGAGTGTTGCGAGACGGCGGATCGTCTTCGCGGTGAGGGGTGAGAGCGCCGTGGCATGAAAAAGCTCTTCTGCCGCAAGTGCGGGCTCAACGATGTCAGCATCAGTTATTGGCGGTCCGTCGCCTGTATGCGTGAAGAGGTCGCCGCAAAAGAGTGTCTTGGTGGTTTCCTCGAAAAGAACTCGCGCTTCCCAGTTGTGTGGAACGTGTGGCGTGTCAATGTGCCGAACAAGCTTTCCGCCGAGATCGATGGTCTCACCGTCAGCCAGCTTGCGTGGGGGACGATCGCATAGGTCGTCGAGTGAAACCATGCAACCTGTCGCACCATGTGCCACCTGGGCGCGGGGCGCAACGGCCAGGAATTCGTTCATCGCTCCGCACTCATCGGATTCCACGTGTCCGAAGGCGATCCAGCGCAGCCGCTCAAGGGGAACAATGCGGGCAATCGCCTGCGAAACCAGCGGAAACATCCGTCGCGGACCCGTATGGAAGAGAAGGGGATCGTCAGCGTCCACGAGGAACTGATTGAATGTGAAACCGCCCGGGGCCACCTCCGGAACGCACGTTGAGAGACGGTAGATGCGGTCGGCTATCTCATGAGTGGTGGTTTGCATAGGTGTACTCCCTGAGCAAGCGATAATCTATTATGCGCTCTACCTTAAACGACGCGTGAGAAAGAGTCTCAAGTGAAGTTTTATGGTCCGGCGGAGCCAAAACTAAACGTGACTACGGCTGACCGCTCGTGGCCGATTTCACTCATGCGACAACCCGCTCAAAAGCAGTCACCGGTGATTTATTCATGAAAATTACGCCGGCGCTTTCGGCCGGTTGCTGCCCGCGACGATGGGGAAATAGTAGAGCCGGCATTCGAGCGCGCCGTTGAAGAGCGGGGTCTTGCGCTTCGGTGCGAGGCCGATGAGTTTCGGCAGCCGCGTGTCGGCGGAGAGGAACCAGCAGTCCCAGCCGGCAAAGTTTCGTTTCAGCGCATCGCCGAGGCGCGGATAGAAGGCCGCCATCTGTTCCTGATCGCTTAAGCGTTCGCCATAGGGTGGGTTGGCAATCAGCATGCCACCGGCCGCAGGCGCGTTGCGTTCGAGCAGATCGCATTGCGTCACCTCGACCAGGTCGTCGATGCCGGCATGGGCGAGGTTCTGGCGCGAGCGGGCCACGGCGTCTTGCGTGATATCACTGCCCCAGATCGGCAGTTTGGCGGGCGACTGCCGTTTCTGCGCGGCTTCGACGGTCAGCCGCCGCCACAGCGCGGCATCGAAATCGAGCAGGCGCTCGAAACCGAACTCACCCGCTTCGCGCGACAGGCCCGGCGCATCGCCAAGACTCATCTGCGCCGCTTCAAGCAGGAAGGTGCCGCTGCCGCACATCGGGTCGAGCAGCGGCGTGCCGGGCTTCCAGCCGGCCAGGCGCAGGATGCCGGCGGCGAGATTTTCCTTGAGCGGCGCCTCGATGCGCGCGATCTTGTGGCCGCGCTGGTAGAGCGCCTCGCCCGAGGTGTCGAGATACAAGGTCGCCTCGGTGGCGGTGACGAAGAGATGAATGCGAACGTCCGGGTTGCGCGTGTTGATGCTCGGCCGTCGCCCGGTGTCGTCGCGGAAGCGGTCGCACACCGCATCCTTGGTGCGCAGGGTGATGAATTCCAGGCTTTTCAGCGCCGACCTGATCGAGGTGACATAAACGCGAAGGGTGCGCTCGGCCGTAAACAAGCGCGGCCAGTTCACCTCGCGCGCAAGGCGGTAGATGTCGTCTTCGCGCGCATAGGGCCCGTGCGCGACCTGCCACAGCACGCGCGTAGCGATGCGTGATTCGAGATTGACGCGATAGCGGGTCTCGATCCCGCCCAAGTAGAGCACGCCACCCGGCGTTGTCCTGACGTTGCCGCCGCCGGCGGCAACGACATCTTCTGCCAGCAGCGGCTCCAGTCCGCGTGGGCACGGCGAAAAATACTGTTGACTCAAGATGGCCTCGCTGCGGCACGAATGCCGTCATCGATGGTGGGATAACGCAGCCGCAGTTTCAGTTCCCGCTTCATGCGCTCGTTGCCGATGCGCCGCGATTCGCGCATGAAGGATAGCTGCAGCGGCGGCAGCACTTGCTCCGCTTCTGCACGCGGCAGGCGCGGTGCACGCGGCAGCGCAAAAGCGTCGGCAAGCTGGTCGTACCAGTCGCCCATACGAATCGTGGAATCGTCGCAGATGTTGTACACGCGGTTGGGTCGGCCGTGACGCAGCGCGGCGCTGCAGGCGGCGGCAAGGTCGTCGCCATGAACATGATTGGTAAATACATCGTCGCGTTCCGCGAACAGGGGCAATCCCTGGCGCAGCCGCTCGAGCGGCAGGCGCTCGGCGGCGTAGATGCCGGGGGCGCGCAGAATCGACACCCGGCAGTCGCTGCCGATCCCGAAACGCCGCAATCGGGTCTCGGCATCCACGCGCCGCCGGGCACGCGCGGTGAGCGGCGCCAGCGTTCGCGTCTCGTCGATGCGGGCGCCGCCACAGTCGCCATAGACGCCCGTGGTGCTGATGTACACCAGTCGCTGTAGTAGACTGCCCCCGGCTTGCAGTGCAGCAATCAGGCGCCGGGTGCGCGCATCGATATCGCCACTGTCCGGTGGTGGCGCACTGTGAATCACTGCCTGGGCAATGCCACGCAGCCGCCGCAAGGTAGGCGCATGATCCAGATCACCAAGCAGTTGGGTGATCCCGAGCGCAGCCAGCATCGGGTCGCGCTGCCGCACCAGCGCATAGACGCGCCAATGCCGGGTCAGCCGCGGCAGGGCGTGCCGCATTACATCGCCGCAGCCTATGATTAACAGTCGTCGCATGGAAATGTAATTATCTCATGGCCTTCAACATCACCCTTCACCCCAGCGGCAGCATCGTGGCCAGAACCCTGTCGGCGCGCATCGCTGCGCTGGAGCAGATCGCGCCCAATGTGCTCATCGTTACGCTTGAGTTGCCGGCCACAGAAAGTTTCGATTTTCGCGCCGGACAGTACATCACACTATTGTTCGATGATGGCGAACGACGCGACTTCTCGCTCGCCAACGCACCGCATGAACGAGGCCTAGTGCAGTTGCATATCCGCCTGGCGCAGGGTTCGTTGTCGACGCGCATGTTCACCGAAGTACTCAAGCTGCACGACATCCTGCGCTTCGAGGGCCCGATCGGCAGCTTCCACCTCAATCCCGAGTCGACCAAGCCCATCATCATGCTGGCCGGCAGCACCGGCTTCGCCCCGGTCAAGTCCATCCTCGACGACATGGCATACCGGGACATTCGACGCGAAGTGCATTTGTATCGCGGCGCGCGCGACCGGGCCGAACTGTATCTGCCGCATCTGCCCGAGCAGTGGGCGAAAACCATCCCGCATTTCACCCATGTGCCGGTGCTGTCGGAGCCGACGCCGGCCTGCCACTGGGCGGGACGCACCGGACTGGTCCATCAGGCGGTGCTGCAAGACTTCGCCGACCTATCCGCTT
Source organism: Georgfuchsia toluolica (assembly GCF_907163265.1). Lineage (NCBI taxonomy): Bacteria > Pseudomonadati > Pseudomonadota > Betaproteobacteria > Nitrosomonadales > Sterolibacteriaceae > Georgfuchsia > Georgfuchsia toluolica. The sequence goes on from NZ_CAJQUM010000001.1 coordinate 1,973,513, forward strand.
TCGAAGTTTATGGCTGCGGCGCCGTAGCGATGCTGGAAGCGGCGCGGCGCGATTTCGCCGCGCACGGTTTGCCGTCCGAGGCATTCTTCGCCGATGCGTTTACACCAGCGCCGGCAAAGAAGTAATTTCGGTTTGGTTCAACGTGGAGGTGACCGGCCTCGCGCGGCTTTATGCGCGAGGCCCAAGCGACCGAAGGGGGCGGCGTCAACCGCCATGTCAGGAGCGTACATAGAGCGGTTTGGCGACACGCTTTATTTTTTCCTCTTGCTCGGAGCTCACAAACATGATGTCGAGAGCCTGGGCAGCATTGAACATTGAAGAGAAATCTCCACCCATAGCCTTAGCTATTGTTCGTTCGTTTCCAGTCTTGGCCCTGATGCACAACGCCACACTTGGAGTATCCGCATTTGGATATGCGACAAGAACGAGATAAGCACTTTCAACTTGCGCGTACTTCCGGAGTGTTTGGGATAATTTTTGTTTAAGTTCTGTTTCTGCTTGTCCGGTTTTTTCTGCAATAAATTGCGTATCAGGAACATGAAGTTCGTCAATTGGCGATGCCATGACACTAAAGACGATACTCATGGCAAAAATTAAAATGGCAATTCGCTTCATTTGCCCCATGCTCCTGACAGTTATCAATCGGACAACTCTGTCCAGTTGTTGATAATTATACTAACTGCATTATTTTACAAAGCGTGAGTTCTATCCCCGCGCGCAAAGCCGATCAGCGGCTCCTCGATCCCTTTGCTCAGCGCGATCACCTTGAACAACTCGCCCATCTCGTTGGGCGACATCAGCAGCTTGAGCGCCCCCGAAGCGCGTGCGGCGGAGGCGGCATCGCCCTCGCGCTGGCGTTGCGCCAGCAGTTCGGCAATGCCGCAATTCATCAGGAAGGTGGATTGCGCGGCATAGCCGGCTACGTCGGCGCCGGCATCGAAGCCCGCTTCCGCCACGGCGGTGAAATCGACATGGGCCGTGATGTCCGACAATCCCGGCCACCACAACGGATCGTCATGGGTGCGCTGCCGATAATGGCAGCGCACCGTGCCGCCATTGCGTTGCGAGTGGTAATACTCGTGGCGCGGCAAGCCGTAATCGATCAGCAGCAGCGCCCCGCGGTGCAGGCGGCGCGCCATTTCCGATACCCAGGAGCGGCCCGCCAGGCCGATCTCGCTGCGATAAGGCGCCGTCACGTCGAGCGCCAGCGCCAGCCCGGCGAGATGCGCATCCGCAGCGCGTTCGGCGCGAATGAATTTGCCTGCGGCATCGAGCGCGATGCCGACTTCATTGATGCCATCTGCATACCACGCAACTTCGTGCGCCGGCATGGCATCGAGCACCTCGTTGCCGATCAGGCAGCCGGAGAATGTTTCCGGCAGTGCGTCGAGCCATTCGACCCGAGCGAAAAAGCCGGGCGCGTTTTGCCGGATCGTCTCACGCTGGCGCGCCTGCAACTCGCCGGAGAGTTCGAGGATCTGATAGCGCTGTGGCGCACAGCCCAAGGCATCCAGTGCCAGCAACAGATCGGCGGCAAGCTTGCCGCTGCCGGCGCCGGCCTCGATCAGCAAAGGCGCTGAGGCCTGCATCACCTGGGCAACCTGCCGCGCCAGCGCCTGTCCGAACAGCGGGGTCAACTCCGGCGCCGTGAGAAAGTCGCCTTCCACGCCGAATTTGCGGCTGCCGCCGGCGTAATAGCCGAGGCCGGGGGTATACAGGGCAAGGCTCATGTAGCGGGCGAAGGAAATCCAGCCGTCGCTGGCGCGGATTTCAGCGGCGATATGCTGCGCAAGGGCGTTGCTCGCGGCCTGCGCGTCGGCGGAAGGTTCGGGCAATGAGGATTTCATGGGGCTGGAAGCAGCGCTCGGCCCGGTTGCATGGAATGGTCGGTACTGCGGCGAAACTGGAACCCGCCCTAATGACAAGTGTATTCCCTGTCGTCCTCGTCGGACAGCAATTCTTCCAGGATCAGCGCATCGAATTCGTGCTGGCGGCGCCAGAGGACGGCGAGCACGATGACCTTTAATTTGGAAAGCGCGACTTCGGAATCCGGGAGCGCCAGCGCGCGCTCGACGACGGTTTCGCGCAGCGCGGGATCGAGCGTGCCGGCCTGCTCCAGAAAAACGAGAAAGCCGCGGCATTCAAGTGAAAGGCGGGCTTGTTCCGCTTCGTCATAGACGCGGATTGCGGTGCCCTGTTCGCGCAGTGTGACGACGACGGCTTCGCTGTGTTCCAGGCCGTCGAGCCAACTGAGCGCTTCGGTGATTTCCTCTTCCTCGAAACCGGCGGCGGAGAGCTTGCGCGCCAAAACGGCGGGTTCGGGATAGGCGTCGGGCAGGTAATTCTCAAACAGGTAGACCAGGATATCGATCACGTTTGTGCCCTTAATTTAGCGTGAGAAAGCGGCAACGGAGCACCTTGTGATATCGAGCGCAGCGGGCCGACTGGTAGCCCCGCCCCGGGGGTTGAGGCGGGAATTCGCAAAGCACCGCTTTGCGCCGCCGAGACGGGCGAGCTGTGCAAAGCGAGCCCTGGAGCAGGTATGAGGGTGGGGGGCGTTCAATTTGTCTTTGCGCATTTTCATCCTCCGGGGTGGCGCTGGTGATCATGCGCGTCAATCAAGTAAGTCGCTGATAAAGACCGCCCGGCAATTGCGCCACGCGACCATCGAGTTCCAGCGCCATCAGCATCGCAAGAATGTTGTCCGCCGTCAAGCCGCTTCTTTCGATCAATACATCCACCGTGCACGGATCATGACCGAGCAGCCCCAACAGGACGGGTTCCCCCGGGTTGTCGGTGGAATCGATGGAATTGGAAGAAGAAAGTTCCGTTTCCCAGCGCAACTCTTCGAGGATGTCCTGGGCCGATTCGACCAGCTTGGCGCCCTGGCGGATCAACGCATGGCAACCGCGCGACAGCGGCGAATGGATCGATCCCGGAATGGCGAACACCTCGCGTCCCGCGTCGGCCGCGAGTCTCGCGGTGATCAACGAACCGCTGCGCTGCGCCGCCTCGACCACGAGACAACCCAGACCGAGTCCCGCGATGATGCGATTGCGGCGCGGGAAGTTATTGGCCAGCGGCGGCGTACCCACCGGGAACTCGCTGATGATGAGGCCGCGTTCGGCCAGCAGGCGGGCGAGATCCTGATTGCGTGCGGGGTAGATGCGGTCGGGCCCGGTGCCGATCACGGCAATGGTCGATGCAACCGACTTCAATGCGCCGCGATGTGCGGCAGCGTCGATGCCCAATGCCAGCCCGCTGACGATGGTGATGCCGGCGGCGGCAAGCGCTTCGGCAAAAGCCTCGGCATTCGCTTCGCCCTGGCGTGTGGCATTGCGGCTGCCGACGATGGCCAGCGCGGAACAATTGAGCAACTCGATGCGTCCCTTGGCATAAAGCAGCACGGGGGGATCGGGTTGATCGAGCAAGGCCCTGGGATAGGCCGCATCGGCGAGCGTAACGATCCGGTTGCCGCTTTGATTGGCCCAGGCCAGACCCGCCTCGATATCGGCGCTGGCATCGTGATGCAGCAGTTGTTGCGCGAGTTCGTATCCGACGACGGTCGCCAGTTCGGAAACGCTGGCGGAAAAAATCGCCGGCGGAAGGCCGAAGGCTTTCAGCAGTTTGCGTTGCGATTCGCCGCCGATGCCGGGAACTGCCGTCAGGCGCAACCAGCCGGCAAGTTCAGCGGCATTTAACCTTGCATCCGTTGCCATTGAATGCTGGCCGGCTTAAGGAGTCTCGACCGTATCTCCAACCATCACGGACTGCGATGCCTGCATCACCAGTCCATAAGATACCTTCTCGAAAGTACGGAATACATAGAGCAGACCATAGCGTTCATTGGGCAGGGCGAAATCGTACTTGGCGCCACGGTATCGATCCGTAATCTCCTGCCCGGTGCGTGAAAGCGCAAGGACATGCCCGACCTCAATACCGCTTTTCTTGCCCCCGGTGATGGCGATAATCGAATAATTGCCGCCCGCCTCGTTGTCGCCATAGATCGACACTACGCGGGAATTCACATTCCCATTCGGTTTGTGCAAAGTATAGTTGACGATCTGTAGGCGCGGTGCAACGATGAGACGGTCGTCCTTGCCGATGTCCTGGCGTGCGGTAAGAATGCGCACGGTCCCGGGAACCCCTTTTTTATTGGCACTCGCGACGATCCCTTGCTTCACCACCTTGGCAGTCCCGAGCAGAACCGCTTCGTATCCGATTACTTCGCCGGTTGCTGGATCCTTCATCGCCTTGCCCGGCCGGTAGACCTGCCAGAGCCGCGGCGGCCCGGACATTTCCCTATCGACATAGACCAGATCCCCTTGTGCACAAATTACATTGTCGTTTTCCGTAGCGACAATGCGGGGAGCCGTTTCCAATGCATCCTCCTCCACCACCAGAGGCTGCGACAGGAAGGGTTCGATGACCTGCTGGGGGATGGCCGGGATTTCCTGAGTTTGATCGGTAATCCGCACCTGCGGTTCGAGCTTGACGGTCGGAACGCCGCCACTGCCGCCACCTTCGATGCTCAGACGCGGCCGTCCGTTAATGGTATCAAGCACCAGCACCTGGCCGGGATAAATCCAGTGCGGATTCTTTATCTGTTCCTTGTTGAAGCCCCATAGCTCTGGCCAGCGAAAAGGATCCTTGAGGTACAACTTCGACAAATCCCACAGCGTATCCCCTCGCACGACGACGTGCCGGCTCGGCGCATCGGGTATTAATTCAAGCGGGGCATCGGCGGCCGGAGCGGCCTGCGTGAACAGCACTGCACTTGAAATCAGGACAAACAGCGTAGATATAATACGAGCCATCGCATATCTCCTTCGATAGTTTTGCCGATTCTGCCCGCAAATCCCTCTCGCATCAATCTTTTCCATGTCCCTGCTGCCAATTCTGCTCTATCCCGATCCACGTCTGCACAAGAAGGCAGTTCCGGTCGCGTGCGTCGATGACGCGATCCGCAAACTGGCGGCGGACATGGCCGAAACCATGTATGCCGCGCCAGGCGTCGGTCTCGCTGCGACACAGGTGGATCGGCACATCCGCCTGATCGTGATCGATGCCTCGGAGGACAAGTCCAGCCTGTTGACGCTGATAAACCCCGAAATCCTGGATCGGTCGGGCGAATGCGAGGGCGAGGAGGGTTGCCTGTCGGTACCCGGCATCTACGAAACCGTGAAGCGTTCAGAACGGGTCAAGGTGCGCGCGCTCGGACTGGATGGGGCGACGTTTGAACTCGACGCCGAGGGGCTGCTCGCGGTCTGTATCCAACATGAGATAGATCATCTGGACGGCAAGGTGTTCGTCGAATATCTCTCGCAGCTCAAGCAAACGCGCATCAAAAAGAAACTGGCGAAACACGCCCGGATTACGATTTAGCCGGCCGCGGCGGAACCACTAAGAGGAGTGCTTTCGATGGAGAGCTTTGATGCTTGGCTGGAAAAACAGCAAATAGACCCTCCCCTCCCGGCCTCCCCCTCACGGAGGAGGCGACTGATTGGCTCGCTTCGCTCGACGGTCACGGGGCGCACTTGGCAGCGGTCTAAGCGGATGAGGATCATTTTTGCCGGCACGCCGGAATTCGCCGCACAGGCGCTGGCTGCGATGCTTGCCGCCGGCCATGACGTGCCCCTGGTGCTGACGCAACCCGATCGTCCGGCCGGACGCGGCATGAAGCTGCAAGCCAGTCCGGTCAAGCAACTCGCCCTTCAGCACGGCATCGCGGTTTACCAGCCCGAGCGGCTGAAAGATCCCGCCACGCACGAGCCGCTCCGCAATGCTAACGCCGATGTCATGGTGGTGGCGGCCTATGGCTTGATCCTGCCGCAGGCGGTGCTCGACATTCCGCGCCAAGGCTGCCTCAACATCCACGCTTCGCTCTTGCCGCGCTGGCGCGGGGCGGCGCCGATCCAGCGCGCCATCGAGGCAGGCGATGCCGAGACCGGCATCACCATCATGCGCATGGAAGCCGGACTCGATACCGGCCCGATGCTGCTGAAAAAAGCCCTGCCGATCGCCGGCGACGACACCGCTGCCACCCTGCACGACAAGCTTGCGGCGCTGGGCGCCGCCATGATCGTCGAAGCCCTGCCGCAACTGGGTCGATTGCTGCCGCAAATCCAGCCCGAAGCGGGCGTTAGCTACGCGCACAAGATCGGCAAGGCGGAATCGATGGTGAACTGGGGCGACGATGCAGTGATATTGAGCCGCAGAATCCGCGCCTTCAATCCCTTTCCCGGCATGGTGGCCTCGTTGCGGGGCACGCCCATCAAACTCTGGCAGGCAGCGCCGGAAAACGCCAGCGGAATCCCGGGCACCATACTCGCCGCCGACAGCCATGGCATCGTGGTCGCCGCAGGTGACGGCGCGATTCGTATCACTCAACTGCAAAAATCTGGCGGCAAGCGGCTCTCTGCGGCGGAGTTCATCGGCGGCCTCCCGCTATCCGTGGGCGATGACTTTGCTGTGGCAACAGATTGATTTTTTTACTGCGGCCCCCATCTAACGGCTGTCGATATCACAGAAGGAAAAGACCCCATGTTCAACTGGTTCAAGACTTCCCTGCTCATGGCGGCCATCGTCGCCCTGTTCGGCATCGTCGGCGGCATGATCGGCGGCGAAAGAGGCATGCTGCTGGCCCTCGTCTTCGGCGGCGGCATGAACCTGTTCTCCTATTGGTTCTCGGACAAGATGGTGCTGCGCATGTACAACGCGCAGGAGGTCGATGAAAGCTCCAGCCCGTATCTGTACGGCATGGTAAAGGGCCTGGCGCAAAAGGCCGGGCTGCCGATGCCGCGCGTTTATCTGATCGACGAAGCGCAGCCGAATGCCTTCGCCACCGGCCGCAATCCGGAGCACGCCGCCGTCGCCGCCACCACCGGCATCGTGCGCATGCTGTCCGAACGCGAATTGCGCGGCGTCATGGCGCACGAACTGACCCACGTGAAGCATCGCGACATCCTGATTTCCACCATCGCCGCCACCATGGCCGGAGCGATTTCGGCGCTGGCCAACTTCGCCATGTTCTTCGGCAGTCGCGACGAGAACGGCCGCCCGGCCAATCCGCTGGCCGGCATCCTCGTCGCGATCCTGGCACCGCTGGCGGCAATGCTGATCCAGATGGCGATCTCGCGCGCCCGCGAATTCGAGGCCGACCGCGGCGGCGCCGAAATCAGCGGCGATCCGAATGCGCTGGCCGACGCACTGGCCAAGATCGACGCCTACGCGCGTGGCATTCCGATGGCCAGCGCGGAAGCGCATCCTGAAACGGCGCAGATGATGATCATGAATCCGCTTTCCGGCGAAGGTCTGGCGGGCCTGTTCCGCACTCACCCGTCCACCGAGGAACGCATTGCCCGTCTGCGTGCGTTAGCCTGAGTCGGTTTACGCGCGTGGCCTGTTATCCTCAGGCCATGCCGGCCGCCGCTCCCATTCCCGCCAATCCACCTCTTTCCAAAGCGTTTGCCTGCGCCGCGAACGTGGTCGCGGCTGTCATCGGCGGCCGCAACCTTGACCGCGAACTGGTCTCCGTACCACAAGCCTTGCGTCCTGCTGTCCAGGATCTCGCCTACGGCGCACTGCGCCAGTACGGGCGCGGCGATGCGCTGCTGGCGCCGCTGCTGGCGAAGCCGCTCGCCGAACTGACCATCCGCAGCCTGCTGCTGACCTCCGTATATCGGCTTGAAGCACGGCCCGACGATGCCCATACCACCGTGGACCAGGCGGTATCTGCTGCCGCATTGATGGCCAACGGCCGCTTCAAGTCGCTGGTGAATGCGGTGCTGCGCAACTTCCAGCGCCAGTATGCCACCCTGGTCGACACGGCACTGATGCATAACTCCGCACGCTGGCAGCACCCGCAATGGTGGATAGAAAAAGTCCAATTAGCCTACCCGCAGCAATGGCGGGACATCCTTACGGCAGGCAACGGCCGGCCGCCGATGACGCTGCGCCTCAACCGCCGCCGCATCGATAACGCAAACATTTATATTGAACGCCTCGTCCAACACGGCATCGGCGCGCGTGCCCTCGATGACAGCGCCATCCTGCTCGACAAGCCGGTGCCCGTAGTGCAACTGCCGGGCTTTGCCACGGGCGAGGTATCGGTGCAGGACTGGGGCGCGCAACGCGCCGCCGGCCTGCTCGACGCACAGCCGTGCATGCGCGTGCTCGATGCCTGCGCTGCGCCGGGCGGGAAAACCGCCCATATCCTCGAATTGGCCGATGTCGACCTGACGGCGCTCGATGCCGATGCGAAGCGCCTGCAGCGCGTGGCCGAGAACCTGGGCCGCCTTGGCCTGACTGCAAAACTATCGGCGGCGGATTGCATGGCCATCGCTACCTGGTGGGACAAACGGCCCTTCGATCGCATCCTTGCCGATGTGCCCTGTTCAGCCTCGGGCGTCGTGCGGCGCCACCCAGACGCCAAGTGGCTGCGGCGCAGATCCGATGTCGCGAATTTCGCACGCACTCAATCGTATATCCTCGACGCGCTGTGGCAGCTGCTCGCGCCCGGTGGCAAAATGCTGTACTGCACCTGCTCCGTGTTCGAAGAAGAAAACCGGCAACAGATACAGGCATTCGTTTCCCGGCACGCGGACGCACGACGGCTGCCGACGAGAAACCAGCAAACCGAATTGCAATTGATACCCAGCGCGGAACACGACGGCTTCTACTACACGCTTATCGAGAAAAATGCGTAACTTGTTCATGCTCGCGATCATGCTGCTGTGGGCCTCCTGGGTCCAGGCCGCATCCATCGAGCCGGTCAGGGCCAGCATATTTCCTACCGAAGACGGTTACGCGCTGTCGGCCGACTTCGCCATCGATCTTGGACCGCGCGCGGAAGAAGTGGTGTCGCGTGGCGTGCCGCTCTATTTCAATCTCGAACTCGACGTCACCCGGCCGCGAAAATACTGGGTCGATGAGCATATGCTCGGCTATGCACTGACCTATCGCCTGACTTACAACGCACTGACGCGCAACTATCGGCTCGGCACCGGCGGTGGCCTTGGCCGCAGCTTCGATACGCTCGCCGATGCCCTGCGCGCCATGGGCCGCATTGCAGCGTTGCCGATCGCAGGCAAGGGTAAATTCAGGTCTGACGAGACCTATCAGGCGATATTGCGTTTGTCATTTGATCGCGGGCAGCTGCCCAAGCCCTTCCAGCTTGACGCCCTCATCAGCCACGACTGGCAAATCGATACCAAGGTATTGCGCTGGCAATTCCCACTGACGGAGCAGGACGCGAAATGAAAATCCTGCTCATCGCAGCAGCAGCAGCAGGCGCCATCCTGCTTTCGCTGCTGACATTCGCCAGCGCCAACACCGATTTGTTCGCCCGGCAATATCCGCTCCTGATGGGCGCCAACGCGATAATCGCAGTGGCATTGCTGGTAATGGTCGGCATGCAGTTGCGTATATTGCGAAGGGAATACCGACGCGGCGTTTTCGGCTCACGCCTGAAAACCCGGCTGCTGTTGATCCTGGCGTCGATGGCGGTGCTGCCCGGTCTCCTGGTCTATGGCGTGTCGATGCAATTCGCCGTCAACAGCATTGAATCCTGGTTCAATGTCCGCGTCGACAGCGCACTCGAGGGCGGCTTGACGCTGGGACGCAACGTACTCGATTCGCTTCAGGCCGACCATGCGGCCAAGGCGCGCAATATGGCGCTCTATCTCTCCGACACCAATGAGATCCAACCCGCACGACTGGACCGGCTGCGCGAACAGTCCGGCGTTCAGACCGCGACCGTGCTGACATCCGGCGGGCAAGTGATCGCAAGCAGTTCCTCCGATCTCTCACGTCTGTTGCCACCGCTTCCCACCCCCGTACAACTGCGTCAGGCGCAACGGAGGCAGGGATTATCCTGGGTCGATGGCGATGCGGAAACGGGATTGACGCTCCACGTTCTGGCGCCGGTCAGCCGCGGCATGCTCGGCAATGAGAGGATATTACAACTGACGCAGCCGGTGCCGGCCGCCATTTCGCATAGCGCCGAAAACGTCGAAGCGGCCTACCGCAGCTATCAGGAACTGCAACTTGGCAAGCGGGGACTGAAACGCATCTATACCATGACGCTGACCCTCGCCCTGTTGCTGGCACTGCTCGCTGCCGCCGCCGCCGCATTCTTTCTCGCCAAGCGGATGGCGCAGCCGTTGCTGATTCTGGCGGAAGGTACGCAGGCCGTCGCGGCGGGAGACTTTACGCCACGCGCCGAACTGGAAACACCGGATGAAATGGGCGTGCTGACACAATCCTTCAATCGCATGACGCGACAATTGGCGGAAGCGAAACGCGATGCCGAACGTCATCGTGAAGAACTCGAAGCCGCACGCGGTTATCTCGAAAGCGTGCTGGCCAACCTCTCCACCGGCGTCCTCGCCTTCGATACCGATTTCAGGCTGCGCTCAGCCAACCGCGGCGCGACCGCCATCCTCGACGATACGCTCGAAGATGTACGTCAATTGCCCTTGCTGGAATGGCATAGGCATACAGTGCTGGCCGAAGCCATCGCCGGCGGCTTTGAAGAACGCGGGCCGGAATGGCAACTCGAACTGGAAATCGGCAGCGCGACCGGGGCGCCAAAGAGGCTGCTGGTGCGCGGCTCGGTGCTGCCCTTTGCTGCCGGCTATGTAGTGGTGTTCGACGACATATCAGACCTGATTGTGGCACAGCGTTCCGCCGCATGGGGCGAGGTGGCGCGGCGGCTGGCGCATGAAATCAAGAATCCGCTGACGCCCATCCAGCTTTCAGCAGAGCGTCTGCAGTTCAAGCTTGCCGGCTTTCTCAATGCCGAGAATCGTGAAATGCTGGAGCGTTCGACGCAAACCATCGTCAGCCAGGTGCAGGCGATGAAGAACATGGTCAACGACTTTCGTGACTACGCGAGGATGCCGTCGCCGGAGTTGTCCGTTCTCGATCTGAATGCCTTGGTTGATGAAGTACTCCGTTTGTACGAAGGCAGCCATGCGCAACCGGTATTCCATCCAGACCCGCACTTGCCGATGATTACCGCCGACGGCAACCAGATGCGCCAGGTGCTGCACAACCTGCTGCGCAATGCACAGGATGCCCTGGGCAATTTGGATGCTCCATGCATCGACATACAAACCGGGCGAGCGGGACAATATGCAATGCTCAAGGTATCCGACAACGGAGGCGGTTTTGCGCCTCAGACATTGGCGCGAGCATTTGAGCCCTACGTTACGACCAAACCGCGCGGTACCGGACTGGGGCTTGCAATCGTCAAGAAAATCATCGACGAGCACAAGGGCGAAATTCGTCTCGCCAATCGCGCTTCGGGAGGAGCGGAAATCGTCATCAAATTGCCGCTGGCGGAATCAGCGGTGGCAGCAACATAACGCGCATGGTCGCCAGCGCCACCTATGAGGATGAAAATGCGCAAAGATAAATTGAACGCCCCCCACCCCCATGCCTGCTCCATGGCTCGCTTTGCACAGCTCGCCCGTCTCGGCGGCGCAAAGCGGTGCTTTGCGAATTCCCGCCTCAACCCCCGGGGTGGGGCTACTGATCAGCTCGCTGCGCTCGATATCACAAGGTGCTCCGTCGCTGCTTTTTACGTTAAAGGATTGGGTTTATGGCACAAATACTGGTAGTGGATGACGAGGTTGGCATACGCGAACTGCTTTCGGAAATATTGCGTGACGAAGGGCATGATGTGACGCAGGCCGAAAGCGCGGCCGTAGCTCGCACCGCGCGCGAAATGGCGCGACCCGATCTGGTACTGCTCGACATCTGGATGCCGGATACGGATGGCATAACGCTGCTCAAGGAATGGGCCGCGAACGGCAAGCTCAACATGCCGATCATCATGATGTCGGGACACGCCACCATCGAGACCGCCGTGGAAGCCACCAAGATCGGCGCGCTGGACTTTTTGGAGAAGCCGATCGGCATGCAGAAACTGCTTGCCGCCGTAAAGCGGGCGCTCGATCACGGCAAGCGCCCGACCTACAATGAATTGTCGCTGGCCGCATTTCCGCGTTCTTCGGTGCTCAAGGAGTTGAAGAAGCGGCTGGAGCAACTGAGCGCCGTCAATCGCAGCGTCCTGTTACGTTCATCGCCAGGCGGCATCATCGAACTGGCGGCAAGGACCTTGCAGGCTTCGGGCAGGCCCTGGCTGGATTTGTCTTCGGATACCCATCCACTCTCGCTGGAAGATCTCAAGTCGGCGAGTGGCGGCGTAATCTATGCCGAAGAACTGGGGCGTCTTGTTCGCCTGCAGCATAAGAACCTGCTCTTCGTCGCGGAACGCCTGGAAAGGTTCAACCTGCGCCTCGTCGCCGGCACCGATCTTGATCCGCCTGCGCTCGCCGCGCAGGGATGGGATGAGGGAATTCTGGGCCGCACCTTCAGCGCCCGTATCGGCGTACCCACGCTCTCCGAATTGCGTGATGAAATTCCCGATATTGCCGCCCAATTATTGACACGACTGGTCGAAACGGGAGAAACGCCCCTGCGCCGCTTGTCCACCGCGGCGCAAAACATCCTGCGCCAGCATGACTGGCCCGGCGGTTATGCCGAACTCAAGGCAGCAATCAAGTCGCTCGCCATCGCGGCGCTGGAAGAGGAGATCAACGGTGACGAGGTACAGCAACTGGTGTCCCCCGGCAACCAGAACCCTGGCGTTTCGCTGGGCTTGGCGCTCGACGTCATGAGCCGGCCGCTACGCGAAGCGCGTGAGGTTTTCGAACGCATGTATTTCGAGTTCCATCTTGCCAAGGATGGCGGCAACATGACGCGGCTGGCGGAAAAGACCGGCCTCGAACGCACCCATCTCTACCGCAAGCTCAAGGATTTGGGGCTAAGGTAGTAAAATCTCCGTTTTGCCTTTATCCGGTTCAGCACCATGGCCATCAGTCCAAAAAACAACTTTTTTCTGCGTGCATTGCTGCGTGAGCCGGTTCCTTACACTCCGGTCTGGCTGATGCGGCAGGCAGGACGCTATCTGCCCGAATATTGCGAAACGCGCAAACGCGCCGGCAGCTTTCTCAATCTGTGCAAGAACCCGTCGCTTGCCTGCGAAGTTACCCTGCAACCGCTTGCACGCTACAAACTCGACGCTGCGATCCTGTTTTCAGATATTTTGACTGTTCCCGACGCCATGGGCCTGGGCCTCGGTTTTCAGGAAGGTGAAGGACCGCGTTTCGAGCGGCCCTTGCGCAGTGAATGGGAAATCCGCGATCTGACCGCGCCTGATCCTTGGGATCACTTGCGCTATGTCATGGATGCCGTTGTCGAGATTCGTCGCGCACTGAACAATTCCGTGCCGCTGATCGGCTTTTCCGGCAGCCCCTTCACGCTTGCCTGCTACATGGTCGAAGGTGGCGGATCGAGCGATTTCCGCACCCTCAAGACCATGCTTTACGACCGCCCGGATTTGCTGCACCGCATTCTGGACGTCAATGCTCGCGCCGTAACGCAGTACCTCAACGCACAAATCGAATCCGGCGCACAGGCCGTCATGGTGTTCGACACCTGGGGGGGCGCATTATCCGATCGCGCCTATCGCGAATTTTCCCTGGCTTACCTGCAACAGGTCATCTCCGGCCTGCATCGAAGCCACGGGGGTGAGCGCATACCCTCCATTGTTTTCACCAAGGGCGGCGGACAGTGGCTGGAAGCCATTGCCGATATCGGCTGCGATGCGGTCGGCCTCGACTGGACCACCGATATCGGTGGCGCCCGCAAACGCATAGGAGGCAAAGTTGCCCTGCAGGGCAACATGGATCCGATGGTCTTGTTTGCCACGCCGGAAGCTGTTGCCGCGGAAGCGCGCAAAGTCGTTGATGCTTACGGCATCGGGCCGGGGCATGTGTTCAATTTGGGGCATGGCATCAATCAATACACCCCGCCTGATAACGTGTCGGTTCTGGTCGATACCGTGCACGAATACAGCCGCCAGCAGTTGAAGCCATAGGACATGGGCAAGTAGCACTTACACTTGCCATGAGATGCCTAAACCCTTGAATGTTCGATTTATACACAGAATTGAGGCACTCTTCAGGCCCAATACGATGCAACCATGGCCGACAGCGAAAAAAAAATGCAACATATTGATTAGCATATAATAATTATAGAATATTGCAGGTTTTACGGTCACGGCGCAAATCAGAAGACAGATTTTGGCCGGAAGTCGAGAACTGATATTCACAAACTTATCCACAGCGCAGTAAAACCCAATCCAGGCAGGGTGTTAGAGTCGCAATGAAAAGTGGAGTCGAGATTGCCGCGACAACTTGATGAAATGGCATGAGCATTGTTCAGGTGGCACTGGACGTGCCCTTGCCGCGTCTCTTCGATTACCTCCTGGATATTGGCGCCGCCCCCGAAATCGGTCGCTGCGTCAGCGTGCCCTTTGGCAGTGGACAGAAAATCGGACTGATCCTCGGGATCACCCGGAGCAGCGATCAGCCCTCTGAAAAACTCAAACAGGTTAGCCAGGTTCTTGATAATTTTCCCTTGTTGCCAAAAGACTGGCTGGCACTTTGCGAATTCTGCGCACGCTATTACCAGCATCCTTTGGGCGAGGTGGTGCATTTCGCCCTGCCGCCGTTGCTGCGCCGGGGCAAGTTGCCAAGGGCAGTAAAAGACAAACGAACAACCATCGAGACGGCTTCACCAAAGCCGCGCCTGTTGCCTGAGCAACAAGCGGCAGTCGATGCCATTATCGCCGCGCGCGGCTTTGAAACCTTTCTCTTGCATGGCATCACCGGCAGCGGCAAGACCGAAGTCTATCTGCATGCCATCGATGCCCTGTTGCAGGCCGGCAAGCAGGCGCTGATGCTGGTGCCGGAAATCGCACTCACGCCACAACTGGAGCAACGCGTTGCGGCGCGTTTCCCCTCTGCGCGCATCGTTTCCGCGCACAGCGGTGTTGCCAATGCCGCACGTTCGCGCGCTTTCCTCGATGCGCTTGAAGGCCGCGCCGACATCGTGCTCGGCACCCGTCTCGCCGTCTTCATGCCGCTGCCGCGGCTGGGACTGATCGTGATCGACGAAGAGCACGACGGCTCCTTCAAGCAGCAGGAAGGCCTGCGCTATTCGGCGCGCGATGTCGCCATATTCCGCGCCAAGCAAATGAACGTGCCCATCGTCCTGGGTTCCGCGACACCTGCGCTGGAAACTTTCCACCACGCGCGCAGCGGACGCTATCGATTACTCGAACTGTCGCAGCGGGCGGTTGCCGAATCATTGCCGACAGTCAGCACCATCGACACGCGGCGCGAGAAATTGCAAGGCGGCATGAGCCAGGCGCTGCTCAACGCAATTCGCACACGGCTGGAACGCCACGAGCAAAGCCTGATATTCCTCAATCGGCGCGGCTATGCGCCGGTGCTGGCCTGCCCCGCCTGCGGCTGGATTTCGCATTGCCGCCGTTGCGCCGCCAACCTCGTACTGCATCTCGTCGACAAACGCCTGCGCTGCCATCACTGCGGCATTGAAGCCGGCATACCGCATCACTGTCCCGATTGCGGCAACCTCGATATTCATCCTTTTGGACGCGGCACGCAGCGTCTCGAACAGTCACTGGGTGAGCATTTCCCCACGGCGCGCATTCTGCGCGTCGATCGCGATTCAGCCGACAGCCCGAAAAAATGGCGCGCCCTGCTCGACACCATCCATGCCGGAGATGCCGAAATCATTGTCGGCACCCAGATGCTGGCCAAGGGGCACGACTTTCCGAAGCTCACGCTGGTCGGTGTGGTGGGTGCCGATACAGCCTTGTTTGCGGCGGACTTTCGCGCCCCGGAACGTCTTTTCTCGCAACTCATGCAAGTCGGCGGCCGTAGCGGCCGCGCTGAACTCCATGGCCAAGTGCTGATCCAGACCGAGTATCCGGATCATCCGCTTTACCGCGCGCTCGCCGATCACGATTACGCGCGTTTCGCGGCGGCACAACTCAAGGAACGGGAGCAGGCCGGCTTCCCTCCCTTCACGCACCAGGCCATGCTGCGCGCCGATGCACCCGCCATGGCGCAGTCAATTGCCTTTCTCGAACAGGCACGCAGCGTGGCAAATGAGAAGGCAAATACAGCCCCGGCCATCAACATCTATGACCCGGTGCCAATGCGGCTGTCACGGCTGGCAAACCGCGAGCGCGCGCAGTTACTGGTGGAGTCACCCAATCGTCCGCTGCTGCAAAATTTTCTCGCGGCCTGGACGAGAACCATCCGCGTGCTCAAGACCCCACGCGATTTGCGCTGGCATGTCGATGTTGATCCGATGGAGTTTTAGCCTTGGAAAAAGTCAGAGGCTTTTGGCCACAGAGTTCACAGAGAAAACCTCTTTGAACAATTAGCCCTTCAAGGGCGCGCCAGGATGGTTTTGCCTTTCTCTGTGCTCTCTGTGCCCTCTGTGGCTACTGCTTTTTGGTTTTGGTATTTTTGTGCAGCAACGCCGGTACCAGGGCCAACACCGCCAGCAGTAATGCGCCGCCGTTGCCGATGCGAACATAGGGCGTTGCACCGCTGTAGCCCTGCACAGTGACCGTCAACACGCCCTCGGCAAACGCCGGCAACACCGCACTGACGCTGCCATCAGGTTCGATCGCCGCCGTCATGCCGGTATTGGTGGCACGCAGCATCGGCCGCCCGGTTTCGATGGCGCGCATGCGTGCGATTTGCAAATGCTGCGGTTGCGCCAGCGAATGGCCGAACCATGCCGTATTCGAAAGATTGACCAGCAGCGTCGCTTCCGGCAACTGGCGAATGATTTCCTCGCCAAACAAATCTTCATAACAGATGTTCATGGCCACTTTGAGATTCGCAATCTCGATCGGTTTCTGCTGCTTCGCCCCGGCGCCGAAGTCGCTCATCGGAATTCGCACCCAGTCGAAGAACCACGCAAAACCCGGCGGCACATATTCGCCAAATGGAACCAAATGCGACTTGGCATAGCTGCCGTGCGAACCATGGCGATCGAGTACCAGCGCGGCATTGGCATAACCGTCATTGCCGGTGCGCACCGCCGCGCCGAGCAATAATTCGCGATCTCCCGCCAGTTCGCGCAGGTAGCCGTGCGGGATCTGGTCGAACAGCAGGGGGATCGCCGTTTCCGGCAGCACAACAAGTTGCGCCAAATGTTCGCGCGCAAGACGGCGATAGGTGTCGAAAGAGAGATTGAGGCGTGCGGGATCCCATTTGAGGCTCTGTGGAATGTTGCCCTGAAGCAGGCTTACGCTCACCGGCTCGCCCGTTGCCGTGGTCCATGACACATGCTTGAGCGCGACGCCGGCGGCAAGCAGCACCAGCAGCAGGACGAGGGATCGCAGGCGCCACCAGCCAAAAGCGAGCAGCGCCGCCATCAGCGCCAGCACGAAGCCGACACCATAGCTGCCGAACAATGGTGCGAAGCCGGCGAGCGGGCTCGGGCCAACCTGCGAATAGCCCAGCGACAACCAGGGGAAGCCGGTCAGCAGCCAGCCGCGCAGCCATTCGCCCAGCATCCATGAACTTGCCACCAGCAATGTGTCACGCCATGCAGAGCCCACTGCAAGGCGCTTGAAAGCGTAACCCGCCAGTGCCGGGAACAGCGCCAACCAGACGCAGAACAGCAGCGCCGCTGTGGCGGCCAGCGGCAAAGCCATGCCGCCAACATCATGCAGGCTGACATAAACCCAGGAAACGCCGGTCAGAAAGAATCCCAATCCCCAGGCGAAGCCGATCAGCGCCGCATAGCGTGGCGTTTGCGCACCGCGCCAGAGCAGGAACAGCAGCGCCAGCGTGACGAAGGGCAACGGGAAAATCCCGAAGGGTGCGAAACCGGCCACCGTCGCCGCACCCAACAGCAGTGCGGCAAGCAATGACTTCTTCATTGTTCTGCTTCGAGCGGCAGGGCGCGCTGGCGATCCACCAGCAGGGCATGCACGCGGCGGCTGTCGGCGCGTAACACCTGGATGCGCAGATCGCCGATGGTCAGTACCTCATTGCGCTTGGGCAGCCGGCCCAGATGATGAATCACCATGCCGCCCACGGTATCGAAGTCATCATTGGGGAAGCTCGTGGCGAAGGCCTCATTGAAATCGCCGATCTCGGTCGTAGCCTTGACGCGAAAGCGCCCGGTGTTGTCGCGCACGATGTTGTCGACGGCTTCGTCGAAATCATACTCGTCCTCGATGTCACCGACGATCTGTTCCAGCACGTCCTCGATCGTAACCAGGCCGGCAACGCCGCCGTATTCGTCGACGACGATGGCCATGTGGTTGCGGCTGGCGCGGAACTCGCGCAACAGCACGTTGAGACGTTTGCTTTCCGGCACGAACACTACCGGACGCAGGCTGTCGCGCAGATCGAATTCCTTGCCGGCATAGAAGCGCAGCAAATCCTTGGCGAGCAGAATGCCGATTACATCGTCCTTGTGTTCACCAATCACCGGGAAGCGCGAGTGCGAGGTTTCAATTGCGAATTCGGTGATCTTCTCAACGGCAAGGTCAATGCTGACCACCTCCATTTGCGATCGCGGCACCATAATGTCGCGCACCTGCATGTCGGAAACCTGCATGGCGCCTTCAATGATCGACAGCGCATCGGCGTCGAGCAGTTTGTGCTCGAAGGCGCCGCGCAGTACGGCGAGCAGTTCCTCGCGATCCTCGGGTTCATGCATCAGGAGCGCGGTCAGGCGTTCCAGCAACTTGTGGTGGAATTTGGGAGATTTACTCGGCGAAGGATCCATATTCAGTAAGGGTCTGCAATTCCAAAGCGGACCAGGATTTCGCGCTCTTTTTCTTCCATGCGCTGCGCCTCCCGCTTGCCGGCTTCGTGGTCGTAACCTTGCAAGTGCAGCATACCATGCACGATCATGTGCGCGAAGTGCGCCGCGGCGGGCTTGTGTTGCTCGCGCGCTTCGCGCAGCACCACCGGCACGCATAGCACCAGGTCGCCGACAACGGGATCCGTTTCATAGGGAAAGGACAACACATTGGTCGCATAGTCCCTGCCGCGAAATTCGCAGTTTAATTTTCGGCCTTCATTCGTATCGACAAAGCGGACAGTAACTTGGGCCGAGGTATCGGCCGCAGCCTTTGCCCAGCGTCGTATCTGCGGACGCGATGGTAGCAAGGCAGTGTGACAGCCAAATTGCACAGTCAAGGAAAAGCTCTTAGCCACAGAGGACACAGAGATCACAGAGAAAAAGAGGGCAAACAAAGTCTGGATATTTGGGGCTTTTGGCCTTTCCTCTGTGCACTCTGTGACCTCTGTGGCTTAAGGTTTTGCATTGCCATGCTTTTCATACGCTGAGACGATGCGCGCGACGAGCGGATGCCGCACCACATCGCTCGCGTCGAAATCGGTGAAGGCAATGCCGCGTACCTCGGCGAGTATCTTGCGTGCCTCGATCAGGCCGCAACGTTGTCCCTTGGCCAGGTCGATCTGGGTCACGTCGCCCGTCACCACCGCCTTGGCGCCGATGCCGATGCGCGTGAGGAACATCTTCATCTGCTCCGGCGTGGTGTTCTGCGCCTCGTCGAGAATGATAAAGGAATGATTCAGGGTGCGTCCGCGCATATAGGCCAGCGGGGCGATCTCGATGTGGCCCTTTTCGAAGGCGCGCGCCACCTTGTCGAAGCCCATCAGGTCATAAAGGGCGTCATATAAAGGCCGCAAGTAGGGGTCTACCTTCTGCGCCAGGTCGCCCGGCAAGAAGCCGAGGCGCTCCCCTGCTTCGACCGCCGGCCGCGTCAGCACGATGCGTTCGACATGATCGCGCTCGAAGGCATCCACCGCGCACGCCACGGCGAGGTAGGTCTTGCCGGTGCCGGCCGGACCGATGCCGAAGGTAATGTCGTGGTCCTGGATCTGGCTCAGGTACTGGGCTTGATGCACGGTGCGGCCATGCAGGTCGGCCTTGCGCGTGAGCAGGCCGTGCGCTGACAAATGTGCGGGAGGAAGCGTGTCCTTGTTGCGCGTCAATTCCACCAGGCCGAGCTGAATGTCGTCGATCGACAGCGGCTGGCCAGACAGTGCGTGAAAATGCTCCAGCGCCGCTGCCGCCAAACGCGCCTGGGCCGTGGCCCCCGCAATCCTGCAGGTGTGGCCGCGGCGGGAGATTGTGACATCGAAGGCAGCCTCGATCTGGCGCAGGTTCTCGTCCAGCGGGCCGCACAGATTGGCCAGCCGGGTATTGTCCGGCGGGACGAGGTTGATGGAAATGGCTTTTTTCATTCGACGCTGGCGATTTCACCACGCAGGCTGTGCGCCAAGGCGGCGGTAATGGTCATATTGACATAACTACCGATCAATCCGGGCTGGCCGGCGAAGTTGACAATGCGGTTGTTGCCGGTGCGCCCCGCCAGCTCGGCAGGATCCTTGCGTGCATGGCCCTCGACCAGCACGCGTTGTGTGGTGCCCACCATGTTCTGCGAAACGATGGAGGCCATTTCGTCGATGCGCCTCTGCAAGCGTGACAGGCGCTGCGCCTTGAGCTCCGCCGGCGTGTCGTCGCTCATCTCGGCTGCGGGCGTGCCGGGGCGCGGGCTGTAAATGAATGAGAAACTCGCGTCGAACACCACATCCTCGATCAACTTCATGGTCTTCTCGAAGTCATCCTCCGTTTCGTTGGGAAAGCCGACGATGAAATCGGAGGACAGCGAAAGATCGGGCCGGATCGCGCGCAACTTGCGCACGATGGACTTGTATTCGAGCGCCGTGTAGCCGCGCTTCATGGCGGCGAGGATGCGATCGGAGCCGGACTGCACCGGCAGATGCAGATGCGACACCAGTTTGGGTACGCGGGCGTAGGCATCGATCAAGCGTTGCGTCATCTCGCGCGGATGCGAAGTGGTATAGCGAATGCGCTCGATGCCGGGCATTTCGGCAATGGCTTCGATCAGGAACGCCAGATCGGCCATGTCTTCCGAATCCGCCATGGCCCCCTGGTAAGCATTGACGTTCTGCCCGAGCAGCGTGACTTCGCGAACCCCCTGCGCGGCGAGCGCCGCAATCTCGGCGAGCACATCGTCGAGCGGACGCGACACTTCATCGCCGCGCGTGTAGGGCACGATGCAGAAAGTGCAGTACTTCGAGCAGCCTTCCATGATCGATACAAAGGCGGATGCCCCGTCCACTATTGCCGGTGGCAGCGCGTCGAACTTCTCGATCTCGGGAAAGGAAATATCCACCTGCGAACGGCCAGAGCCGCGCCGCGCGGCAATCAGTTGCGGCAGACGGTGCAGGGTCTGCGGGCCGAACACCACATCGACATAGGGCGCACGCTTGACGATGGCTTCACCTTCCTGACTCGCCACACAGCCACCGACGCCAATGATCAGATTCGGATTCTTCTGCTTGAGGTGACGCACGCGGCCGAGGTCGTGGAACACTTTTTCCTGCGCATTTTCGCGTACCGAGCAGGTGTTGTACAAAATGATGTCGGCGTCATCCGGCGTGCCGGTCCTGACCACATCCTCCCCGGCAGCGAGCACGTCGGCCATCTTGTCGGAGTCGTATTCGTTCATCTGGCAGCCAAAGGTGCGGATGAACAGTTTCTTGCTCATCGAAACACCACCGTCTTGTTGCCATGCACCAGCACCCGGTCTTCGAGATGGTAGCGCAGGCCGCGCGCCAATACGGTCTTCTCGATGTCCTTGCCGTAGCGCACCATGTCCTCGACCGAATCGGAATGGTCGATGCGGATCACGTCCTGTTCGATGATCGGCCCCTGATCGAGTTCCTCGCTGACGTAATGGCAGGTCGCGCCGATCAGCTTGACGCCGCGCTGGTAAGCCTGATGGTAGGGTTTGGCGCCGACGAAGCTGGGCAGGAAGGAATGATGGATGTTGAGAATGCGGCCGGGATGGGCGCGGCACAGTTCGGGCGAAAGAATTTGCATGTAGCGCGCCAGCACCATGGTATCGCCACGCGCTTCATGGAACAGGCGCGCGATCTCGGCGTAGGCAGCCGCCTTGTTGTCCGTCGTCACCGGCACATGATGAAACGGGATGCCGTGCCATTCGACGAAGCCGCGCAGATCATCGTGGTTCGAGATCACGCAGGGAATCTCGATGTCGAGCTCCTTCGATTGCCAGCGCGCGAGCAGGTCATAGAGGCAGTGTTCCTGTTTGCTGACCAGCAACACCACGCGCTTTTGGGCCGCTGAATCCGACATTTGCCAGTCCATCGCAAACTCGGTCGCGATGGGCCGGAAGCGCTGCTGTAATTCAGTCAGGTTGAAGGGCAAGGAATCAGCCTTGATCTCGATGCGCATGAAGTAGCGGCCATCCATGTCGTCGGCGTGATAGCTCGACTCCAGCATCCAGCCGCCATGCTCGGCGATGAAGCCCGACACACGCGCGACGATGCCCACCCGGTCGGGGCAGGAAGCGGTCAGCGTATAGAAACGGTCTTTATGCATTGAAAACCCGTTTAGCCATGACCGGAGGAAATCCCCGTGGGATAGAGGTCACAGAGAAATGCAAAACCATGTCTTTCCTCTGAACTCTGTCCTCTGTGGCTAGATGTTTTGACTTGCCTTGAGAATTTCATTTCTTAATTCCGCGTAATTCATCGTCACCGGGAACTGCGGAAATTCGCGGATCACGTTTTCGGGCGGGTGGAACAAGACGCCGGCATGGGCTTCGCCCAGCATTGCGGTGTCGTTATAGGAATCGCCCGCCGCGATCACCTTGAAATTGAGTTCCTTGAAGCGCCTCACCGATTCCTTTTTCTGGTTCGGCATGCGCAGATGGTAATTCACCACGAAGCCGCTTGCATCGGTTTCAAGCTTGTGGCAAAACAGCGTCGGCATGCCCAGTTGCGCCATCAGCGGCATGGCAAATTCGTAAAAGGTGTCGGAGAGGATGATGACCTGAAACCGCGTGCGCAAGTCGTCGAGAAAATCCTTGGCCCCGGCCATCGGCCCCATCTCGGAAATCACCTTCTGGATGTCGGGCAGGCCAAGCTTGTGCTGGCGCAGCAGGCCGAGCCGGCCGGTCATCAGCTTGTCGTAATCCGGCTCGTCGCGCGTGGTGCGGCGCAGCTCGGGAATGCCCGTGCGGTCGGCGAATTCGATCCAGATTTCGGGGACTAGTACGCCTTCGAGGTCGAGACAAACGAGTTGCACGGACAAACTCCTGCCGGAAGCGGAAAGCCGCGATTTTACGCGAAGCGCTCCCCACCCGTACCGGCATGGCGAAGTTGACGCATATCACTTGTGTGTCAGTTTTAACCTCGGTTGCATATTCAAGTCCAGCTTTTATTGATTGTCGTCAAGGAATGCGAGAGGCCCCTAAAATTATAAGTATATTAATACTTGACGATATTGTGACTTGTAATACTTTGGGGGGCTATATGAAATCTGCCATCAAGGGATTGGCGATGATCCTGTCCGTGTTCGCATTGAGCACCGCAAACGCCGCCACCGCCGTTCCGGCCAAATCCAAACAGGATGCCCAGATCGGGCAGCTCTGTATCAGTTGCCACGCCGAGCAGAGTCCCGGCCTGATCGCGGAATGGAAGAAGAGCCGCCACGCCACCAATAAAGCCAAAGTGGATTGCTACGATTGCCACAAGGGCAAGGAAGGCGACAAGGGCGTCGTCAAACATATGGAGGACAAGGCCGGCAAGCCGTTCTTCATCAGCGCCGTTGTGTCGCCCAAGTCCTGTGCCCGGTGCCATGAGAAGGAAGTGGCCCAGCAGCAGCGCTCCCACCATGCCAAGGGCGGCGAAATTCTCGCCTCACTGGACAACATCATGGGCGAAGTCATCGGCGGCCCGGCCGCGGTAAACGCCGGTTGCGGGCAATGCCACGGCGGCGAGATACAACTGAATGCGGCCGGCGAGGCCACGCCCGAAACCTGGCCCAACACCGGCATCGGCCGGCTGAACCCGGACGGCAGCCGCGGTTCCTGCTCGGCCTGCCATGCGCGGCATAGCTTCTCCTCCGCCCAGGCGCGCACGCCGGACACCTGCGGCAAGTGCCATCTGGGTCCGGATCATCCGCAGATGGAAATCTACAACGAGTCCAAGCATGGCATCGTCTACCGCGCGAAGGTAAACGAAATGAACCTGGATTCGAGGAATTGGGTCGCCGGGGTGGATTATTCCGCCGCGCCCACCTGTGCCACCTGCCACATGGGCGCGACGCGTACCCAGGGCGCCACCCATGACGTCGGCGAACGAATTTCGTGGACGCTGCGGCCACCTATTTCCACCAGGCTCAACATGGTGCGACTGGCCAACGGCGACGAATTCGATCAACCGGAAGGCAAGGCCTTGCCGAAGATCGGCGATGAGGTCAAGGGAGCCAAGGTGACCGAGATACTGACCTGGGAAGACCGGCGCAAGCAGATGGCGAATGTGTGTGCCTCCTGCCACAGCTCCAACGTCATCAATGGTCACTACAACCAATTTGACGGCGTGGTGAACCTCTATAACGACAAATTCGCCAAGCCCATCGCCGGCGCGATGAAGGAATTGCAGGACAAGGGCTACATCACCGCCGCCCCCTTCGACGAAAAGATCGAATGGACCTGGTATGAAATATGGCATCACGAAGGCCGCCGCGCCCGTCATGGCGCTGCCATGCACGGACCGGACTACACCTGGTGGCATGGCATTTACGAAGTGGCGCAGCACACCTACTTCAAGTGGATCCCGGAAATGCGCGAAGTCGTGCGGAAGAAGGACGGCAATGAGCAATTCGCCGACGAGATCCTGAACAAGTACTTCAAGCCCATCGGCGATCATGACTGGTACTTCAGCGGCATCAGCAAGGATGCAGTGGAGAAGGTGCGCAAGGGCTTTGAGGAGCGCTACGGCAAGGGCTCGATGAAGTAATTCGCCAGCAAGGCCCCCGCGATTACCGGGGGCCTTTATCTTTCAAGAGAACCTCATGAATTTCAGGATTGCAATTGCCTCAGTTGCATTCGTGGAGATTTTGCTTGCGCCGGGCGCCCGAGCGGCAGATTCAGCCGATGCCACATTCATTGCCCAAGGGAACCAGCAGTGGGCAGCAGGCCGGATCGATGATGCGAAGAAGAGTTTCGAGCAGGCGCTGGCCGCCGATCCCCGTTCGATAGATGCGCACATGAAGCTGGCCGGCCTGCTGCTGGTCAACCACAACTACGCGGAAGCCATACAAGCCTACCAGCGCACCATCGGTCTCGATGCCAACAACGCCAAGGCATGGATGGGACTGGGCCTGGCCTGCCTTCACAGCGGACAGCGCGAACTTTCGCGCGCAGCCTTTGGCGAGGCGGTTCGGATCGATCCCCGCCGCAAGACGCAATTGGCCGGGCTGATTGAGGAAACTGCCGAGTAGACGGCAGATGTTAACGGCCAGATTCGGATAAAACAATTTGAGATATGACAATCAACCGGCCAACTGATCTGACAATGGTGGTATGAATGCAGTATTCTTTGCCCTCCAATCATTTAAAAGGATGGGCAATGAAGTTCGTGAAAATGTTGGTGGTATTTGCTGCACTGATGCTTTCGATCGGGAGCGCCTTGGCAGTTCCACCCGGCAAGACAGTGGAGTTTGCCAACCCGATGGGCAAGGTGACCTTTGACGGCAAGGTTCATGCGAACAAGGGTTTGAAATGTATCGGTTGCCACATCAAGCCCAAGCTGTTCGCGATGAAAAAAGGTGCCGACAAGATCACGATGGATAGCATCAACGCGGGCAAGTTCTGCGGCGCTTGCCACAATGGCAAGAAGGCATTCAAGGCGAATAACGAGGCCAACTGCGGTAAATGCCATAAAACGTAGCAGACACGAATGGCACTTACTTAAGCCACGTCATTCCCGCGCAGGCGGGGATCCATGGGTTTTGCGCGTTAACACCTCTGGATTCCCGCCTGCGCGGGAATGACCAAAGGGAATCCCCGTGGGATGACGCTTGTCGTAGCAGATACTACGACAGTAACTCCGCCTGCCGCATCTGATTGCGACACCAAAGCGTGGATAGCCGGCATGATGCCGGCTTTTCTTTTATGGGCAAGCCGGCTAGGAGGATAGAATTTCCAGCGCTTCCTGCGTTCGCAGCCAGCGTGTCTCGGCGGTTTCAACCGACTGCGCAAGCTCGGCCTGGCGCTTGAGCAGTTGTTCGAGCAAAGTGCGATCCGGATTCGCATACAGCGCCGGATCGGCGATGCGCGCATCGAGCAGCGCTTTCTCGTTCTGCCAGCCGGCGATCTGCCGTTCGAGCTTCCCGGCTTCCTTGCGCAGGTTGCGCTGTTCGGCCAGGGTCTTGTCACTGGCGGCCGGAGGTGCCTCGCGACGCGCGGGTTTTTCTGGCACCGCTGTCTTCTGCCCGTTTCTCAGATCGCTTTTTTGCGTTGCCAGCAGTTTCGCGTAATCGTCGAGGTCGCCGTCGAAAATCCGTGCCTTGCCGTTGCCGACCAGATACAGGGTATCGGCGGTAGTGCGCAGCAGGTGGCGATCATGCGAAACGAGAATTACGCCGGCATCGGTCTCCTGCAGGGCGATGGTCAGCGCCTCGCGCATTTCGAGGTCGAGGTGGTTGGTCGGCTCGTCGAGCAACAGCAGGTTGGGCCGCTGCCAGATCAGGATCGCCAGCGCGAGGCGCGATTTCTCGCCGCCCGAGAAGCGCCCGCACGGCGACTCCGCCACGGCGCCGCGAAAATCGAAACCGCCGAGGAAATCGCGCAGATCCTGTTCGCGCGCCCGGCCAGCCAGGCTTTTTTCCAGACGGATCATGTGCTGCAGGGGCGACTCGTCGGGCCGCAATTGTTCCAGTTGGTGCTGGGCAAAATAGCCGATGGCGAGGCCCTTGCCTTCGAGGCGTTCGCCCGAGAGCGGCGCCAGTTCGCCCGCCAGCAGCTTGATCAGCGTCGACTTGCCGGCGCCGTTGGCGCCGAGCAGCGCAATGCGCTCGCCGGGGCGGATGGTGAGCTGGATGTTGCTGATGATCGGCTTGTCGCCATAGCCGGCCGCGGCCTGATGCACGGTGAGCAGCGGATCGGGATTGGACCTGGGATCGCGGAAGCGGAAGGTGAACGGCGTATCGACGTGCGCGGCGGCGACTTCCTCCATGCGCGCCAGCGCCTTGATGCGGCTCTGCGCCTGGCGTGCCTTGGTGGCCTTGGCACGGAAGCGCTCGATATAGCTGTGCAGGTGCGCGATCTCGCGCTGCTGCTTCTCGTACATGTTCTGCTGCAGGGCCAGCCGCTCGGCGCGCGTGCGTTCGAAGGTGCTGTAGTTGCCGCTGTAGAGCGTGAGCTTGTTCTGTTCCAGGTTGAGCACATGGTCGGCGACGGCGTCGAGAAAGTCGCGGTCGTGCGAAATCAGCATCAGCGTGCCCTGATAGCGCTTCAACCAGCCTTCGAGCCAGAGCACAGCGTCGAGGTCGAGGTGATTGGTCGGCTCATCGAGCAGCAAGAGGTCGGAGCGGCACATCAGCGCCCGCGCCAGGTTGAGGCGCACGCGCCAGCCGCCGGAAAACTCGGCCACGGCGCGCGCGAAATCGGCATCGGAAAAACCCAGGCCATGCATCAGCGCCGAGGCTCTGGCTTTCGCGGCATAGCCGTCGATCTCGCCGTAGCGCATATGCAGCGCGCCGATGCGCTCGCCATCGTGGCTCGCCTCGGCCGCAACGAGATCGCGCTCAATCTGGCGCAATTCGATATCGCCATCGAGCACGAAGTCGAGCGCCGCATCCGGCAGTGCCGGCGTTTCCTGTGCCACATGGGCGATGGTCCACACGGCGGGGATTTCAAGATCGCCCGCTTCGGCATGCAACTCGCCGCGCAACAGCGCAAAGAACGACGACTTGCCCGAACCGTTGGCGCCGGTAAGGCCGACCTTCCAGCCCGGATGCAGTTGCAGGCTGGCGCCCTCAGCCAGCAGGCGGCTGCCGCGGCCAAAGGAAAGGTTGCGTAAAAGGATCATCGGCGCAGATCGAATATTGCGGGGCGCGCATCATACCAGCCGCTAATGGCCCGATCACAGGGCGTGGGTCGCCAGCTTGAAGTCCGGGTCATCGGGAAATGGCGTGATCGCAAACCCCAGCGTCTTCATCAGCCTGAGCATGCGCGAATTCTTGGCCAGCACCAGGCCGCAGATCTCCTTGAGTCCCTTTTCACGCGCCACTTCCATGATGCTCTCCATCAGGCATGAGCCCAGTCCCATGCCGTTGAAATCGTCCGCCACCGCCAGCGAAAACTCGCAACTGGTCTGGTCGGGATTCATGATGTAGCGCGACACGCCGATAATTTTCCGGGTCTCGACCAGATCGCCTGCGGCCGACATCCTGTGCTCGCGCAATACCGCCACCAGCGCCATTTCAAGGTCGTAGTCAATCAGCGTCAACGATGCCAGCAACGGCGGCGGCAGTTCCGTGAGCGATGAAACAAAGCGCATATAGCGGCTCTCGTTCGAGAGTTTATGCACGAAATCCTGTATCGGCTGCGCATCGTCGGGATGGATCGGCCGCACGGTGTATTCGCCGCCGTCGGGCATCGGCCAGGTTTTTTCATAGCGGGCGGGGTAGGGCAGGATCGCCAGATGATCGTAGTTATTGGCGCGGGGCACATAGGACTGCGGCAATGCGTCGATGACAATGCGCGCATCCACCGCTACCGCACCGGAGTCGTCAACGATGATGGGATTGATGTCCATTTCACGAAGCTGGGGCAGTTCGCAGACCATTTCCGAGACGCGGAGCAGTATCCGCTCCAGTGCGGTCTTGTTCGCTGCACCGGCCCCCTGCCACTCCCCCAGGGTCTCGTCGATGCGCGAGCGCTCGATCAATCGCCGCGCCAGAAACTGGTTGAGCGGCGGCAATTCCACGACATGGTCATTGAAGATTTCAATCATGGCGCCGCCGGCGCCAAATGTGATCACCGGGCCGAACGTGTCATCGGTAATCAGGCCGATGTTGATCTCGCGCCCGTGCCGGGCCGGCACCATCTTCTGCACCGTCACGCCGTGGATGCGCGCCTGGGGCTGCAGCCGTTCGACGCGCGCCAGCATTTCCTCGAAGGTGTCGCGCACTGCAGCGCCATTCATCACGTTGAGCACTACGCCATGGACATCCGATTTGTGACTGATGTCAGGCGAATTGATCTTGAGCGCGACCGGGAAACCCTCCTGTTCGGCGATCATCATCGCCTCGTTGGCGTTGCGCGCGAGGAGGGTACTGGTGACCGGAATGTGGAACGCCGAGAGCAGGCTCTTCGATTCCATCTCGGTCAGCGTCGTGCGCTGCTCGGCGAGGACGCTTTCGATCAGCAACAGTGCGCTTTCAAGGTCCGGCTTCGCCAGCGCGGACAGAGGCGGCGGGGTTTGCTGCAGCAGCTTCTGATTCTGGTAGAACGAGGCGATGTTGCCGAAAGCGCCAACCGCCGCTTCCGGCGTGCGGAAGGTGGGAATGGCTGCCGCGCCAAGCTGGCGGCGCGCCGCCAGCACCGAGCTTTCACCCATCCAGCATGACAGCAGCGGCTTGCTGAGCGAGGCATTGATCTCCACCAGCACGCCTGCCACGGCAACAGCATCGATGTCGGCCTTGGGCGCATGGATGACCAGTATGCCGTCGATGCCGGGATCGCTGCCTGCTGCCGTGATTGCCGCCTTGTAGTGCTCGGGGCCGGCGTCTTCGGACAGGTCGATCAGGTCCGACAACGAAGCCGGTGCGGGTAGCAGCGGCTTCAACGCTGCGGCCACGACGGGCGAAAGGCGTCCCAGTTGCAACGAAATCTGGTTGATCCAGTCGGCTGCCAGGACGCCCGGCCCACCGCCGTTGGTGACGATGGCCAGACGCTGACCCGCCGTGCGGTAGTTCGAGGCGAGACTTCTGGCTGCGGTAAACACCTCGACGAAAGTGTCGACGCGGACTGCGCCGGCACGGCGCAGCGCGGCATCGAATACATCATCGCTGCCGACAATGGCGCCGCTGTGGGTCTGTGCCGCCTCTTTGCCGGTCTGCCGGTGCCCGCCCTTGAGGACGACCACCGGCTTGAACTTGGCGGCCGAACGCAGCGCGCTCATGAAACGCCGGGCGTTCCTGATGCCTTCCAGATACACAATGATGCTTTGCGTCTGTCCGTCGTGCGCCAGGTAATCGAGCACCGCGGAAGCATTCACCGACGAACTCGGGCCGAGCGATACGACGGTGGAAAAACCCACGGCATTGTTGCTGGCCCAGTCAAGCATCGCCGATGTCAGCGCCCCCGACTGCGATATCAGCGCCAGCGAGCCGGCCTTGGCCAGAGGGCCGGACATGCTGGCATTAAGATTCAAATGCGGACGCTGGAAACCCTGACAGTTGGGGCCCAGCAGACGCATGCCTTCACGCTGCGCGATGGCATTGAGTTCCGCGGCTTCATTTTGGCCGATACCGCTGGCAATGACCAGCGCCGAGCGGCAACCCATGGCGCCGGCCTTGGCCAGTGCGCCGGCCACCTGCTCCGGCGGAAGGACGATGATGGCGAGGTCGACACCTGTTGCAGCCGGACCCGCAGGTATGCCGACAGTATTGACATCGAGAAACTGCAAGCGGCCGTCATAGGGCTGCGCGCGCAGGGCCTGACTCAGCAAGCGGGCGTTTCTGTCTTGCAGATCCGGGGTTTCGGCTGGTCCGGCGAAGACAATGATGGACTGCGGGGCAAAGAGCGGAGTAAGGTAATGCTGGCTCATTTTTTCAGTCCACACCGATGAGGACTTTGACATGGGCTGCGGCACTGCGCGCCAGCGCACCAAACTCATAGCCTCCCTCAAGGCACGAGATAACCCGGCCCTGGCAATGCCGTTGTGCAATCATCATGATTTGCCGGGTGACCCAGGCGTAGTCCGCCTCCACCAGTCCGAGGTTGCCCATGTCGTCATCACGATGGGCATCGAATCCCGCCGAGATATAGATGAGCTGGGGCTGGAATGCCTCCAGCGCGGGCAGCCAATGCCCGGTGACCGCATCGCGAAACTTGTCGCCGCCCGACCGTGCCGGCAGCGGCACATTGATCATGTTCGCGCTGGTGGGATTTTCGCCCGAGAACGGATAGAGGCCCCGCTCGAAAATGGAACACATGATGACCCGATCATCGCCGCTCAGGATATCCTCACTGCCGTTGCCATGATGCACGTCGAAATCGATCAGCGCCACGCGTTGCAGGCCATGCACATCCAGTGCGTGGCGTATGCCGACAACGACGTTGTTGAAAAAACAGAAGCCCATGGCTGCCGCGCGCTCGGCATGGTGTCCCGGCGGGCGCACGCAACAAAACGCGGTCGCCACTTTTCCCGCAAGCACCAGGTCCGTCGCCAGCACCGCCGCGCCCGCGGCACGCAGCGCGGCCTGAACCGTAAAGGGATTCATGCTGGTGTCATGATCGATCTGGCAATAGCCCTCAGTCGGCGCCGCCTCGATGATCTCGCGCACGTAGAGCGACGAATGGGCGCGGGCGAGCTGTTCTTCCGTAGCCAGCGGCGCATCGTAAGGCGTCATATAGTTGAGCAGGCCCTTGCTCAGCAAGTGATCGCTTATCGCCCCCAGCCGCTCCGGACACTCAGGGTGGCCGGCACCCATCTTGTGACGTGCACAATCGGCATGAGTGATGAACGCTGTATGCAAATCAGGCTCCTCGATGATTCCTGCAACATTAACCAAGGAAACTGAATTTTAGGCCTGTTGCGGCCTTGCTGCCAGATTGGCCCCATCTGTTGCGTCGAATAGTTGCATCCGCAGCCAACTGCGGACGGTGCGAGTTGCCATTTATTCCATTTCCAAATCGTTTGTGACGCGAAGACGAGCCGCAGACAGCGCAAATAGCACGGCAAGGCGAAGTCGACAAAGTCACGGATGATTTAGAAATGGAATTACTTGACTAACGGCAATATTCCGTCATGCAGAAACGCTTATATTCGTACCCCATGATTACCGCTTGCCTTTACCACCAACCTAAGGAAACCAATGATGCCAACGACCATCGATAACCTGAAAGAAGCTTTTGCCGGCGAAAGCCAGGCGAACCAGAAGTACCGGGCATTTGCCAAAAAGGCGGAGCAGGACGGATTTGCCACCATTGGAAAACTGTTTCGATTAACGGCGGAGGCGGAGCGCATTCATGCGGAGGGGCACCTGAAAGCGCTTGATGGTGTCGGTTCCACCGCCGATAACCTTGAGGCTGCCATCGGTGGCGAAACCTACGAATTCAGAAACATGTATCCGCCGATGGTGAAACAGGCGGAGGCGGAAGGGCACAAAGCCAAACGAATGTTTGCATACGCCGTTGCCGCCGAAGAAGTTCACGCCGAACTTTACAAATTGGCTCTGGAAGCCGTAAAACAAGGCAAGGATTTAAATGCGGATTTCTATCTGTGTCCCGTCTGTGGATATATAGAAATGGGCAGGCCGGAAAATCCTTGTCCGATTTGCGGCACAAAGCCGGACCGGTTTATTATCGCGGAATAAAAGCATATCCGGGCCGCCGCCCTTGATCGTCCAATTACGGCGGCGAATTCGATCGATGGATGCAACAGGAGTCAGCCATGAAAAAGCTCTACGTCAATCCGCTCCCGATCAGAATCTGGCACTGGACCAATGCCGCGGGTTTTGTTTTGTTGATGCTTACCGGCTTGCAGATCAGGTATCTCGACCAAGTCCAGCTGGTATCGTTCAAGACCGCCGTGGTCGCCCATAATTGGGTCGGCTTTGTACTGATCGCCGATTATTTCCTGTGGTTGGGCTTTTATCTTTTCACGGGCACGATCAAGGTCTATGCCCCGGAACTTAGCCCGGCCAAGTATCTCAGGCAGTTGCGATACTATGGATACGGCATCTTCCGGGGCGACCACGATCCGCATCAGGTGAGCATCGATCACAAATTCAATCCCCTGCAAGGCATGACCTATTTAATGGTCATGGCAGTCATCGTGCCCGTGCAGTTTTTCACCGGCCTGCTGCTCTGGGATATCGCGCGCTTTTCATCCATGGTGGAGATGTTTGGCGGCGTGCGCATCGTGGATATGGTGCACGTCATCTTCTTCATATTCCTGACGGGATTTTTCTTCCTCCATCCCTTCCTGTCCAGCCTCAGCGACACGCCCTGGGCGCATTACAAGGCAATGATCACCGGGTACGAAGAAGTCGAAGACGAAGCAGCTCCATCCTGAACGCCGGCTCGTGGCTTGCGCAGTGGAACATTGCATCGATGGAAAAGCCCATTTCATAAAATTCACGAATAATGAATACTGCCCCAATCAGCATACATTTGGCAGCGGCTCATTGTGTTGTTGCGCGGTGCGTAAAGAGCTTTTCAATAAGTACAAAATATAAGGAAATCCCGATTAAGTACCTTGCCGTTCGGGCTGAGTTGTCGAAGCCCAGTGCTGGAGCGGCTTGCGCTTCGACAGGCCTGTCCTGAGCAAAAACGAAGGGCTCAGCGCGAACGGACTTGTTCGGCGATTCCATAATCGTCCCCGGCTAGTGTGGTGTTCCATAAATCCGTTGCTTATATTTTGATTCGTCATTCCGGACGCCGCGTCGTGAGCCGAAGCCCCGGGCTTGACCCGGGGGGCGAGCCGGAATCCAGCGACTTTCCAAGACCCTGGATTCCCGCCCGGTGTGGCCCTTGGCTATTCGCGGGAACGACCGAAGGAAGTCCCTGTGGGATGACGCCGCAATTTATTCAATGTATTTCTGATACAGGACACTAACAAAGCGCTTTACCTGAACGCTGGCCGGAGATACGCGGCGACGCACTCCCGTTAGACGATTATTCGGACACCCTCCTTGCCATCGAGGCGCCAGGGGAACCGCCTACAATGGCAACCATTGCTTACGAAGCCGACAAATATGGCCTGCCGTCCATGGAATTTCTGACACCCGCACTCCTTGGCCTCGTTACCGGACTGCTGCTTGGCCTCACTGGCGCTGGCGGCGGCTTGCTGGCGGCACCCTTGCTGATGCTGGTGATGCATTTGTCGGTCGCGCAAGCGGCGCCGATTTCCCTGCTCTCGGTCATTCTCGGCGCGGGCCTTGGCATGCTGATGGGATTGCGCCTGGGGACGGTGCGCTATCGGGCGGCCTTCCTCATTGCCGGGGCCGGGTTGCTGGCATCGCCATTGGGCATCCATCTCTCCCGCATCCTGCCCAATACCCCGCTGGCCGCGGCTTTCGCCATACTGCTGCTCTATCTGGCCTGGCGCCTGTGGCACACATCTGTGGCGGCCCAGGATGACGTTCTGCCTTGTAGCGTAGATGGCAGCACCGGCCGTTTCATCTGGAACCGCTCCTGCGCCCGCGCCCTGGCCGGTTCCGGGCTGCTGGCCGGATTTCTTTCGGGCTTGCTGGGTGTCGGCGGCGGCTTTGTTCTGGTGCCGGCCCTGCGCCGTCACACGCCCCTCGCCATGGATTCCATCACCGCCACCACCCTGATGATACTGACCCTGCTTTCCCTCGGCGGGATCGCCCAGTGGGCAAGTCACGGTGAAATCGAATGGCATATCGCACTGCCCTTTGTCACGGGCACGATCGTCGGCATGCTTTGCGGCCGCCATTTTTCCCCGCGCATCAAGGAAGAGCATCTGCGGCGGGTGTTTGCCGCTTTCTGTCTTGCCACCGGCATCGGCATTGCCGTAAAGACCTTGCTCGCCGGCTAAGACGATTTCACCCAGCAACCTTTTTTGCATATCCATCGAACCGCGAAATTTCTGGCGACGCTGGGGAAATTATCGAGGTGACCGCTGTTGAGAAATGCCGATCAAGTACCTTGCCGTTCGGATCGAACTTGTCGAAACCCGGTACTGGAGCGGCTTGCGCTTCGACAGGCCTGTCCTGAGCGGAGTCGAAGGGCTCGGCGCGAACGGACTTGTTCGGTGATTTCCTGATTTTCTTGAGAGGAATCAATTACAGCGGAGTTTGCTTTCCCTACAGTTCGTGACGTCATTCATCAACTTCATTAAGGATCAGCGTCATGTTCTGTGTGCAATGCGAACAAACCATCTCCAGTCCGACCGGCAAGGGCTGCTCTTACGCCCAAGGCATGTGCGGCAAGACCGAAACCGTATCCGACTTGCAGGACCTGCTCGTCTATGCGCTGCAGGGAACCTCGTTCTACGCAGAGAAAGCGCGCGAGTTCGGCATCATCGATCCGGTTGTCGACGCGTTCGTGCCACAGGCCTTCTTCGCCACGCTGACCA
This sequence comes from Georgfuchsia toluolica, assembly GCF_907163265.1. Classification (NCBI taxonomy): domain Bacteria; kingdom Pseudomonadati; phylum Pseudomonadota; class Betaproteobacteria; order Nitrosomonadales; family Sterolibacteriaceae; genus Georgfuchsia; species Georgfuchsia toluolica. The sequence goes on from NZ_CAJQUM010000001.1 coordinate 2,008,636, forward strand.
ACGTCAACTTCGAAGCCGATCGCATCAGCGGCTATGCGCGCAAGGCGCAGGCCTATCGCCAGCAACTGCGCGAGCAATACGAGCAGGCCTGTGCCGCCGCAGGTCGCCAGCCGGTTGTCCCCGAGGGCGCCGCCGCCTTCCGCCTCGCCATCGATACTCCCAGCTTGAGAACGCAAGCGCCGATCGCCGCGGTCAATCGCGGCAAGGGCAAAGTCAGCGATGACATTCTCGGCCTGCGCCTGCTTTGCCTGTACGGTCTCAAGGGCGCCGCGGCCTACATGGAACATGCACGCGTGCTGGGCCAGACCAGTGCCGAGGTAGCGGGCGAGTTCCATCACATCATGGCCTGGCTCGGCGCCGATCCGGACGACATGCAGCAACTGCTCGGCACCTCAATGGCCATCGGCAAGCTCAACTACCGCGTCATGGAAATGCTCGACCGCGGCGAAACCGAAAAATTCGGCCACCCGGAACCGACCCAGGTCAACGTCAAGCCAATCGCCGGCAAGGCGATCCTGGTTTCGGGCCATGACCTGTGCGACTTGAAGCTGATCCTCGAACAGACCGAAGGCACCGGCATCAACGTTTATACCAACGGCGAAATGCTGCCGGCACACGCCTACCCGGAACTGAAGAAGTTCAAACACCTCGCCGGCAACTACGGCAGCGCCTGGCAGAACCAGCAGAAGGAATTCGCCGCCTTCCCCGGCGCCATCGTGATGACCTCCAACTGCCTGATCGATCCGAATGTCGGCAGCTATGCTGATCGCATCTTCACGCGCAGCATCGTCGGCTGGCCCGGCGTCGCGCATATCGAAGGCGACGACTTCAGCCAGGTGATCGCCTGCGCGCAGAGCCAGCCCGGATTCCAGTATGACGAAATCCCGCACAAGATCACCGTTGGTTTCGGCCGCAACGCGCTGATGGCCGCCGCCCCCGCCGTCATCGATCAGGTGAAGAAGGGCAACATCCGGCATTTCTTCCTCGTCGGCGGTTGTGACGGCGACAAGTCCGAGCGCAGCTACTACGAAGCCTTCACCCAGGCCGCGCCCAAGGACACGGTGATCCTGACGCTGGCCTGCGGCAAGTTCCGCTTCAACAAAAAGCAGTTCGGCGACATCAATGGCATTCCGCGCCTGCTCGACATCGGCCAGTGCAACGACAGCTACTCGGCCATCCAGCTCGCGCTGGCGCTGGCCAAGGAGTTCGACTGCGGCGTGAACGAACTGCCGCTCAATCTGGTGCTGAGCTGGTTCGAGCAAAAAGCCATCGTCGTTCTGCTGACGCTACTCTCGCTCGGCGTGAAGAACATCCGCGTCGGCCCGAGCGTGCCGGGCTTCCTCACGCCGAACCTGCTCGCGGTGTTGAACCAGGAATTCGGGCTGATGCCGATCACCACCGTCGAGAATGATCTCAAGGCCATGCTCAATCCCAAGGAGTTGCTGAAAGCCGCCTGAGTCGCCCCTGGTGTCCTGTATCAGAAATACATTGAATAAATTGCAACGTCATTCCCGCGAAGGCGGGAATCCAGTGTCTTAAAAAGTCGCTGGATTCCGGCTCACCCCCCGGGTCAAGCCCGGGGCTTCGGCTCACGACGCGGCGTCCGGAATGACCAACGGGAATCCCCGTGGGATGACGGCTACTTGTTGTTTGTATGTTTCGATTTCACTGTGTCGTTCTACTTGTGCCGCGCCTCGTGCGCGGCTTATTCAACCAACACCGGGATTCGCCATGAACCAGACCAGCACTTTTGCGCAGACTCCGGCTCTCATGCCGCTAATCTGCATCGACCGCATCGAGGAAACTGCCGATGCGGCCACCTTCGCCTTCCGCACCCATGACGCCAAACCGGTCGACTACAAGCCCGGCCAGTTCGTCATCTTCCAGGTCGATGTCGCCGACGAACAACTGCACCGCGCCTATTCGCTGTCCTCCACGCCGTCGCGCCCCGAGCATGTCGCCATCACCATCAAGCGCGTGCCCGGCGGCAGGGTTTCCAATCATCTGCTCGACCATCTCAAGCCGGGGCACATGCTGCGCGCCATGCCGCCGGCGGGAGAATTCAACCTGATCGACCGCCCGTCGACCGGCAAACTGGTACTGCTCAGCGCCGGCAGCGGCATCACGCCATGCATTTCGATTGCACGCTGGCTGCTCGACACCACGCCGCAGGCGGACATCCAGTTCGTCTACAGCGCCAGAAGCCCGGCCGACGTCATCATGGCCGCCGAACTCGCGCGCCTGCACGACGCGCACGACAATTTCAAACTGATCCGCATCGTCGATCAGGATCCGGTCGAGGGCGACATCCAGGGGCCGCTCGATGCGGCACTGTTCGAGCGCCTGATCCCCGATTTGCAAGGCCGCACCATTTTCACCTGCGGCCCGGCCGGCTACATGCAGGCCATCGAATCCTTCGCCAGCGCGCGCGACTTCGACATGAAATATTTCCACAAGGAAAGCTTCGTGCCGGCGACCGCCAATGCCGCCAGCGCCGACGACGCTATCTCCTATGAGCTGCAGGCGCCGCAGTTCGGCAAGTCCGCGCGCATCGACAGCAGCCAGAGCCTGCTCCAAGTGCTTGAAAGCGCCGCGCTGCCGGTAATCGGCGCGTGCCGCGCTGGCGTCTGCGGTTCGTGCAAGTGCCGCGTCGTCAGCGGCGAAGTCAGTTCGCGCAGCACAGCGACGCTGAGCGAAGCCGACATCGCCGCCGGCTATGTGCTGGCCTGTAGCACGCAGGCGCGTTCCGATCTGGTGATCGAGATATAGGGGCCTATTCGAGGCCGCCCAAGCGAAAGCGCTTGCGCTTGGGTGGACGGTAGGTTTCGAAATCGGCGCGGCAAAATGCGATCAGCATTTGCTGTCGTGGAGGCGGCCAGTATCAGTTGAAGCAGATCATCAACTCAGGGCGAGTGACCAACTGCTTACGCCCCCAAGCGGCCTGTCGTTACAAGGGAAGCAGACTTTCAACGTGGAAGTGAGCGGCCTGCGCGGCTTTTCGCGCAGGTCCGCTCGACTGAAAGGTTATGCATCTGGCACCAACCTAGCGGGCATAAGCTGAAAGTTCTCAGTGTCAATTTTCATCGAGCTATCAACGCACGAGTTCTGGTCGCACCAATAGTTGTGGTAGTTCGCTGCCCAGAGATACTTCGTCCAAACAGATGGGCGAGACCTCAGCAGCACGAGCTTCTCCTCAATCCTTGCCTTATGCGCAGCAAGTTCCTGTTCGTAGAAGTACCCGTCCTCGGGGATAAGAGTGTCCAGGTAGTTCACGAAATACTGACCGTCGCTGTCTCGAAGAAGGTCTCGGTTTTGCGGTGCATGAGCGCCACGGCCGTAGTATTCAAGATGCCGATTCACAGCGACTTGAGCAGATGGCGAAAGGACTATTCTTGGATCACGGGCCAACGTTGTTTCGGCTTCGTAGGCTTCGATCAATCCTGCACCGAAAACTGCGATGTCGTCCATGTATAGATCGCCAATCGCAATTGCGCCGCGCACGAAGAAGCCTTCCATCGTCATAAGCATCTGGAAGTAGGACACCGAGTCGAACACGCTACCAAGTTCAATTTCACCATCATAACGGATCGGCTGGCCGATGACGATGTTGTCTGTGAAAGCTCGGAATGCAGAGAAGTCCTTGTCTCGTAGTTTTTGTAGAGTGTCGTCCGAGTGATTCGGATCGACTTGCTGTCGTGACAAATTTAGGGCCTTATGAAGTCTGGCAAGTAAGGCTTGCCTATCGTTTGAAGTCGTCGATTTCACGAGATCCATATAGCCCAAGATATCTATGAACGCGACGACAGAACGTCTCAGTTTCGGAGTGCCATCGGATTCAACATATGGGTTACGAGACTCGGCTGGCACAGGCGTCCTAAGATGCGTAACGTGATGTAGTAGACATCAAAAAGGCCGTATACGCTGGAGCAGCATGCCGTATACGCTGGTGCCGCATATCTTAACTTGCTGTTTTCTCATTATTCACCATAGTGAAATACGGCATCGTCCCTCTGAAAACTCGGCACATTCAATAACGCACAGCGCCGACGCTGTTTCACATCGTTATACAAATTAGCAGGCAACACCGGGCGTCCGGTACTGGCCGATATGAGCCTCATGATAAATGAAAATACGATCCAGCAGCACTCGCCCCAAAGCGGAACTAGGAATTTCTCTTTAGCGGACATTCAGAGCCGCCTAACCTCAGACTACTATGGTCAGGGGTCAGGATATTTTTCCCCTTTTTGAACGCTTGGACTGACGCCTTTCCCGAACATCGTCGCCGTCGACAAGGCATGCGCCGAACTGGCGGCTTTCGCCAAGGCGGCACCCGGTTTGCAGCCCGACGCCGCAGCCTGACAAAAACAAAATCCCAATAGAGATCGTGGAACTGCGGGGTCTGACCCCGCGGGGGGCGCTTACCCAATAAACGCTACACTATGTGGAGACAATGATGAATACGGTGTTAGCAATGATAGATAAATCAGAAGCCGTCCTTGAAACGAAGCAGCAACGGACAGTGCTTTGGGTCGTGGCATTGGCCATGACCGGCCTCATCTTCGATGGCTACGACCTCGTGGTCTACGGCACCTGCGTGTCGACCTTCCTGCGTGATGCTTCGCAGCTTGGCCCCGTGTCACCAGCAACAGCCGGCGCCCTAGGCAGCTATGCCTTGTTCGGTGTGCTGGTCGGCGCGCTGCTGGCCGGCAGCGTTGGCGACATCCTCGGCCGCCGCAAGGTGATGCTTGCCGCCTATGTCTGGTTCTCCATCGCCATGGCCATCACCGCCATGATGAGTTCGGTGGCCGCATTCGGCGTCATGCGCTTCATCACTGGCCTCGGGGTCGGCGCACTGTTGGCCATGACCGGGGCGCTGGTTTCGGAATACGCGCCCAAGGGGAAGAAGAACCTGCTCAATGCCATCGTCTACTCCGGCATCCCGGTTGGCAGCCTGCTGGCGGCATTGCTCGCCATTCTGCTGCTCGAGTACATCGGCTGGCACGGCATGTTCCTGATCGGTGCGCTGCCAATCGTCACGCTGCTGCCCCTAGCTTACTTCAAGATGCCCGAGTCGGTGGCCTGGCTAGCATCACGCGGACGCATGCATGAGGCTCGGGCAGTAGCCAAACAGACCGGTTTCGATATTCCCATGCCACCCGCAGCAAGCGGCTCGGACTCGGAACTATCCGAAGACAAAGCGGGGTTCGCAGGGTTATTCAAGTCCTATCCGATCCCGACCATCCTGCTTGGCCTGATGAGCGCAACGGGCCTGATGCTAGTCTATTCGCTCAACACCTGGCTGCCCGAGTTGATGCTGCGGGCTGGCTTCAACGCCAAAGGCTCGTTGTCTTTCCTGCTGGTGCTCAACGGGGGTGCTGTGATCGGCGCCCTGATGGGGTCGAACGTTGCTGACCGCTTCGGTCCGAAAATGGTGGTGGCGGCGTGTTTCGGCATCGGTGCGCTATCCATCGCAGCACTCACCTTCGGCTTTTCACTGGGCATCCTGCTTGCCATGGTTGCCATTGTCGGCCTTGGTACCAGCGGTACCCAGACCCTGATCTATGGACTGGTGGCAAATTACTACCGCATCAACGTCCGTGGCGCCGGTGTCGCCTGGTGTGCCGGCTTTGGCCGCATCGGTGGTGTTGGCGGCCCGATGCTGGGCGGCTATCTGGCAGGGGCGGATTTTCCACTCGAAACTATTTTCTACATTCTGGCCAGCTTGGCGGTACTGGGAGGCATCCTCACGCTGCTGGTGCCAACAGCCAAGGGGGGATTGAACTTCGGTGGCCATCTAGCCGCCCCATGCCGGAGAAACTGATGCCAATTCGATGTACCGGCGGATTCTGGTCGCCCTCGATGCCACGCAGGCCGATCACTACCAGTACACGCTTAAACGGATCAAACGCTTGGTGCGCATGGCGGGGGGGGGGTCGGTGCATATCCGTATCTGCTGCGGCAACTCACCATCGATCTTCCTATCGCTTTACTTTGTTTCATGGGAAGATATCTGATTCATTCACTGTAACCGCCTGAAATCGAAAGGATATCGACATGGCAATCTCAATGTATGCGGCCTCGGCGCCGACCTTCGTGCAATTCCTCACCAGCCTGTCAGCCAATCTCGACAAGACCGCCGCCCACGCCGCCGCTAAGAATATCGATCCGGCAATCTATCTGCGTACACAGCTGTATCCCGACATGCGGCCCCTAGCGACGCAGGTGAGCCTTGCCAATCGCCATGCCATCAACACCTGCGCGCGTCTTGCCGGAGTCGACCCGCTCGTGCTGCCGACCTCAGAGCCGAGCATGGACGATCTCAAGCAGCGTCTCGACCTGACCATTCGTTATCTCAACGGCTTCACGCCGGCGCAGCTCGACGGCACCGAGGACAAGGAGATCGTCGTCAAGTATCCGAGCGGCGTCGAGCGGCGTTTCACCGGGCAGGCGATGCTGCTTAGCCTTAGCCTGCCGAACTTCTATTTCCACGTTACCGCTGCGCATTGCATCCTGCGCCATTGCGGTATCGACATTGGCAAGAAGGACTTCAACTCGGCGCAGCATCTATTCAGCGGCGACTGCGCCTGCCAGCCGGTCAAGGCATAAGGTCAGGCGCTGCTGCCGGCGCAGCGCCACTTTTCAGTCCCGCAGCAAGGCTCGAACCACCCACCCGTGCGGGAAGGTCTTCGGCGTTGACCCCGAGGCCACGCAAAGCGTCTGGACCCTCGTAGCGGAACAATCCACGACCAACCGCATGACAGCCAGAACGCAATCGTTGAACTCTTCGGAGTGTTGATACCCCTGGTGAATACTTTCAATGGCATTGCGTTACCGAGAGACCTGGTCGCTCGACGGTCCAATGGATCCACGATGCATTCGATGCCGGCTCGAGGATCAAGGACCGCCGCGGCACCTCTGGCCTGTTGCTGATCAAGCGATTACCCGTGAACGACTGGTTTCCGGGCACGTCAGTGACCGACCGGTTATGGCCGGTTGCGGTCATTGTATCGCATCGTCATCATCGGCCGCTTCGGCTGAAGAACTGACATCATGCTGGTGGCAATACACCAGAAAACTGCCCCTCACCATCGGGTTATCTCAAATACAACGACGATACAACCGTTAGGTTAAGTGCAGCAAGACTGACCGCAACTGCGCGAAGCACAGGACTGTTCATCTAACTATCTTATCGACAGCGACCAGCCATAGAACCGCAATCACATAGGCTTTGAAACAATAGCCGATATTGCCTCTGGCAAGAATCGTTGCCGGGATTCCATAGCGCCCCTGAATCGCTAGATTAATACCTGACATTGGGCCCACCGTGAGGCCTATTGCCCACGCCTGAACAAATACCAACGCGAGCAAATCCGGTGCAGGATGCAAAGGTGCCAACCAGGCGGCTGCCATGGCGATAGTTATCACCGTATGGATGCCGATGACCGAGAGCAATATCATGACGAGCAATACGATTGCCGCCTCGATGGCCCCAAATTCCGAGAATGGCAGCCAGACAGCGCCCGTTTCCATCAACGAACGCAATCCGCTTGCAAATACGCCTGCCGAAAGGAAGAGGACGAGTTCGCCTGACATCCTTGGTAGGCGCTGCTGGGCGTGTTGATAAATCGATTGCCACGCAACTTGCGGCCCATGCCCGACAACGCTTATTACGGTGACATAGCCGAGCGAAGCCAGGCTGATGACGGAAAGAGCAGACCAGTGAGGGAATAGCCAGTGCCCCAAAGCAACCAGTATGGCCAGCATGGCAGGGGTACGGAGCGCGTCGAGATGCATGGGATACCCGACAAAGTCGGCCCCATTGTTACCCATTGATTTTTTGATATCGAGAACCGCAATGCATATCAGGACTGAGGCCAGTGCCGCACCCTTTGCAGCTAATCCAAGAGGATTGGCACCGGGTGCATAAGTAAGTGCAGTTGCCGTGGCGGCAAAGAAAGGTGACCAGAGCGCAGCGGCAAGAAAGGCTCTTTCAAGGATCAAGGCTTGTTGAGGAAGCGGTTTGCCATTTGGGCCAATTCGTTCGGCTATGATGAAAACTGCGGAGAGATTGATCACCGCTCCGAGGAGGTGCGCGCCCAAAGCTGTACGCCAGAGGGCGGACTGCCCCCGTGGCAAAGTATCATCCTCCCCCTCGGAAGTGCTGAGCATTTGCAAGAAGCTCACTGCAGCGAGCATGCCCAATAGCGCTGTATTCTGGCTCAGGAGCAACAGCCAGTCCGGATGCCCCCCTCTGGCCAGGCTTAAACCGTAGGCAAGAATCCCTATGCCGGAAATGAATAGCGCCTGGCGCTGTTGGGATGCGGCTAATTGCGGCCATAACAACAGTCCTGCCAGCCACGCTGCAATGCCCGCCCACCATATGAGTGGACCACTTGCCGTTCCTGCCAATGCGGCTAATACGGTCATTGCTACCAGCATCAATGATGCAATGGCACGTACATTCGGATAGATAAGCTTGATGAAAATCTCCTGAGTGCGACAGGGAGCGTCAATAAAACCGTGCTTTAGATGGGCAGCTAGTGTGGTGTTCCATAAATCCGTTGCTTATATTTTGATTCGTCATTCCGGACGCCGCGTCATGAGCCGAAGCCCCGGGCTTGACCCGGGGGGCGAGCCGGAATCCAGCGACTTTTCAAGACCCTGGATTCCCGCCTTCGCGGGAACGACCGAAGGAAGTCCCTGTGGGATGACGCCGCAATTTATTCAATGTATTTCTGATACAGGACACTAGCCAGCCGCTGCATTACTCGATGCCCTGGCTCGCCAGGTATTCCTCATAGGTGCCGCGATAATCGACGATGGTTCGGTCTTGCCTGATTTCAATGATCCGCGTCGCCAGCGAGGAGACGAATTCGCGGTCGTGCGAGACAAAGAGCAGCGTGCCGGGAAATTTTTCCAGGCCGGTGTTCAATGACTCGATGGATTCCATGTCGAGGTGGTTGGTCGGTTCGTCCATCAGCAGCACGTTGCGGCGCAGGAGCATCAGCTTGCCGAACAGCATGCGGCCCTGCTCGCCGCCCGAGATGACCTTGACCGATTTTTTCACCTCGTCGCCGGAAAACAGCAGGCGGCCGAGCGTGCCGCGAATCAGCGTTTCGACGTCGCCGCCTTCATAGCCGCCTTCGCGCACCCATTGCTTGATCCAGTCGGTGAGCGCTTCGCCGCCGACGAAATCATTGGCATGGTCCTGCGCGAAATAGCCGGGCTTGGCTTTCTCGGCCCACTTCACCGTGCCATGCTGCGGCGTCAGTCCGCCCAGCGCGGCACCGGCGATGAGTCGCAGCAGCGTGGTCTTGCCGACGCCGTTCTCGCCGATGATGGCGACCTTGTCGCCGGCATCGATGGTGATGCCGAAGTTTTTGATGATCGGTTGCTTCGCGTCGTAGCCGAAGGTCAGCTTCTCGACCTCGACGGCGTGGCGGTGCAGCTTGTCCTTTTCGTCATATTCGAAGCGGATCCACGGGTACTGGCGCGACGAGGGCTTCATGTCCTCGACCTTGATCTTCTCGATCTGCCGGGCGCGGCTGGTGGCCTGGCGCGCCTTCGACTTGTTGGCCGAGAAGCGGCGCACGAACTCCTGCAACTCGGCGACTTTTTCCTTGGCCCGGGCGTTGTCCTTGGCCAGTTGCGCACGGGCCTGGGTCGATGCCTCCATGTAATCGTCGTAATTGCCGGGATAGACCTGGATGCGGCCGTAATCCAGATCGGCCATGTGGGTGCACACCTGGTTCAGGAAGTGGCGGTCGTGGCTGATGATGACCATCGTGCTGTTGCGCTCGTTGAGTATGTTTTCGAGCCAGCGGATGGTGTTGATGTCGAGGTTGTTGGTCGGTTCGTCGAGCAGCAAGATATCGGGATTGGCGAACAGCGCCTGGCACAGCAGCACGCGCAGCTTCCAGCCCGGCGCGACTTCCTTCATCGGCCCATTGTGCTGCGCGGTCGGGATGTCGACGCCGAGCAGCAGTTCGCCCGCGCGCGCCTCGGCGGTGTAGCCGTCGTATTCGGCGAACTTGCTCTCGAGTTCGGCGGCGTGCATGTAGTCTTCTTCGCTCGCCTCGGGGTTGGCGTAGATGGCATCCTTTTCCTGCATGCAGGCCCACATTTCGGCGTGGCCCATCATCACCACGTCAAGCACGCGCACGTCCTCGTAGGCGAACTGGTCCTGGCGCAGAAAGGCCATGCGTTCACCGCTGTCGAGCGACACGTTGCCCGCGGACGATTCCAGCAGACCGGCGAGGATTTTCATGAACGTGGTCTTGCCCGAGCCGTTGGCCCCGATCAGGCCGTAGCGGTTGCCCTCGCCGAACTTGACGGAGACGTTCTCGAACAGGGGCTTGGCCCCGAACTGCATGGTAATATTTGACGCGACCAACATTGACTTTGCCTCTTGGATTGCGCCGGCCGTGCATATAGCGCCGGACTTGAAAAAACCCGCAATTCTACCTTTTATCGACCATGTCCCCAGCCCTTGATGTCGCTCGCCGTGGCCAGGTATTCACGCCGCCCGAAGTGGTGGAGCGCATGCTCGCCCTGCGCCGCAATCGGGGCCGGGTGCTGGACCCCGCCTGCGGCGACGGCGCTTTTTCGTCGCGCCTGCCCGGTTGCGTGGCCATTGAAATCGATGCCGCCATCTGCCCACCCGAGGCGCTGGCCGATAACTTTTTTGCCTACTCCGAAGCGGAAAAATTCGACACCATCGTCGGCAACCCGCCGTATGTGAAGGCGCGCGACATCCTGCACGACACGCGCCAGCGTCTGGCCTCGCAACTGCTCAACGGCCACGCCAACCTCTACCTGTATTTCATCGAGAAGTGCGTGCGCCATCTCAAACCCGGCGGCGAGCTGATTTTCATCACGCCGCGCGACTTCCTCAAATCCACCGGCGCGGCCCGGCTCAATACCTGGCTGTTCGAGCAGGGCACCATTACCGATATCGAGGATCTCGGCGATGCGCGCATCTTCGCCGGCGCCACGCCGAATTGCGCGATCTGGCGCTTCGAGAAAGGCGATCTCTCGCACCGCACCCGCGACGGCCGGCGCATGACGCTTTGCGGCGGGCAGTTGCTGTTTGCCCGTGGCATCTACAGCGTGCCGCTGGCCAGCGTGTTCAGCGTTCGAGTCGGCGCGGTGTCGGGCGCCGACGATATTTTCACGAATGCCGAATTGGGCAATGCCGATTTTGTCTGCTCGAAAACAGCCGCTACCGGCGAGCTGCGGCGCATGATTTTCGATCAGCCGCTGCCCGAGCTCGAAGCACACAAGGAGCGGCTGCTGGCACGGCGCGTGACCAGGTTCGATGAACACAACTGGTGGAAGTGGGGCCGCCGCCACCATGTCTCCGATGCGCCGCGCATCTATGTCAATAACAAGACACGCAACCCGCGGCCTTTTTTTCTCAACGACTGCAGGAACTACGACGGCGCAATACTCGCCCTGTTCCCGCACCGCAAGACGCTGGATGCGGCCGCGATGCGACAACTCACCACGCTGCTCAACGATGTCGACTGGGCCGAGCTTGGCTTTATTTGCGATGGCCGCCATCTGTTTTCGCAGCGCAGCCTCGAGCAGACGCCGTTGCCCGAGAGCTTTGCGCCATTTGCCGTCGACGGGCTGGTGTAACATCGCCTCTGATTTCCACTCGGACATCACTTCATGGTTCCCCATCTCACCACCGCACTGACCGGCCCCTTGCTCGATCTGGAGAAACGCTTCATCGATGGCGGCGCCAGCATCGAGCAATGGCTGCGTCGCCAATGGCAGGAACACACACCACCGTTCTATGCCTCGGTCGATTTGCGCAACTCCGGCTTCAAGCTGGCGCCCGTTGATACCAACCTGTTCCCCGGCGGTTTCAACAATCTCAATCCGGAGTTCCTGCCGCTCTGCGTACAGGCGACGATGGTGGCGATCGATAAAATCTGCCCGGATGCCCGGGACCTGCTGCTGATCCCGGAGAACCATACGCGCAACCAGTTTTATCTGCAGAACGTGGCGCGGCTGGCTGCGATCCTGCGCCATACCGGGCTCAATGTGCGCATCGGTTCGCTGCTGCCGGACATCGCCAGCCCCACGACGCTGAATCTCGACGACGGCCAGACGCTGACGCTGGAGCCGTTGAAGCGCATCGGCAGCGAAGGACGCCGCCTCGGCCTCGACGGCTTTGATCCCTGCGCGATCCTGCTCAATAACGATCTTTCCGCCGGCGTGCCGGAGATATTGAAGAACCTTAACGAACAGTTCCTGCTCCCGCCCCTGCATGCCGGTTGGCATGTACGGCGCAAGTCGAGCCATTTCCAGGCTTACAGCGAAGTGGCGAATGACTTTGGCGCCTATCTCGGCATCGATCCCTGGCTGATCGACCCGATGTTCGGCGTCTGCGGCGAAATCAATTTTCAGGAGCGTACCGGCGAGGAGTGCCTTGCCGCGAACGTGGACGCGCTGCTGACGCGCATCCGCGCCAAGTATCTCGAATACGGCGTCAATGACCAGCCTTTTGTCATCGTCAAGGCCGACGCCGGCACTTATGGCATGGGCATCATGACTGTGCACGACGCCAGCGAAGTCAGGGGACTGAACCGCCGCCAGCGCAACAAGATGGCGGTGGTGAAGGAAGGCCTGCCGGTCACCGAAGTCATCATCCAGGAAGGCGTGCCCACCTTCGAAACCGTCGATGAGGGCGTCGCCGAGCCGGTGATCTACATGATCGACCGCTACGTCGTTGGCGGTTTTTATCGCGTCAACGCGGCGCGCGGCCGCGACGAGAACCTCAACGCGCCGGGCATGCACTTCAAGCCGCTCGCCTTCGAAATCGGCTGCCTGCTACCCGACAGGGGCCAGGCACCCGATGCGCCGCCCAACCGCTTTTACGCTTATGGCGTGGTGGCGCGCCTGGCGCTGCTGGCCGCCGCCATCGAGCTGGAGCGCGCCGCGCCCGCTGCGGCGTAGCTGCCTTTCACGCCGGCAACCAGCACTGATATTTTTGTTGTTGGACTCGCGTTAATGATTATTTTGCGCACTGGGGGTTATTCATGATCGGCCTGTTTCTCATCACGCACACGACTTACGGCGAATCGCTGATCCAGTGCGTCTGTCATGTGCTCAACAAGCGGCCGCCACAAGTGGCGCAACTGGGCGTTGCCTTGCAGGACGATCCGCTCAACCTGCTGCCGCTGGCGCGCGACATGATGAAGTGGGTCGATTCCGGCAAGGGAGTTCTGATCATGACCGATGTCTACGGCGCAACGCCGGCCAACATCACGATGAAGCTGCTGGAGCCGGGACGCATCGAAGGCCTCGCCGGCGTCAATTTGCCGATGCTGCTGCGCGCGCTGACCTACCGCGACAAGGACATGGAAACACTGGTGGCGCGTGCCACCAGCGGCGGCCGCGACGGCATCATCAACATGATGAAGCATTGAACGACTAAATCTCCCGGCCACAGAAGTGGCTGATCAACCGTCCTGATTGATGGTCTTGATCAGTTGCGCAAGGGTAGCATCCGCCTTGTCGCTGCTCACCTGGCAGGTTCCGGCGGCTTCATGGCCGTCGCCGCCATATTTGAGCATCAGCGCGCCCCGGGTTTTCAGAATAACGCCGAAATCCACTTCAACGACATATAAACAGGACGCGGGTAATGCCGCGCCGCTGTGTCAGAGTGCTTCCATGGCGACGACCACTATAACAAAAGGCCAGTGTCATCGCCATGCGCCGACACTGGCCAAACAAGGGATATCCCCGATTGCTCCCGGCTATACGGGTTGCGACGCGACGCGGTCGTAGAATTCGAGGACGCTGTCGCGGTGATCTGCGTCCATCTTCGCCATCGCCTCGCGCGGGTGCTGGTTGAGCGTCCCCGAGATCATGTAAGGGACCGAATAGCCCCACTCGATCTTGCGATACCACGGCAGGACGACCTTGTCGATCGCCTCGACCAGCGGCCGGACGCGGAACTTCGGGTTCTTGAGGAACGACAGCAGCAATTCGAGCGGGCAGTTGCCGGCGCCGCGGCCAAAGCCGTACAGGGTCGCGTCGAGGTAGTTCGCGTTGGCGATGATTCCGGCGATCGTGTTGGCGAACGCCAGTTGCTGGTTATTGTGCATGTGCAAGCCGATCGTCTTGCCGGGCAGATGTTCCTGGTAAAGATGAACAAGGTGCTCGATGTCTTCCTGATAGTAGTTGCCAAAACTGTCGACCACATAGATGACCGGCACGCGGCTCTTGCCGAGATCGTCGAGCGCCTCGTTCAGTTCGCGGCCGGTGACTGTCGACACCGCCATCAGATTGATCGTCGCCTCATAGCCCTTGTCCATGACGTGGTGAGCGAGTTCGACAGCCGCGTCGACCTGATGCGCATAACATGCGACGCGGACCATGTCGAGCGAGCTCTGGTCGGCCGGCGGGATGTCATTGAAATCGATGCGGCCGATGTCGGCCATCGCGGCAAACTTGATCTTCTTCGGTTCCTTTCCGATGATGCGCTTCAGGTCGGGTTCGGCACAGAACTTCCAGGCACCGTATTCGGAACGGGGAAAGGCCGACTCGGAGCTGAGGTAGCCGATTTCCATGTAGTCGACGCCGGCGGCGGCTACCGATTCATAGACTTGCTTGACGAATGCATCATCAAACTGCCATTTGTTCATGAGCCCGCCGTCGCGGACGGTGCAATCGATGACTTTGATTTCTGGACGGTACATAGCGGAATTATCCTCTTGCAAATGTGGTGTGCTCTGCGTTGGTTTCTGCCTGAATCCCGTGAATGCGAGCACTGCAAAAGTATATCACCGAGGCACCGCCGGAGCTCTCGGGAGCCTTATCCCGGCAGGTTTTGCCGCCGTCGAACTCGCCAGGTTGAGAGAGGCTCCATCGATTCCGGGTATCCCATGCTATTTGAGAAACGCCGCATCGAGCAGGCTCAAGTTGACACCCGGCATCCGCGCTTATCGCCCCTTGAACTGCGGCGCCCTTTTTTCCAGGAAGGCGTTCAGCCCCTCCCGGTAGTCTTCGCTGTCCAGAAAAGCGAAGTTGTCGTGGAACTCGGCAGCGCTCAAGGCGCGCACTTCTGCCATCAGGCGCCGCACCAGTTGCTTGTGCGCACGAGCAACCAGGGGAGCGCCGGACGCAATGCGCATCGCGGCGGCATGGCATTCGCGCTCGAGTTCATCATCATCAACAACCCTGGTGAGCAGCCGCTTCTCATAAGCTTCATGTGCCGACAGCAGGCGCCCTTCGAGCAGGATTTCAAGTGCAACGGCGGGGCCCGCAAGCGCTACCAGCCCGATCAGTTCGGTCGCCGCCATGGTAAAGCCCAGTTTCATGATGGGCGCACCGAAGCGTGCGCTTGAAGCGGCAATGCGCAGATCGCAGCAACTGGCGATCTCTAGCCCGCCACCGATGCAGGGTCCCGCGATCATGGCAACGGTGGGATGCCGGCAAGCCACGATTGACTTCAGCGCCTCGGCCACCCAAACATCGTGATACTGCCGGGCCTGCCCGAAATCTGCACGCAACTTGAGGAACTCTTTTACGTCGCCACCTGCGGCAAAGCATTCACCCGCGCCACGGATGACTATGCAGCGCAAGCTTTCATCGTCATGCAGCGACGTCATGGCCGATTTAAGTTCGCGCCACATCGCCGCATTAAGGGCGTTGAGTTTCGCTGGATTGGAAAGTATTAGCGTCGCTATCGGCGCTTCCGGATCGCGCTGCAACAAAATGCTCTTGCTCATCTTGGTCTTTGCAACTGTGCCAGTGCCGCGCGGCCCGAGAGCAGGTGGTCGTGCATGGCACGCCCCGCTTCGTTGGGCTCGTGGCGCTTGATTGCGGCCATCACCTGCCGGTGCTCCAGCATCGATTCATGGATGCGGCCGCCGACTTCGAGCGACTGGCGCCGCGTCAGCTTGATGACCTTGCGTGTATCCTCGATCAATTGTTTGAGCCAGCGATTGCCGGCGATGTCCTGCAAGGCGGTGTGGAAAGCGTCGTTGGCCGCGAAGAAGCGGTTGGTGTCGCCTGTCGCGGCATGGTGTTCGAGGTCGGCGTGGATATGTTCGAGTTCCGCGATATCGCGCGCGCCTGCCTTGAGTGCCGCCTCATAGGCGGCGCGCCCTTCGAGTAGCGCCATGATCGGAAAAACCTCATCGAGGTCGGCATCCGACAGTTCGGCGACGTAGCAACCGCGCCGCGGCTTGAGCAGCACCAGGCCTTCCGATGCCAGCACCTTGAGCGCTTCGCGCATCGGCGTGCGCGAGATGCCGAACTGGTCGGCCAGCGCCTGTTCGTCGATCCAGCTGCCCGGCGCGAGTTCGTGCGCAAAGATACTGGCGCGCAGGCGCTCGGCGACCTCTTCGTAGAGGGCGGTGCGGGTGATCGTCGTGGCGCCGGAAGCGGCGGCGCGCGTAGTAGTTGCATTCATAATTATGGATAACGTATTATACAGGGGTGCCCGGTGTCAAGGGTTATATTCTTTCCGACCAACAAATAGATCGACGCTTTGCTGCTCACTGCCGGGCAGCGCATTGGAGCCGCAAACAAATGAGCAAATATCCAGAGGTCAAGGCAGCATCTCTCGGCGCATGGGCCACTGCCGCGGCCAAGTCGGCGCCGGGCGGCGCGGTGAGCAGGCTCGACTGGGTGACGCCGGAAGGCATCGCCGTCAAGCCGCTCTACACCAGGGCCGACACCGAGAACCTGCCTTACGCCGACACCCTGCCCGGTTTCGAACCCTTCCTGCGCGGCCCGCAAGCCACCATGTACGCCGTGCGGCCGTGGACCATCCGCCAGTACGCCGGTTTTTCCACCGCCGAGGAATCCAACGCCTTCTACCGCAAGGCGCTGGCCGCCGGCGGCCAGGGCGTGTCGGTCGCCTTCGACCTCGCCACGCACCGCGGTTACGACTCCGATCATCCGCGCGTGGTCGGCGATGTCGGCAAGGCCGGCGTGGCCATCGACTCGGTCGAGGACATGAAGATTTTGTTCGACGGCATTCCGCTCGACAAGGTGTCGGTATCGATGACCATGAACGGCGCAGTACTGCCGATCCTCGCCGGCTATGTCGTTGCCGCCGAAGAGCAGGGCGTAGCGCAAGACAAGCTCGCGGGCACGATCCAAAACGACATCCTCAAGGAGTTCATGGTTCGCAACACCTACATCTACCCGCCCGAGCCGTCGATGCGCATCATCGCCGACGTCATCGGCTACACGGCGCGGAACATGCCGAAGTTCAATTCGATCTCGATCTCCGGCTATCACATGCAGGAAGCAGGCGCGACCCAGGCGCTGGAACTTGCCTTCACGCTGGCCGATGGCCGCGAATATGTGAAGACGGCCCTGGCTGCCGGCATGGGCGTCGATGATTTTGCGGGCCGCCTGTCGTTCTTCTGGGCGATCGGCATGAACTTCTATCTTGAAATCGCCAAAATGCGCGCCGCGCGCCTGCTCTGGTGGCGCATCATGAAAGAGTTCGCCCCCAAGAACCCGAAGTCGCTGATGCTGCGCACCCACTGCCAGACCTCGGGTTGGTCGCTGACCGAGCAGGATCCCTACAACAACGTGGTGCGCACTACCATCGAAGCCATGGCGGCGGTGTTCGGCGGCACGCAATCGCTGCACACCAATGCCCTCGATGAGGCCATCGCGCTACCGACCGAATTCTCGGCCCGCATCGCGCGCAACACCCAGCTCATCATCCAGGAAGAAACCCATATCACCAATGTGATCGACCCCTGGGCCGGTTCCTACATGATGGAAAAGCTGACGCAGGACATCGCCGATGCGGCCTGGGCCATCATCGAGGAAGTCGAGAAGATGGGCGGCATGACACATGCCGTCGAATCGGGATGGGCCAAGCTGCAGATCGAGAAATGCGCCGCTGAAAAACAGGCGCGCATCGACTCCGGCCAGGATGTGATCGTCGGCGTCAATAAATACAAGCTGGCAAAAGAAGCGGCGATCGATACGCTCGACGTGGATAACCATGCCGTGCGCGAAGGCCAGGTGGCACGTCTGGCGAAGATTCGCGCCACGCGCGATGGCGTCGCGGTACAACAGGCGCTCGATGCGCTCACCGATGCCGCCAGGAACAAGACCGGCAACCTGCTCGATCTCGCCATCAAGGCCTCGCGCCTGCGTGCGACGGTGGGCGAAATTTCCGATGCGCTGGAAAAAGTCTGGGGCCGCCATCGCGCCGTCAACCAGACCGTCTCCGGCGTGTATAGCGCGGCATTCGGCGAGGACGGCACCATGCAAACATTGAAAACCGACATCGAAGCTTTCGTTGCCGAAGAAGGCCGCCGCCCGCGCATCATGGTGGCCAAGCTGGGCCAGGACGGCCATGACCGCGGCGCGAAAGTCGTCGCTACCGCCTTCGCCGATCTCGGCTTCGACGTGGACGTCGGCCCGCTGTTCCAGACCCCCGAAGAAGCCGCGCGCCAGGCCGTGGAAAACGATGTTCATGCCATCGGCGTATCGACGCTGGCGGCCGGCCACAAGACGCTGGTGCCGGCGCTGATCAAGGCGCTGAACGACCAGGGCGCCACGGACATCATCGTCTTCGTCGGCGGCGTGATCCCGGCGCAGGACTACGACGCATTGTTCGCCGCCGGCGCCAGGGGCGTGTTCGGTCCCGGCACGCCGATTCCGGTTTCGGCGGCAGAAGTGCTGAAACAGATTCGCCTCGCGCGCAAGGGCTGATGACAACGACTGCCCTTGGCGAGCAGGACGCCGCCCTGGTGAAGGGCGTGCTGGCGCACGAGCGGCGTGCGCTGGCGAAGACCATCACGCTGCTGGAGAGTACGCGCGCCGATCATCGCGAGCGCGGCCGGCAGGTGCTGGAAGCGCTGTTGCCGCACAGCGGAAAGTCGATCCGCATCGGCATCTCGGGTGTCCCCGGCGTCGGCAAGTCGACTTTCATCGAAGCGCTGGGCATGTTGCTGATCGGCCGCGGTCACCGTGTTGCAGTGCTTGCCATCGATCCCTCGTCGTCGATATCCGGTGGCTCGATTCTCGGCGACAAGACGCGCATGGAACAGCTCTCGATGCGCGATGAAGCCTTCATCCGCCCCTCGCCTTCAGCGGGCTCACTGGGCGGCGTGGCCGACAAGACGCGCGAAGCGATGCTGGCCTGCGAAGCAGCCGGTTTCGACATCGTGATCGTCGAAACCGTCGGCGTCGGCCAATCCGAGACTGAGGTCGCCGGCATGACCGACGTGTTTGTGCTGCTGCAATTGCCCAACGCCGGCGACGACCTGCAGGCGATCAAGAAGGGCATTGTCGAACTCGCCGATGTGGTGGTTTTCAACAAGGCCGACATCGATCTTCGCGCCACCGAAATGGCGGTGGCGCAGATGCAGTCGGCGCTGGCGTTGCTACACCCGGCGACGCAGCACTGGAAAGTGCCGGTGCTGAAGATCAGCGCCACGCGCGGCGACGGCATCGACCTGTTCTGGCAAACCATCGACGGCTATCGCCAGTCGATGGAATCGCACGGCGCCATCGCCGCACGGCGCCGGCAGCAGGCGCTGGCCTGGATGTGGCACCTGATCGAAAGCGGCCTGCATCAACGCTTCAACGACAACCCCGGCGTCAAGCATGCATTGCCGGCATTGGCGCAGGCGGTACAGGCGGGAACCATCACACCCTCGGCTGCGGCCCGGCAACTGTTGAATTATTAGGATTTTTGGAGAACGCATATGCACGACATCATTCACCAGCTTGATGAAAAGCGCGACAAGGCCCGCCTCGGCGGTGGCCAAAAGCGCATCGACGCGCAACACAGCAAAGGCAAGCTGACGGCGCGCGAACGCATCGAAATCCTGCTCGACGAAGGCAGCTTCGAAGAGTGGGACATGTTCAAGGAACACCGCTGCGTGGACTTCGGCATGGCCGAACAGCAGATTCCCGGCGACGGCGTCGTGATCGGCTACGGCACCATCAATGGCCGCATGGTGTTCGTGTTCTCGCAGGATTTCACGGTCTTCGGCGGCGCGCTGTCGGAAACCCACGCAGAAAAAATCTGCAAGGTGATGGACAAGGCGATGCAGGTCGGCGCTCCCGTGATCGGCCTCAACGATTCCGGCGGTGCGCGCATCCAGGAGGGCGTGGCGGCGCTGGGTGGCTACGCCGACGTGTTCCAGCGCAATGTCATGGCTTCCGGCGTGGTTCCGCAAATCTCCATGATCATGGGTCCCTGCGCCGGCGGTGCGGTATATAGCCCGGCCATGACCGACTTCATCTTCATGGTCAAGGACAGTTCCTACATGTTCGTCACCGGCCCCGATGTGGTAAAGACCGTGACCCACGAGGAGGTGACGGCGGAAGAACTCGGCGGCGCCGTTTCCCACACCACAAAATCCGGCGTGGCCGATCTGGCCTTCGAGAACGATGTCGAGGCGCTGATGATGCTGCGCCGCTTCTTCAATTACCTGCCGCTCAACAATCGCGAGCAGACGCCGGTACGGCCGACCAACGATCCGGCCGATCGTCTCGACTATTCACTCGACACCCTGGTGCCGGACAATCCGAACAAGCCCTATGACATCAAGGAACTGATATTGAAGACCGTCGACGACGGCGACTTCTTCGAAATCCAGCCCGACAACGCCAAGAACATCGTGGTCGGCTTCGCCCGCATGGAGGGGGCCACGGTCGGCATCGTCGCCAACCAGCCCATGGTGCTGGCCGGCTGCCTCGACATCAAGTCGTCGATCAAGGGCGCGCGTTTCGTGCGTTTCTGCGATGCCTTCAACATTCCGATCATCACTTTCGTCGACGTGCCCGGCTTCATGCCCGGCACTGCGCAGGAATATGGCGGCATCATCAAGCATGGCGCCAAGCTGCTCTATGCCTATGCCGAGTGCACGGTGCCCAAGGTCACGCTCATCACGCGCAAGGCCTACGGCGGTGCCTACGACGTGATGTCGTCGAAGCACCTGCGCGGCGACGTCAATATGGCGTGGCCCAGTGCGGAAATTGCAGTGATGGGCGCCAAGGGGGCGGTGGAAATCATCTTCCGCGAGGACAAGAGCGACCCCGAGAAGCTCGCTGCCCGCGAAGCCGAATACAAGGCCAAGTTCGCCAATCCCTTCATTGCCGGCGCGCGCGGCTTCATCGACGACGTAATCCAGCCGCACGAGACGCGCAAGCGCATCTGCCGCTCGCTGGCGATGCTGAAGAACAAGAAGCTGGAGAATCCGTGGCGCAAACACGGCAACATTCCGTTGTGAAAAACATCTAGCCACAGAGATCACAGAGGAAACCAAACCCTCGGGCTCTGTGGTCTCTGTGTCCTCTGTGGCTAAAGGAGTTTTAAATGTTTAAAAAAATATTGATTGCGAACCGGGGAGAGATCGCCTGCCGCGTCATCAAGACCGCCCGCAAGATGGACATCAAGACGGTGGCCGTGTATTCCGAGGCCGACAGCGAAGCCATGCATGTCGAACTCGCCGACGAAGCCGTTTGTATCGGCCCGGCACCTTCAAAAGACAGCTACCTTGTCGCCGACAAGATCATCGCCGCCTGCAAACAGACCGGGGCCGAGGCCGTACATCCGGGGTATGGCTTCCTCTCCGAGAACCAGGCTTTTTCAAAACGGCTCGAAGAGGAAGGCATCGTTTTCATCGGCCCCAAGCATTATTCGGTCGCGGCGATGGGCGACAAGATCGCCTCCAAGAAACTGGCGCTCGAAGCCAGGGTCAACGTCATCCCCGGCTACAACGACGCCATCGAAACGCCCGAGCAGGCGGAGCAAATCGCCAGGGGCATCGGCTATCCGGTAATGGTAAAGGCTTCGGCTGGCGGCGGCGGCAAGGGCCTGCGCGTGGCTTACAACGACAAGGAAGCGTATGAAGGTTTCCTGGCCTGCAAGACCGAGGCGAAGAACGCCTTCGGCGACGACCGTATCTTCATCGAGAAATATATCGAAGAACCGCGCCACATCGAGATCCAGTTGATCGGCGACGCGCATGGCAACGTCATCTATCTGTGGGAGCGCGAGTGTTCGCTGCAGCGCCGCCACCAGAAGGTGATCGAGGAGGCGCCCTCGCCCTTTCTCGATGAAAAGACACGCAAAGCCATGGGCGAACAGGCCGTTGCGCTGGCCAAGGCAGTGAAATATCAATCGGCCGGCACCGTGGAATTCGTCGTCGGCGGCAAGGACAAGAGCTTCTACTTTCTCGAAATGAATACGCGGCTGCAGGTCGAGCATCCGGTGACGGAATGCATCACCGGACTCGATCTGGTCGAGCTGATGATCCGCGTCGCCGCAGACGAAAAGCTGCCCTTCACTCAGAGCGAGGTCAAGCGCGAGGGCTGGGCGATGGAATGCCGCATCAATGCCGAGGATCCGTTTCGCAACTTCCTGCCCTCCACCGGCCGTCTGGTGAAATACCAGCCCCCCGCCACCAATATGGAAGCTGCGTTGCCCATGCCTCACGGCGG
This sequence comes from Georgfuchsia toluolica, assembly GCF_907163265.1. Taxonomy (NCBI): domain Bacteria; kingdom Pseudomonadati; phylum Pseudomonadota; class Betaproteobacteria; order Nitrosomonadales; family Sterolibacteriaceae; genus Georgfuchsia; species Georgfuchsia toluolica. Next base: position 2,031,088 of record NZ_CAJQUM010000001.1, read on the forward strand.
TGGCGTGCGCGTGGATACGGGTGTGTATGAGGGCGGTGAAATTTCAATGTTCTACGATTCGATGATCGCCAAGCTCATCGTGCACGGCAAGGATCGCAATGAGGCCATAGCGCGCATGCGCGAAGCGCTTAACGAGTTCGCGATCCGCGGCGTTTCATCGAATATCGCCTTTCAGGCCGCGCTGATGAAAAACCCGCGTTTTATCAGCGGCAATTTTAACACCGGCCTGATCGGCGAGGAATATCCCAAGGGCTTCAATGCCGCCGACGCGGTGCATGACGATCCCTCATTGCTGGTTGCCGTTGCGGCCGCGATGCATCGCCAGTACCACGAGCGCAACGGCCTCATCGATGGCCAGTTGCCCGGCCACGAATACCAGTCCGGCGAGCATTTCGTCGTCATCATTGGCGAGGAACACCATCCGGTTTCCGTAACGGGCGAACCGGGTCGCTGGCAAGTCAGGAACTCGGGGGCAACACAGGAGGTCGTTTCCAACTGGCAGTTCAGCGATCTGCTCTACAAAGGCACGGTGAACAACCAGCCGTTCTGCATGCAGGTTGAGCGCATCGGGCTCAAGTACCGTCTGTTCCACTGGGGAACCCAGGTCGATGCGCTGGTGCTCAATGCCCATGCCGCCAAAATGCAAAAGCTGATGCCGCACAAGGCGGCGGCGGATACCTCGAAATTCCTGCTCTCGCCAATGCCCGGCCTGCTCACTGAAATCGCCGTGAAAGTTGGCCAGGAAGTGAAGGCCGGCGAGATACTGGCCAAGATCGAGGCCATGAAAATGGAAAACGTGCTCAAGGCCGAGCGCGACTGCGTGGTGGACAAACTCATGGCGACACTGGGCGAAAGCCTGTCGGTGGACCAGGTCATCATCGCATTCAAGTAGAAATTTCACCGTTACATAATCCCTGCGGGCTCACCAAGTAAGCCCGCAGGGATTGGGCGGCAAACTGGAATCAGCCTTTCGCGAGTCTCAGGCGCCAGGCCAGGCGCATTCCCAGCAATAACGTCAATATCAGGGCGTAGATTTTCGGCCACGTCGTGTCGAGCTTCACCATCCACCAAAAGTGCAGCACGGCGCAAATCCCTATCACATAAACCGCGCGGTGTAGCGCCTGCCAATTGCGTGCCCCCATGCGGCGCATCATGCCGTTGGTCGAGGTGATGGCGAGTGGCAGCAGCATTGTGAAGGTGAGCATGCCCATGGTAATGAAAGGTCGCTTGACGATGTCCTTGGCAATCGCAACCCAGTTGAACGACTGGTCGAGTCCGAGATATACGCTCCAATGCAGCACAGCATAAAAGAAGCAGAACAGTCCAAGCATACGGCGAAAGCGCAACAGCGCATTCATGCCGGTAAGCCGCCGCAACGGCGTAATGCTCAGCGTGATGAGCAGGAACTTCAGCGTCCAGCGGCCCAGCGAGCGGATCAGGTTTTCGATCGGGTTGGCGCCCAGCATATCCTGCCACAGCCCCCAGCCAAGATAGGCCAGCGGTACAAGGCAAAGGATGAACACGATCACCTTGAGCGCGGCGATTTGCTTCGAGGAGAGCTTCATCAATAATACTTGCGCAGATCCATGCCCTTGTACATCGACGCGACCTGTTCGCCATAGCCGTTGAACATCAGCGTCTTGCGTTTCAGCAATTCGCCCAGGCGGCGTTCCGTGGCCTGGCTCCAGCGCGGGTGGTCGACTTCCGGATTTACATTGGAATAAAAACCGTATTCCCTGCTGTTCGCCCTGTTCCAGGAAGTCGGCGGTTCCTGTTCGACAAAACGGATTTTCACAATCGACTTGGCGCTTTTGAAGCCATACTTCCAGGGAACCACCACTCGCACCGGCGCGCCATTCTGCTTCTGCAACAGTTCGCCATACAGACCGACGCCGACGATGGTCAGCGGATGCATTGCCTCGTCCAGGCGCAGGCCCTCGACATAGGGCCAGTTGAGGACAGGACGGCCGAAAATGCCGCCACCTTCCATCGTGTCGGGCTGGTATGAACTCTCAAACTGTACATATTTCGCGCTACCAAGAGGCTCTACCTGCTTGAGCAGGGCCGAGAGCGGGTAGCCGACCCAAGGGATCACCATGCTCCAGCCCTCGACGCAGCGTAGACGATAGATGCGCTCTTCGAGCGGAGCCAGTTTCATGATGTCGTCAATACCGATGAGCTTCGGCTTCTTGACCAAACCCTCGATCGTCACGGTCCAGGGCCTGATCCTCATTCTGGAGGCGCGTTCGGCGGGATCGGTCTTCTCGGTACCGAATTCGTAGAAATTGTTGTAGGTGGTGATGTGTTCGTACTTGTTGGGCTTTTCGGTCGTGGAATAAGTGCTCGGTCTCACCCCTGGAATCTTTATGCGCGGCTCTGCCACCGCTTCACTCGCTGCGTTCGCCATTCCCGCCCAAGGCAGCGCCAGCCCCAGGCCGGAACTGATCGAATATTTGAGGAACTTGCGGCGCTGTTCAAACAACTCGCGCGGCGTGATTTCAGAAGGTAGGCAATCATTAGGGTGATTTATCGACATGCCGTTCTCCTTGTTTTAACTCTTGTCTTGAGACGCCTTGGAATAGCGAACCCTACAACTTTTTAGACAAGGCGATAACCGCGTTTGATCGCTTTCGATACGCATTTTTCAACAGTTGATTTGATCTCAAATCTCTGCATTCATGTCTGTTCGTCGCCCAGCCCTGTTGTTGCAACTGCCGCAGTCGATTCGGGTGGATGGTTGTTATTGCAATCAGGTTTCGAATGGGGTGGTTGACTATACAAACGATAATACTTATCATTTACGTAAAGGAGCTGCCATGAAAATCTATTTATCCCTGCTTTGCCTGATTCCGCTAGTGGCTTGGGCGGCCGATTCGGAAATTACCTTGGTCATCCGCAACCATCGCTTTGGGCCTTCGGAAGTGCATGTTCCGGCAGGGAAAAAGATCAAATTGTTGGTCCAAAATCGGGACGCCACGCCGGAGGAGTTCGAGAGCCATGAACTCAATCGTGAAAAGGTCATCGCCCCTGGGACTGGGGCAACAATTTATGTTGGCCCGTTGAGACCTGGCCGCTATCCATTCTTCGGCGAATTCAATGAAAAAACGGCGCGCGGCGCTATTGTTGCGGAATAAAAGGCTCTTATGTTCGGTGCAGCCATCATTGTTTTCCGCGAAACGCTTGAGGCCGCGATGATCATCAGCATCATCGCCATTGCAACTCGCGCGATTCCATCTCGCCGGATCTGGCTTCTCACCGGTATCGGTGCCGGCATTCTTGGTTCGCTGATTGTCGCATCCTTGACGGGACAGATAGCTGAATTGGCTCAAGGGGCCGGGCAGGAATTATTCAATGCCGGGATTCTGGGGCTTGCGGCACTCATGCTGGCCTGGCACAACATCTGGATGGCCCGTCACGGAAAACAATTGGCAATGAATGCCAAACAACTCAGCCAAGATGTTATCTCGGGTAATCGGGAAATGTCTGCACTGGCCTTGGTTGTTGCTCTGGCGACCCTGCGGGAAGGCTCGGAAACGGCGCTTTTCCTCTATGGGCTTGTCGCTGGAAGCGACGAACCCGTTTTCACTGTTCTCAGTGGAGGCGCTATCGGGTTGTTGGTTGGCGCAGCCACTGGCTATGCGTTTTATGCGGGTTTTTTGCGAATCCCTGCCAAACTGTTTTTTTCCATGACCAGTGGACTGATTCTTCTCATGGCCGCAGCCATGACCAGTCAGGCAGTTCGGTTTCTGGTTCAAGCTGATGTCTTGCCCAGTTTGGCCAGCCCGCTCTGGGATACCTCCAGAGTACTCGATAACGCATCCCTATTTGGCCGTGTACTGCATACGCTGATCGGTTACGAGGCTATGCCGTCAGGGATTCAAGTAATTTTTTATTTTGCCACAGCCACGCTGATATATACCGGGATGCGGTTTGCCCGCGTCCAGCCTCCATCCGATCCAACCCCCAGTAGAAAGAAATTCTCATGAAATTATGTGTACCGGTTATTGTTGCGGGAGTTTTGTTGTACCCATGTTTCGCCAACGCTGGACCCGCTGACTACGTCTATACGCCAACCGTGGAATATGGCGAGAAGGAAATTGACTTCAAGCTGGGGGTGTCTCACAAAAATGATACCCCACTAGAGTCCGCCCACAGTCTCGGCTTTGGCTATGGTGCAAAAGAATGGTGGTTCACCGAACTATATGTCAAATACAAACGCGAGAATAACGAGAGCACCAAATTCGATGCTATCGAATGGGAAAACAAATTCCAGCTTACCGAGACGGGGAAATACCCGGTAGATATTGGACTCATTCTGGAGATTGAGCGCCCGAAAGATCACGCGGAAGGATGGGAAGTAAAGTGGGGGCCGCTCTTCCAGACCGAGTTCGGAAAAATACAGCTCAATGGAAATCTGCTATTCGAAAGGAACTATCGTTCTGATTTCCAGAGCGACACTCAGTTTCAATATCAATGGCAGGCAAAGTACCGCTGGTTACCGCAGTTTGAATTCGGGCTTCAGGGATTTGGTGAGATGGGCAAGTGGGATGACTGGTCACCGAGTGACGAACGCATCCATACGGCCGGCCCGGCAATTTTCGGCAAGATACCGCTTGGGGATCACCAAGCCATCAGATACAACGCGGCTTGGCTGATGGGAAGTTCGGATGCCGCCCCAGACCATACGATACGTATGCAGGTTGAGTACGAATTTTGATCCCCGCTAACAGTCAAGGCTAAGCTACTGAGTAGCGGTTCATAAGTCGTTTTTGATTGGACTGCGGTATGTTTTCCATTCCGAGATTCCAATCGGGGATAGGCCAAGATATAAATATTAAATATTAATTTACGTCAACATTGCAGCAAAACGCAATGGCGCGATGAACTACTTAAAGGTAACTATATAAAAAATAACAGAATATATATTTTTGTTTTTTTGCGCACCGCACAAAAAATTTGGCTTGGATTTTTCCGATTATATAATCTATACTTTATTAGTATAGTAATTTAGTCGCCATTTTTGTCTGTTCAGCATCAAGAACGCTGTGAGGTAAAGAAACTGCTGTCTCCTCCTCCGACCCGCAACGGGCCGGTTTTGAAACCCCGGCACATAGTGCCGGGGTTCTTTTTCTTTTTCCTCCTCCTCCGTCCCGCTTAATCGGATGTAGCGAAGGCTACTGTGTTTTGATTTGGTAAACAAGTTAAATAGCAAAACCATATTGATATTGTTGTAATGGCGCGACACCAATATTGCGGCTTGAGGCTAAATCCCCGCTGTAACGTTCATGCTTTTCCCCTGCCTAATGTGCATAGCCGCCAGCGTCACCCTGAGGATGAAAATGCGCAAAACAAATTGAACGCTCCCCATCCCCACCCCGGGGCGGGCTACCAGTCGGCTCGCCACGCTCGATATCACAAGGCGCACCGTCGCTGCTTTTTCATGCTAAAGAAAAATGGCCTACGATTTCTCGTAAGCCATTGATTTGTTGGTGGGCCCGGTGGGACTCGAACCCACGACCAAAGGATTATGAGTCCTCTGCTCTAACCAACTGAGCTACAGGCCCCCCGTGCCGCACGGCGAATACCGTGCGGATGACTCACCGCGTCGGGGAATCACGCGATGTTTTTGCTCTTGCTCAGGTTTCCGAATCGAGAAAGCTGCGCAGTTTTTCCGAACGCGTCGGGTGACGCAGCTTGCGCAAGGCCTTGGCTTCGATCTGGCGGATGCGCTCCCGTGTGACATCGAACTGCTTGCCGACTTCTTCAAGCGTATGGTCGGTGTTCATCTCGATGCCGAAGCGCATGCGCAGCACCTTGGCTTCGCGCGGCGTCAGGCTGTCGAGCACTTCTTTCGTAATCTCGCGCAAGCTGGCGAACAATGCAGCATCGGCCGGCGCCAGCGTGCCGGCGTCTTCGATAAAGTCGCCGAGATGGGAATCGTCGTCGTCGCCGATCGGTGTTTCCATCGAGATCGGTTCCTTGCTGATCTTGAGGATCTTGCGGATCTTGTCCTCCGGCATTTCCATCTTGATCGCCAGCGTTGCGGGATCGGGCTCAAGACCGGTTTCCTGCAGGATCTGGCGGCTGATGCGGTTCATCTTGTTGATGGTCTCGATCATGTGCACCGGGATGCGGATGGTGCGCGCCTGGTCGGCGATCGAGCGGGTGATAGCCTGGCGAATCCACCATGTCGCATAGGTGGAGAATTTGTAGCCGCGGCGGTATTCGAACTTGTCCACCGCCTTCATGAGGCCGATGTTGCCTTCCTGGATCAGGTCAAGGAATTGCAGGCCGCGGTTGGTGTATTTCTTGGCGATGGAGATCACCAGGCGCAGGTTGGCCTCGGTCATTTCGCGCTTGGCGCGGCGCGCCTTGGCTTCTCCGGTAGACATCTGTTTGTTGATGTCCTTAAGCTCCTTGAGCGGCAGGCCGATGCGGGTTTGCAAATCAATCAGTTTCTGCTGCTGCTCCAGGATGTTCGGTGCGACGCGCATCAGTTGTGCGCTGTAGGGCTTGCCTGACTGCACTTCGTGCTTGAGCCATTCGAGGTTGGTCTCGTTACCGGGGAACACTTTAATGAAGTGCTGACGCGGCATGTGCGCCTTGTCCACGCAGAGATGCAGAATCTTGCGTTCGTGGCTGCGTGCGGCTTCGACCATGCCACGCACCGAGTCGCACAGGCGCTCGATGGTCTTGGCGGTGAAGCGGATGTTCATCAATTCGTCGGAGATTTGCTTCTGGATGCGCAAATAACTCTTATCCTGCGAGCCCTTCCTGGTCAGTGCGGTATATAGCTTGCCGGCAAGTTCATGAATCACGTTGAAGCGCTGCAGCGCTTCTTCCTTCAGTTTAAGCAGCGTAGCGGCGGCAGCGGCAGCGGCGGCTCCCTCATCCTCTTCATCGCCGTCTTCTTCGACTTCGATGTCTTCGGCCGCCTCCGTCGCGGCAATTTCTTCTTCGGTCGCGTTTGGGTCGACCAGGCCATCAACCAGTTCATCAACGCGTATTTCGTCACGCGCCACCTTGCCGGCAAGCTCAAGGATTTCACCGATGGTCGTCGGGCAAGCCGAGATGGCGATGACCATGTGCTTCAGGCCATCTTCAATGCGCTTGGCGATCTCGATTTCGCCCTCGCGCGTGAGCAGGTCGACCGTACCCATCTCGCGCATATACATGCGTACTGGGTCTGTAGTGCGGCCAAATTCGGAATCGACGGTAGACAGCGCCTGCTCGGCCTGCTCTTCGACTTCCTCGGCATCCACCGGTGCGGCAGCAGCTTCAGTGAGCAGCAGGTCTTCACCGGCCGGGGCCTCGTCGAAAACCCGGATCGCCATGTCGTTGAAAGTGGTAATGATCGACTCGATCTGCTCGGCGTCGACCATGTCGTCGGGCAAGTGGTCATTGATCTCGGCGTAGGTGAGGTAGCCGCGCTCCTTGCCCAGCGCAATGAGGTTCTTGAGGCGGGAACGGCGGGCTTCGACATCAAGCGGCTGAGGTGCCGCGGGCGCAATCTGGCCGGACTTTTCCTTGGCCTTCTTGGCCTTGGCCTGAACTACCGCCTTGGCAACTTCAGCGACAGTTGGCGCCTTGGCAGGGGCAACTGGTTCAGGGGCGGACTTGGGAAGCGACTGCGCAGTCTTCACTACCTTGTCGGATTTGTCCTCAGGCTTCCGGGCGGCTTTGGCTACGGGCTGGTGTGCCACCTTTGTCTTCGTAACTGCGGCCTTGGCGGCAGGTTTGACTGATTTGGGGGCGGCCTTGGGTGCTGGTTTCGTTTTTTTCACGGGGACAGGGACACGTTTGGAGGCAGCCGGTTTCCTGGCGACTGCCGTCTTGGGTTTTGCTTTTGCGATCAGTTTTGCACCCGCCTTGGCGTTCCTGGCGGCGACGCTCCTGGTTTTAGACTGTTTTGCAATTTCCTCGGGCATGGCGATCCTCGGTTACAAACGTCTCAACGGACAAATACACTGTCCGCAAATGCTTGGGAAAACCGGTAATTATACACTAGCGAGCCAGTGCGCCGCTCCCCCAGCGACATACTCAGAATAGCCGTCCACTGTGGCTTATGCCAGACAAAAAACAGCGTCATCCCGAAATCTACTCGGCGGGCCGGTTCCCGCCCTGTTTTTTTAAAAGCAGTTCGCGCCACTCCTCGGGCGTGAGCTGTTTCTTGCGGCTTTCGATTTCGCTACGCACGCCGCGCACGCGCAACCTTTCGACGGCATCGCCCAATACGACTTCCATGGTGGTCAGATCGGGTTCTTCGAGCGCCAGTTCCGCCAACACTTGCGCGATGATTGTCTCGCAGGGCCGGCCGCGAAATGATTCGAGCATTTGCCCTGCCCCACCGGTGGGCAGGCCATGTTCGATCAAGTCGGCGATCGCATTCAGTGCCGCAGTTTCTTCCTGCTCAATGGATAGCAATTCAAGCGGAATGCGCACCACCCATTCCGGCCGTTGAATCACCACTTGCAGCAGGATATGTTCGAGCGGCCGTGTGGATGCGCGGGCAACATATGCCGCTCTGCCGCGTGCCAGTGGTTTCAAGTCGCAGCGTTTCTCCACATCGGCCGGCGAGAGTTGGGTCAGCTTCGCAATATCCCTGGTCAATTGCAGGCGCAATGTAGGGGCGGCAATTTTCTGCATCAAGGGGCCAACCTGCTGAATCAGCGCGGCACGACCTTCCGCCGTGGCAAGGCTGATGTCCCTGCGCGCTTCACGCAGCAGAAATTCGGAGAGGGGTGTCGCGCTGCCAACCAGTTTCTGGAATCCCTCTTTGCCATGTTCGCGGATGAATTCGTCCGGATCCTGGTTGCCGGGCATCTGCAATATCTCGACGCTTTTGCCGTCAATGAGATATTCGAGGCTGTTCTCCATGGCGCGGCGCGCGGCGCGATCACCGGCGCTGTCGCGGTCGAAACAGAACACCACGCGATTGGCCTGTTTGAGCAGTTTCTGCACATGCATGCCGGTCGTCGCGGTGCCGAGCGAAGCGACGACATTCTCGACACCGAGTTGGGCGAGGCCGACTACATCCATATAACCTTCGACGACGATCACGGTGTCGGCTTCGTGAATGGCCTTGCGCGCCTGGCTGAGGCCATAGAGCTCGCGGCCCTTCTCGAAAATCGGTGTCTCGGGCGAGTTGAGGTATTTGGGTTCGCCATCGCCGATAACGCGCCCACCGAAGCCGATAACGTTGCCGCGCTGGTCGAGGATCGGAAACATGATGCGGTCGCGGAAGCGGTCGTAGCGGCGGCCCTGTTCATTGACGATGACGAGACCGCATTCGGCCAGCGCCTGATCGTCGTAATCAGGGAATATTTGTTGCAGCCCCTGCCAGTCGTCGGGCGCATAACCGAGACTGAAGCGCGCCGCGATCTCGCCGGAGAGGCCGCGTCCCTTGAGGTAGTCGACGGCTTTCGGCGCCTGCTTGAGCTGGTCGCGATAGAACTTTGCAGCACGAGCCATGAGCTCGGTGAGCGGCGCCCTGCGTGCGGCTTCCATGGCATGACGTTCGGACGCATCGCGCGGCATCTGCATGCCGATATGCGAAGCAAGATCCTCGACGGCGTCGATGAAGCCGAGCCCGGAATACTGCATGACGAAGCCGATCGCGCTGCCATGCGCACCACAACCGAAGCAGTGATAGAACTGCTTCGACGGGCTCACTGTGAACGAGGGTGTTTTTTCGGAATGGAAAGGACAGCAGGCGCTGTAGTTCGCGCCGGCTTTTTTCAGCGGCACATAGCGCTCGATCACGTCGACGATGTCGACACGAGTGAGCAACTCTTGAATGAAACTTTCGGGGATCACGCGGGCATTATGCCCCGCTCAGTTGGGGCTGACTCAGTTACCAAGCCTGGCCTTGACGAGTTTCGAAATTTCGCCCATGTCGGCGCGGCCAGCAACCTGCGGTTTGATCAGCGCGATGACCTTGCCCATTTCGGACGGCGCCTTGGCGCCAGAGTCGGCCAGCGCCTTGTCGATGATCGCTTCCACCTCCGCAGTGGAGAGCGCCTGCGGCATATAGGCCATGAGTACATCGACTTCGAACTTCTCCGCGTCAGCGAGATCCTGGCGCTTGGCAGCTTCGTACTGGGTGATGGAGTCCTTGCGCTGTTTGAGCATTTTTTCGATCACGGCGATCACGCCGGCATCATCGAGATCGATGCGCTCGTCGACTTCCCTTTGCTTCATCGCCGCCATGAGCAGGCGAATGGCGCCAAGACGGGCGCTGTCCTTGGCCCGCATGGCGGTCTTCATGTCTTCGTTGATGCGCAGCTTGAGCGACATGCGATCCTCCTGATTCAAAAACGCCGAAACCGCCAACACCTTGCGATATCGGCGGTTTCGGCTGAATGCGAAACGAAGCTCCCTAGTACAGCTTCGGTGGCAGCATCTGGCTGCGAATGCGCTTGTGATGGCGCTTCACGGCAGCAGCGGCCTTGCGCTTGCGCTCGCTGGTGGGCTTCTCGTAAAACTCGCGCGAACGCAACTCGGTCAACAGACCGGTTTTTTCAATGGCGCGCTTGAAGCGGCGGATCGCAACTTCAAACGGCTCGTTTTCCTTGAGGCGTATACCCGGCATTGCACTAATCCAAATAAGCGGAAAGGCGCGCATTGTAGCGGTTTTCACCTTGATGTCAAAGGTAAAATCGCGTCCTGTCAGTTCTTGGCCTCAGTCATGTTGGTTCTAGGCATCGAATCCTCCTGCGACGAAACCGGCGTCGCCCTCTACGACAGCTTGCGCGGCCTGCTCGGCCACGCCATTTATTCCCAGATCGACATGCACGAGGCCTACGGCGGCGTGGTGCCGGAACTGGCGTCACGCGACCACATCCGGCGCCTGATCCCGCTGCTCGACCAGGTATTGTCAATAACGGGTGTCGATAAAAAACAGATCGACGCCATCGCCTATACTGCCGGGCCCGGCTTGGCTGGCGCCCTGCTGGTCGGCGCCAGTTTTGCCGAATCGCTGGGTTTGGCCCTGAATGTGCCGACGATGCCGGTGCATCATCTCGAAGGTCATTTGCTTTCGCCCTTGCTGGCGGCAGATGCACCGACTTTTCCTTTCGTGGCTCTGCTGGTATCGGGCGGGCACACGCAATTGATGCGTGTCAGTGGCGTCGGCAAATACGAGTTGCTTGGCGAAACCCTTGACGATGCGGCCGGCGAAGCCTTCGACAAGACCGCCAAGTTGCTTGGCCTGGGCTACCCCGGCGGACCCGCCATCGCCAGACTGGCGGCAAAGGGCATCGCCGGTTGCTACAAATTGCCGCGGCCGATGCTGCGCTCGGGCGATCTCGATTTCAGCTTTTCCGGCCTGAAAACCGCAGTACTCACGGTGGTACGCGATCACGAGTTGAATGAGACGGAACGCCATGATCTCGCCGCCGAATTTCAGGAAGCCGTCACTGAAGTATTGGTGGCCAAGGCGCTGGCGGCAGTCGAACGCTGTGGCTTTGACCAGCTCGTCGTTGCCGGCGGAGTAGGCGCCAACCTCAGGCTGCGGGAAAGACTGAATGCGGCAGCCGCAAGGCGGGGGATTCGCGTCCATTACCCGCCGCTCGACCTATGCACCGACAACGGCGCCATGATCGCCTACTGCGGCGCGCAGCGTTTGTTAGCTGAAAGTGCAGGCCAGACGACTCACGCGTTTTGCGTCAGACCGCGCTGGGCATTGCAAGCGGTTTAATCCGATTGTTTTTTGCCGCCGATCCGGCCCTCGGTACCGGCCAGCAGACGCTTGATATTGTCGCGATGGCGCAGGATCAGAATCACCGACATCGCCGTCACGGCCATCAGCGCTTCCTTGCCGCTGCCGAGCCACGCGGTCGCGACGGGCGCCGATACCGCGGCGAGCAAGGCCGCCAGCGAGGAGTAGCGCGTCACGAGTGCCACCAATAGCCAGACGCTGGCGCAAATCAACGCCAGCCAGCCATTGAAGCCGGCGAGCACGCCGAGCGCCGTCGCCACACCCTTGCCGCCCTTGAACTTGAGGAACACGGGAAATGCGTGGCCGAAAAAAGCGGCGATCCCTGCCGCCGCTACGCCCAAACTGTCGCCCCCCCACTTGCCGGCCAGCCATATGGCAAGCCAGCCCTTCGCCGCATCGCCAACCAGCGTCAGCAACGCCGCCAGCTTGTTGCCGGAACGCAGCACATTGGTCGCGCCCGGGTTGCCGGAGCCGAAACTGCGCGGATCGGCAAGACCAAACGCTTTTGAAACGATCACGGCAAAAGGAAGCGAGCCAAGCAAATAGCCGAGCAGCACGAAAACAAGCGCGTTCATGTTGAACCCCATAGAATGCGCAGGATTGTAATTCACAGACCGTTATGGACTTCATTTTCATCGAGGAACTGCGCGTCGAGGCGAACGTGGGCATCTATCCGCGCGAGCGGGCCGCGCCGCAGACCATCGAAATCAATCTCACCTTCGGCGTGCCCGACGAAGCGGCGCGCGACGACGACATCGCCAAGACCATTGACTATGCGGATGTAATTGGCCGCATCCGACGCGAACTGGAGGCGCACCACTTCAACCTGCTCGAAACCCTGGGGGAATTTGTCATCGCGCTGATGCTTGACGAATTCAAGGCGCCGTGGGTGAAAATTTCCATCGCCAAGATCGGCGTCATGAAGGGCGTGCACCGCGTCGGAGTGCAAATCGAGCGGGCGCGAAGCTGATTTAGCCCCCGGCTCTGGTCTCGGCCTAAGCTGCCCCAAAGAGGGCCAAGTCAATCTTGGGACGGCCCGGTGATGATTTGAGCAGAAATGAAACGGGGCACCCGCGGGTGCCCCGTTTCCCATCCCGAGCATCGGAATCCTTGTCAGGCGTGATAGGCAGTCTCGCCGTGCGAGGTAATGTCCAATCCCTCGCGTTCCTCGTCTTCAGGCACCCGCAGACCGACGATCAGGTCAGCGATCTTGAAGGAGATGAACGCAGCAACCGACGACCATACCGCCGCCACGCCCACTGCCTTGGCCTGGGTGATAAGCTGATCCATGATGGCGCCGTAGCCAGGCTTCATCTCGAACCAGTTGTTATAGAAACCGACACCGCCGAGATCGGGTGAATTGAAAATCCCCGTCATCAACGCACCGAAGACACCACCCAGCGCATGCACGCCGAATACGTCGAGCGCATCGTCCGCGCCGATCAGCTTTTTCAGTCCGGTCACACCCCAGAAACAAAGCGGGCCAACGAGGAGGCCAATTACGAACGCGCCGGGGATGCCGACGTTGCCCGCTGCCGGTGTAATTGCCACCAGACCTGCAACAGCGCCGGAGGCTGCGCCCAGCATCGAGGGTTTGCCCTTGATCAGCCATTCGGTGAATATCCAGGTCAGCACCGCGCATGCGGTGGCAAGATAGGTGTTCATGAAGGCCAGCGCGGCTGAGCCGTTCGCTTCCAATGCCGATCCGGCGTTGAAGCCGAACCAGCCGAACCACAGCAGGGAGGCGCCGATCATGGTCATGGTCAGGCTATGTGGCGAGAGGGCTTCCTTGCCCAGACCGATGCGTTTGCCGAGCAGGAAGGCGCCGACCAGCCCGGCAAAACCGGCATTGATATGCACCACCGTGCCGCCCGCGAAGTCCAGCGCCCCCCATTGCCAGAGCAGGCCGGCGGTGGCATTGGTGGCATCGACGACGTCCGCTGAGGTGTAGGCGTCGGGGCCAGCCCAGAACCAGACCATGTGCGCCATCGGCAGATAGCTGATGGTGAACCAGATCGTCGAGAAGATCAGGACTGCGGAGAACTTGACGCGCTCCACCAGTGAACCGAACACCAGGCAGACCGTGATCGCGGCAAACGTGGCCTGGAAGGCGACAAAAACAATCTCGTACATCGGTGTGCCCTTGCTGAATGTGGCGCCCAGTGAAAATGCGCCGGTTGCCGAATCGAACACACCTTTGAGAAACAGCCGATCGAAGCCGCCAATGAACGCGTTGCCGCCGGTGAATGCGAGACTGTAGCCATACACGCACCACAGCACCGTAATCAGCGAAAACGCCACGAACACCTGCATCAATACCGAGAGCATATTCTTGCTGCGCACCAGGCCGCCATAGAACAGGGCCAGTGCGGGCACCGACATCAACAGCACCAGAGCCGTCGACATCAACATCCATGCCGTGTCGCCCTTGTTGGGTGTCGGCGCGGGTGCAGCGGCAGGCGTTGACGCTGCGGGAGCTGCGGCCGGGGCCGCGGCAAGAGTGGCCGCCGCGGCAGTTGCAGATGGCATGTCTTCGGCCCACGCCGCTCCGCCGACACCGACGGCGAGCAGCGTCAACACGATTGCGAAAAGTTTCTTCATGTCCGTTTCCCCTTAAAGCGCATCCTCACCGGTTTCGCCGGTGCGGATGCGGATGACTTGTTCGAGGTCGGAGACGAAAATCTTGCCGTCGCCGATCTTGCCGGTGCTGGCGGATTTCTCGATGGCCTCGATCACCTGATCGAGAAGATCGTCCTTGATGGCGGCATCGATTCTGACCTTGGGCAGAAAATCGACTACGTATTCGGCGCCACGATACAACTCCGTGTGCCCCTTTTGCCGGCCAAATCCCTTGACCTCGGTGACGGTGATGCCCTGCACGCCGACGGCGGCGAGCGCTTCACGTACCTCGTCAAGCTTGAACGGCTTGATGATGGCGGTAACCAGTTTCATGACGTTTTCCTTTCTTCAGGATTGCCTAAAACACGCGGCCGACGGAGAGGATTACGCGGCCCTCGCCCATATCGATCGTGTCGGAATTGGCGAACGAGAAAGTGGGGTCCCAGTACGTCTTGTCCTTGTAATTGGATTTGGCATAAGCAAGCGACCCGACCCAGCCGCCGTCGAAGGTCTTTGTCACGCCGACCAGGTAATCGTCGTAGCTGGGATCGAGTCCCGCTGTTCCGAATGCAGCCGTCGTCTTGGTCTTGACGTCGGTATGGGCGGCGTGGAAGTTGACCGTGTAGGTTGGCATGAACTCGTAGGCCAGATTGAATTCAAGATAGCTCGATCCCTTGGAATCATCGGTGAACGCGGGAACGCCGCCAACCATGAAGTTCTTGTTCAAGCCGAACCAGTCGGTCAAGAAATACGAGTACTTGACGCTCATGAATTTGTAGGAAAGGCCGACGTTTGCCTCGAATGAATTGAAGGAATCGCCGCTAATGTCAAAAGCGGTCTTGTTCAGGTCGGCGCCAGGGTAGTAATAGCCGTGACCGCCTGCGGTCCAGCCCCAGTCGTCGTTGATCTTGCCGTTGTAGCCGCCGTAATAGTCGAATTCCAGGCCAGAACCGCCCGGGTAGGTGTTGTTGCTAACGTTCGAACCCCACAGGCCGGCATACCAACCGCTGGAATGGACAAAGTCCGCGCCGCCCTGAATGGCCGGCTTGTGCCAAGTTTGAGTCATGCCACGGAAATAATAGTCGCTGACGCCATAGATGTTGGTCGTCACGGTCCAGGGACTCGCGGACGCATCGGCGGCCATGGCGGAACCTGCTGTCAGGAAGACACTGGCTACGGCGGCTGCAATCAGGGTTTGCTTCATCATCTTGGTTCTCCTGTGATTGAAAATAACGTGCTTGAAAAGTGACAATCAGTTACTGCACGGAGCGTGCCAGCTAACAATATTTATATAAATCATTAAGTTGTAAGATTGTCTCTTTTGGGCACGCGAGACTGCGCACCGTTTTAACTCTCCCATGACCAATGACGCACCAATCGCGTGCGGTCGATATCAAGCCATCCTCATGCTAGAGTGTCAGTCATCTGAAACAAGGACAAAGTCATGACAAACAACAAGTTTCTCGACGAAATTTCCAGCCGCATTTCCCAACTGGCCGTAAGCACGCCGGTGGCGGAATTCGAGAAAAACGCCAAGGCCCTGTTGTCTGGCGCGTTCTCGCGCATGGACTTGGTAACGCGCGAGGAATTCGACATTCAGCGCGAACTGCTGGCCAAGGCGCAGGAAAAGCTGGCGGCGCTCGAAGCGAAAATTAGCGAACTCGAAGCGCGTAAATAAGCTTCCTGCCCGTGGCGCTCGCCGTTCTCAAAAGCCGCGCGCTGTCCGGCATGGATGCGCCGGAAGTTACGGTAGAAGTGCATCTGGCCGCCGGTCTGCCGGCCTTCACTCTGGTCGGACTGCCCGACACCGAAGTCAAGGAAGCACGCGACCGCGTGCGTGCTGCCATCCAGAACTGCCAGTTCGATTTTCCGGCGCGACGCATTACCGTCAATCTCGCGCCCGCCGATCTGCCCAAGGAATCGGGGCGCTTCGATCTGCCCATTGCGCTGGGTATTCTGATTGCATCAGGGCAGCTCAAGGCAAACGGCCTCGACCAATATGAATTCGCCGGCGAGTTGTCCTTGTCGGGCGAGTTGCGTCCGGTTCGCGGCGCGCTCGCAATGTGCATGCGCGCCGGCAAGTCGAATCGCGCTTTTATTCTTCCCGCCGCCAGCGCTGCCGAAGCCGCGCTCGCCGCCACTGCGCAGGTGCTGCCCGCGAATGCTCTGCTTGATGTCTGCGCCCATCTCGCTGGCACGCAAACCCTTGCCGCCAGTGCGCCGCATCAAGCGGCAGTTGTCGACAACTATCCCGATCTCGCCGACATCAAGGGTCAGGGGCTGGCGCGCCGCGCGCTCGAGGTCGCCGCAGCCGGCGGTCATTCGATTCTTTTCTCCGGCCCGCCCGGCACCGGCAAATCGATGCTGGCCAAACGCCTGCCGGGCATCCTGCCGCCGCTGACTGCGGATGAGTCGTTGCAAAGCGCAGCCGTGCTTTCGCTCGCTGGCAGCTTCGCTCACGCACGTTACGGCATGCGCCCGTTTGCAGCGCCTCACCACTCGGCCTCGGTGCCCGCATTGGTGGGTGGCGGCAGTACGCCGCGACCGGGCGAGATTTCGCTGGCCCATCACGGTGTGCTGTTCCTCGACGAGTTGCCCGAGTTCGAACGGCGCGTGCTAGAGGCACTGCGCGAGCCGCTTGAAAATGGCGTGATCCGCGTCTCGCGCGCAGCACAGCGCGTCGAATTTCCCGCCAGCTTCCAATTGGTTGCGGCAATGAACCCCTGCCCCTGCGGCTATCTCGGCCATTCAAACGGAAAATGCCATTGTACTCCGGATCAGGTGGCGCGTTATCGCGCCAAGCTGTCGGGGCCGTTTCTCGACCGCATCGACTTGATGATCGAAGTTCCACCTCTTTCCGATGTGGAACTGCAAGGCAAACCGCAGGGCGAACCTTCCAACGCAGTCAAGGATCGCGTGATCAAGACACGCCAGCGCCAGTTGGCGCGCCAGGGGAAAATCAATGCCCTGCTCGACAGCAAGGAAATCGACACCCTTTGCGAACCCGACAGTAGCGGCGCAGTCCTGCTGAAGCAGGCCATTTCCCGGCTCAACCTCTCGGCGCGCGCCTATCATCGTGTGCTCAAGGTCGCGCGTACCATTGCCGACCTCGGCGACAGTCAAAATATCAGCGGAGCACACATTGCAGAAGCCATCCAGTACCGGCGCGGCCTCGGTAGCTAAAAGTTTGCCTTTTTTGCTTGCGGGTCTGGCCATGCTCGGCCCGTTCTCGATCGACACTTACCTGCCCGCCTTCCCGGCCATCGGCGTCAGCCTAAATGCCACCCCGATCCAGGTACAGCAAACGCTTACCGCGTTCATGGCGATGTTCGCCTTTATGATCCTCTGGCATGGCGCGATCTCCGATGCCATCGGCCGCCGTACGGTGATTCTCGCCGGACTCGGTTGCTACGTCTTCGCCTCGCTGTTCTGCGCCTTCGCCATGAGCATCAAAATGCTCTGGCTCGGGCGAGCGATGCAGGGTATGGTGGGCGGTATCGGCTTCGTGGTTGGCCGCGCCGTGGTGCGCGACCTCTACGACGGAGCGCGCGCGCAGCGCTTGATGGCCAATGTCGCCGTGATTTTCGCCATTGCGCCGGCCATTGCGCCGGTGATCGGCGGCCAGTTGCAGCTCTGGTTCAACTGGCATGGCGTATTCTTTTTCCTGGCCTTGATCGCCGCGGCATTATTGCTGTTGTCATGGCTATATTTGCCCGAGACGCTGCCCCGCAGCAAGCGCCAGCCTTTCGCACCGGGTTCGCTGTGGCAGGGCTATCGCGGCATTTTCGGATCGATCGAATTCATTTTGCTCTCGCTGGCCCTCGCCGCCAATTTCGCCGCCTTTTTCATCTATGTACTGTCGTCGCCGGTGTTCCTGATCCAGCACCTGAAGCTTTCACCCCAGGATTTCGGCTGGATGTTTGCCCCCATGGTGTGCGGAATGGTGCTGGGCAGCCTGGCCAACGGCCGGCTGGCGGGGCGGCTCTCGCCACGGCGAACCATCGCGCTTGGCTACCTTGTGATGATAGCGTCATCGATCGGCAACGTCCTGCTTAACCTGTGGCTACCGCCCCAATTGCCGTGGGCGCTGATCCCCCTCTTCATCTATGTCGCTGGAATGGCATTGACCATGCCCTGCCTGCAGTTGCTGGCGATGGATCTGTTTCCGGCACGGCATGGCATGGCATCGAGTTGCCAGGGGCTGGTCCAGTCCGCTATCAACGCGGTGGTTGCCGGCGCCGTCGCGCCGCTGATGTGGGGCTCGACGCTGACACTCGCACTGAGCATGGTCAGTTTCATGACCGCCGGCCTGATCGCCTTCGGCCTCTCATTGCGGATGCGGCGAGCGACCTAAAAAAACAATGTGTGCAGCATTTTTGCCACCAGCAACAGCAATATCGCGGCGAAAATTTTCTGCACCGTGGCAGGCTGCAGGCTGTGCGTGACCCCGGCGCCGAGCGGCGCCGTCATCACACTCGCCAATGCCGTACCCGCTACCGCCGGCAAGTAGAGGTAGCCCAAACTGCCCGGCGGCATGCCTGTTTGGCTCCACCCCGAGATTGCGTAGCCGACCGCGCCCGATAGCGCGATAGGCAATCCGATGGCGGCGGAAGTGCCGATCGCATGTTGCACCTTGACGTTGCACCAGGTCATGAAGGGTACCGACAACGAGCCGCCGCCGATCGCCACCAGGGCGGAAACTGCGCCGATGACAATCCCCACCCCGGCTATGCCCATAGCACTTGGCAACTGGCGGTGCGGCTGCGGTTTGACATTCAGGAACATCTGGATGGCAACACAAGTAATAAACGCGGCAAAGAAAATCCCCAGCGGCCGGGTCGGTACCTGGCTTGCCAACTGGGAACCCAGCAGCGTGCCGATCACGATGCCTGGCGCTATCTTGAGCACAATCGGCCACCGCACCGCGCCGCGCAAATGATGCGCGCGCAGGCTCGATATCGAGGTAAACACAATGGTCGCCATCGAACTGCCCAGCGCCAGATGCAATACGTGTTCGTGCGGGAATTGCTGCGCCACGAACAGCGAGGTCAATATCGGCACCAACACCACGCCGCCGCCGACGCCGAACAGGCCCGCGCAGAAGCCCGAAAACATGCCAAGCACGAAATACGCAAACAACCACATTGTCATTACAACAGTTTCTCCGTGATGAATTTCCATTCCGCCGGATCGACCGGTGTAATCGACAAACGGTTGCCCCGCTGCAGCACGCGCATGTTCGCCAACTCAGGGTGCGCACGCAACTCATCCAGTCCGATCAGGCGTGTCTTCTTCACGACGCGCACATCGACATTCACCCAGCGCGGATTTTCCGCTGTCGCCTTGGGATCGGAATAGGGACTACTCGGATCAAACTGGGTGCGGTCGGGATATGCCTTCTTCACCACCTCGGCGAGACCGATGATCCCGGGTTCGGGACACGAGGAATGATAAAAGAATACTTTGTCGCCGACCTGCATCTGGTCGCGCATGAAGTTGCGCGCCTGGTAGTTGCGCACACCCCACCAGTCGACGGTCTGGTTCTTCATCGCCAGCACATGATCGATGCCGACCACGGACGGCTCCGTTTTCATCAGCCAGTAGCGCATGGTATGTCCACCCCCTTCCTGTCCCGTCTGATAAAGTCTTTCAGTGCATTGATTTTATTGATAAAACAGTCTTCCCATGTCCGGGTGCTTCCTTTAGAATCCAACGTGAACCCCCACCCAATTCCCCACCCAAACTCAAAGGAGCGCACATGGGCAAGAGATCGCAACTGAGTTACGAAAACGCGAAACCCTTTGAGGGCAAAGACCGATTGCTGGCTGATGGCGATGGTTTGTATTTGCGCGTGCGTCCGCATGGTACGAAGACTTGGATTATCGATTACGAGTTTAAAGGCGAGCGTGCTAAGCCAACTATAGGAACCTATGATTCTAATGGTGCGCCGGGTAAAAGTATTTCTGATTGGTTACGTCATGGCAGGTTATCGGTTGCTCAAGCGCGAGCAATTGCTGGAAGTTGGAAGGATGCCCGTCGCGCTGGTCACAACGCCCACCGTGAATGGGAGGCGCAACTTTTCGAGGAAGCAGAGCAATTTGCAGCAGAAGTAGCGGCTAAAGCCGCTGAAGCCGCATTGCCTACCGTCGCTAATGCGATTGATCAATTCATGACAAAACACATAGCCGGTAAGAAGAGCGCAAAGGCAATCGGCTATCGTTTGGATTTGCTTTCAGACCTTTTGGGTGACAAGAAGATTTTCACGGTGAAACGTCAGGATGTAATTTCAGCAATTGAGTCTATCGCGGAGGGGCGAAGAACAAATAAGGAGGGACAGCATATCCCTGCAAAGCAGCTAGCTGGGGAAGTCCTGATTCAAGCTAAGCGAGTTTGGCGCTTTGCCGAGTCAAGGGAATGGATTGAAACGTCTTGTATTGAAAAACTTACCCGCAGGGATTTCGACGCCAAACCCGTTAAACGCGAAGTAGTGCTCCGCCTTGATGAGGTTGTCGAACTTTGGCGCACGCTTAACGATCCAGAGCGTTGCAAAGCCGATCCGATTTCAATTGCCGCATTGAAGTTGGTGATCCTTACTGGTCAGAGGGAGTGCGAAGTTACCAATGCTGCATGGACGGAGCTTGATCTGGAAGCCGGGTTATGGAAAATCCCCGCTGAACGTACCAAGAAAAACCGCGCTCATCTAGTGCACTTGGCGCCGCAGGCCGTCAGCATCCTAAAGGCTTTGAAATCGCTAACGGGAAAATCAGCTTATGTATTCGAGTCTCCGATGATAGAAGATCAGCCCATCTATGGCCGAAGCATTGGTAACGCACTCTCAACATTATTTAAGCGCAATGCGTTGCCCAACATCACGAAGTGCCACGTACATGATTTGCGGCGCACACTGATTACCCGCCTTCCTGATTTGGGCGTCGAGTTGTTTATTGGACACAAAATCGCAAATCACGTCTTACCGGGCGTCTTGGCTCATTACAACCATGCGGAATACCTTGAGCAGCGTAAAGCTGCGCTAGAGAAATGGGCGGACAGGATCGTGACCTTGGCCGAAGAGAAAAACGTGATTCAATTTCAGCGCGCCGCAGCTTAGATATTGGAGCTTCATCGGTGAAACACCCATTGACCAAGGAAAACGTAGCAATCGAACGAAGCAAGAAGATAGCCGCCAGCCTGCGGCAAATGCGCAAGAAAAGCAGCGGAATGGACATGAGCCCGCCCAGTGCCGGGAAACCGCGTAAGCCGGGTGAAAGTACAGCTTCACGCAACAATCGAATCATTGAGCGCTTTAAGCAATTGCAGGCGCAGAAGGAAATTAATCCCCGCAAGATTCGCGGTCAGCTAGCGCGTGAGTTTGATCTTTCACGGCAATACATAGAGAGAGTACTTAAGCCATACTTGTTGAGCGTAGCTGCGAGAATTCGCAGATAGCAGGTTGCATATCGGTTGCAATCGGTTGCATTTGCGGCCCAAAGGCCGTAACAGAGCGTCTTTATGGCCCGCTGAAAATGCAACTTGAATGCAACCAAACGCCTCTGTCAAGCTTGTGACATCCGGAATGTTCCGGCGCAATCTTTGGGGGTAAATCTATGGCCATGTCTGAGAATCGCCACGCTGCAATATTGCGGCTGCCGCAAGTCATTTCACGTACAGGACTATCGCGAAGCACAATCTATCAGCGTATTAGCGATGGCGAATTTCCGCAGCAGATCAATTTGGGTGCCAATTCGGTAGGCTGGATAGAAGCCGAAATCGACGAATGGGTTACATCATGCATTCAAAAGAGCAGGGAAGCCGCTTAACCGCCTCTGCTATTGGATGGCATCGCATAATGCGGCCTCCGTTTTTCCTAGCAGTCCAGTTTTTTGAAATCGATTTCAAAATCGAGGGTGCGGGCGCCTCTAATAAGCGCGTAAGAATACATATTCATGGCATAGGATATGGTTACACCATTCAACTATCCTTGTTTATGCCTAGAGTTCCAGCCTTATTTATAGACAAATTAGCAATTACCATCCCACTGGACGGCCAAAGAAGGCAGGAAGTGCGATTAGCTGTTGACGACTCATCTGAACAATGGGGAGATTTTGTTTCCCTCGCATCGTTGCGGAATAGAAGCTATATCAGGCAATTCCGATTCACCACACCAGACGGAGCGGTAGCAACCTTGTTGCTTGAGCCTACCAATCGCCGTAACAACGAATTCAAGCTGGAGTATTCACCAAACAATTTTGGTCAGTCTGGGCGGGCGCTGCTTGGCGAATACCTTCAAGTTATTTTGGGACGCACATATCTGGAAGACATCTGGAACGCCAAATTAACCCGTCTGGACGTTGCATTCGATATCCGAAGGGTTCCCCTTCAGGATTTGTTAATTACCGACACCAAGAGCCGTAAATCGTCAATTATTCGGGGTGTGGAAGGTAAAGCTGAGTCCTACTATTTCCCCTTTACGGGAACAAATCAGCTATGTGTCTATGACAAGCTAAAGGAAATCGATGATCGGCTGGGTTCTCCGCCAACAAATCGCAAGCGCGCCCCATGGGTACGCTTTGAATATCGGTATCGAAGGCTTAATCGCTACACCCTGGCTAACGTTGTCGGGAGGATGGAAAACCCATTTCACAATTTCGAGGTGAAGCAATTCGGGATGGCGCAGGCGCGAATCTCCGTTGATCGCTTGCGCATGCTCTTTGACGCGTGCCGGTTACAGGGCTTGGATGCCGTTTTGGAAGAGATTCCCGACATAGCCGCCCGCGCTACATATTCCCTCGCCTATCGCACTTTCCCGGTACCAATATTCTGGCAACGTAGGACATCTATTTGGGGTGGACTGAGGGCGGCAATCGAGCGATCTTTACCTACCTAGCAAATGGGCATCTGTTCATTAAACTATGAAAGTCCGTTAAATCGTACTTTTATGCGTATTTGCGATATTTTTTGATCCTTATGCTAATTAAAATAATCGCTTGTGGGCATTCTCTGCAAATCAAAAACAATGGTGCAGCAAGTTTTCTGTAGATACCACCTTTTGATTTCTACCCCATAGGATTCTTATTTTCGTGTCATTTTCCGCACCAGATATTTTTTAACTTCTTCCTGTTGCGGGCGCAATAGCGAATTCAACAGTATTAGCAGTTCTGCTAACAGCTCATCCTCCGAATAAAAATATGGAACTGGCACTCCCAGAACAGATGCCAAATTCTTTATCGTCAGAAAGTCGGGGGCATGCTTGCCCTGTTCATATTGATTGATACGCGGACTTGCCGAATCTACATGGATGCCCGCTGCAATGCCCAAAGCCTTTTGGGAAAGCCCTTTACGTACTCTGGCTTCCCGCAAACGCCTTGCCACTATTGGCAATCCGTTATCCGACATCCCTAACCCCAGCAATTCGAGGCTAAAAGAATCTTAGTTTTTACTTGACGTGGATACTAAGGAATACTTAGCATAAGTCTCCTTAGATAGTTCTATGCGGAAAGCGAAGGCTCAGATGCATCTAATCGGTGTTGCATTTGGTTTATTAATTTTTTATGGGCTTCTGTGTTCCACCGAAGGGCGCGGGTTTATTGGCAATTTAATAGGCGCTGCTATTATTTTTGGGTTATTGTGGTTCGGGTTTATTTGGTTTTTTGGCTCGTTAGGCACTGACTTAAAAAATGCCAAAAAAGCTGCCCTTGCTCCAAAAAGGGATGAAGCCCAAAGAATATCCAGAGAGCTAATCAAACAGCACAATTCCGACTTGCTTAGTAAACGTCGTCGCTTAGTCATTAATAAAGGCTATGGATTGACAGATAGATCAAAGTGGGATGCTGAAAAATACTTCTTTATTTCAAAAGTACTGAGACCTGCACTAGGCAGTATCTCAACTGTCATCGAAGATAAGGAATTTAGCGAGTTTATAGACAGTTGTATAGATAGCTTGGTAGCAGTTAGAAAAAGCTCAACACGCTCAGCCCCTGAGGTCGGGAAGCCTATTGAGTATGAAGACCATTGCGCAAGCCTGTTAGAAAAAGCAGGTTGGAAGGTATCAACAACCAAGGCATCTGGCGATCAGGGCGCAGATATCATAGCCATGAAAAATGGCTTGACCGTAGTTCTACAATGTAAGCAATACTCGAAGCCAGTGGGAAACGCAGCAGTGCAAGAAGCATTTGCCGCTAAAGCACACTACAGCGCAGATGATGCGGCAGTGGTAACGGACTCAGGCTACACAAAATCCGCAAATGAACTAGCCCAATCAACTGGAGTCTTGCTGCTACATCCTGAAGAACTGTCGGAGCTTATCTTCAAGCTATAGGCACCGGTTCAAATGGGCCACCAAAACAGTCTGGAAGCTCCTAAATTGCGCGTTGATAGCGAAGCGGCGAATTATTCTAGAAGTGCCAAGTTAAAGCTGGTAAGTTATAGGCTGATCAAAACAGTAGTTTCCCCATAACTAACCCATTTACCCGACAATATGAGCGGCCACGTTCTTGATCTTTTTTCTAGGGTCCCTGTCGAATCAGAAGGTGATAGAGCCGGGAACCGCAATCAATGCGAAGTTATCGTAGGTGACGTTCGCCAAGTTTTGCGCGGGTTCCCGGATGGTCTATTTAGGACCTGCGTAACATCGCCTCCCTATTGGGGACTTCGCGACTATGGGGTCGGTGGTCAAATCGGGGCAGAGCCCGACATTACCACCTACATTAAGGACCTTGTAGCAGTATTCCGAGAGGTCCGCCGGACGCTTACCGATGATGGAACTTTTTGGCTAAATATTGGTGACAGCTATACAAGCGGCGGTAGAACATGGCGAGGTCCCGACGCGAAGAATAAGGGACGCGCCATGGACTACAGAGCACCTACCCCAGAAGGACTAAAGCCAAAGGACTTAATTGGAATACCTTGGAGACTAGCCTTCGCTTTACAGGATGATGGATGGTATCTGCGTACTGACATCATTTGGAACAAACCGAATTGTCAGCCTGAGAGCGTCAAAGATCGTCCAACGCGATCACACGAATTTGTTTTTCTTTTCTCAAAAAGCGAGAAATATTTTTACAACCACGAAGCCATAAAAGAACCGGCTTTTGATGCAAAACAAAAATCAAAAAACCGCCGGACAGTTTGGAATATAAATACCGAACCTTATGCGGGCGCACATTTCGCTGTGTACCCGAGGCAACTTGTTCGCCTTTGTGTGCAGGCGGGTTCGGAGTCAGGCGACAGAGTTCTTGACCCATTTTTGGGGTCAGGAACATCCGGGGTCGTATGCAACGAACTTGGCCGTGCATGTACTGGCATTGAGCTTAACGAAGAGTACGCTGAACTAGCCCGCCATCGGCTAATTAGGGGGCGCTAGGTCATTCTTCTTCTGTGGCTGTTTCTTTATCGCCACTCGCTAGTGTCTTGGACTCGAATTTCCAAGTCGCATGAACCTTGCACAAATTCTTTCGTAATCCTTTAACTTGCAGCTTTCTTTCGGAACCTGCATCGAAGTACAGGCAATATTTTTCTCTGCCAGTGTCGTCAAACACACGGCAGTACCAAGGAACTGTTTCCTGTCTAGTCTTCTTTGCGGGCTCCATAGTACCTGTCGCGGCCTCCAACATTAGGGACTTTGGAATTTCTACAAGTTCGTACCAATAGTGGGTACCAGTCTGAAGTAAGCACCGCAAAGTCAGGATGCGGTCATACCCGCCAAGATGTTCAAGAAATCTGGGTAATTGAATATTTTTGGGGTCCCATGCACCCTTACCCATTTCAAGCCACTTAGAAACATGAATTGTGTTTTCTTTGATATTTTTCGCAGCTTCAGTTTTGAGACTTACACGCACGCCGCGTACAAGAAGATCATGCCCCGGATTTGTCGCGCTGTCGGCAAGCTGGGCCGGGATGTTGGAAAGCTGAAGGGCCTTTTCAAATGCATATTCAAAAGGAGATTTCCCTAAATTCTTTCGACTCATCGAGTGATGAATTCGCAGCACGTCGCCAAGGTTTTCCAGCACTAATGGCGTAACAAGGTCTGAGCCTTCTGCGCGGCTAAAGTCATGCGGGCGCTTGAATTGACCCACCATCGCCCCAATCCACTCAAGCTGGGCGCTGGTCAGCCCTTGAAGATCAATTTCCTTATGATTTTTCACGCGACACCTTCGTGTTATGGTCTAGGAGTCAGTACGTGCGGAGACTAACCGCCAATACGCTGTGTATAGTACTCAAGATGGCAATTAAGAACGGGTAGGTAGAAATAAGGGTTTCCCACCCAAATTCCCACCCAAACCGTGAATTGAACGATTTGCTGGGCGGGATAAATGCCAGCATACGGCCTGTTTATGCGGGTTTCAAGCGATTTGGCGACAGAGTTATGTACTCATCAGCCAGTAGCGCATGCGAAGTTAGCCGAAGGCTCCAAGAAAAAAGCGCTGAAGAAGACTCTTCAGCGCCTGCATTAAATTCCCCCGCCTGTGCCGTTGGGCCGCTCTCCTGAACACTGGGTTCAGAGAGGTCGCGTTCCGGCCGCATCAGGTGCGCTCAATAAATGAGCGCTCACAACAGCGGCCTCCATGGGCGGCGACCAAGTTACTCGGATATTGGCTCAAGGAAATTACGGCCTTGGCGAACACCGCAGGGGAAACCTTGGGAAGCGTTGCTAGAACAGGGCGTCCTGTTTCTGTTCGGCGAGGACGGTATCCAGTCGCGCTTCGATGGCTTTGATTCTACGCCTCGCGACCTCGGCGTCAACTGCCGCCGCCTTGTCGGGCGATTGACGCAGCGCGAGCAGTTCGTGACTGATGTTGAGCGCCGCCATGACTGCCAGACGTTCGCCGCTGCTTCTGGTAATTTCGGCAATCTCGTTCATCTTGGCGTCGAGGAAACTCGCCGCTGCGAGCAGGGCTTCACGCTCCTCGGGTGCGCAAGCAACGCGATAGTCCTTGCCCTGCAGTTTGATGTCCAGAGTATTGGTAGCACTCATTCGGGTAGCTTTTCCATCAGGGCTTCGAGCCTTGTGCGGGCCGCTTCGACACGCGACACGAGCGACTGGTTTTGCTGCTCCAATCCGACCATTCGGTCGCGCAATACATGATTCTCGCTGCGCAACTGCCCACACATCGCGAGCACCTGCTCAATCTTCTGTTCGAGGGAGTCGAATTCGTCATTCATCACCGTGAGTTTGTTTGAAATCACTATTCCGGTCAAGCAGTAAGCAGTAACTTCAAAAGCGATGCCGAAACAGGCAACTGGCCCCCGAGGTATAATTCGGCGCGCGTTGCAGCAATAGCAGTAACGCAAGGCGCACGTCCGCGGTGCTCGACTGCCATCAGGTTATCGAGTGAAACGGGAAGCCGGTGCGAACAAGGGACCTCCTTGTTCAATTCCGGCGCTGCCCCCGCAACGGTAAGGAAGTGCGGTGTCATCACAGGCCACTGGGATTCCCCCGGGAAGGCGATGACGCAAGACTTCCGAGCCCGGAGACCGGCCACGGACAACGTACGCAAACGCTGCGGGGAAGCAGCGGCCGGTGTTATCCATCGACGCTGTTCCCTTTTGTGTTTGCCTGTCCATGAACTACCGGTAGCGGGGACGCTTGCCGGCAAAAGGGAGTTATTCACTCACATGCAACGCCATCTTAAACATGCCGCTCGCCTGGCAACTGCGACGGCCGCAGTGCTTTCTGTTTTCAACGCCCAGGCTGCCGATGAAACCATTGGACCCGAAGTGATTGTTACCGCGACACGGGACGCCAGCGCCAAGCCCAATCCCGCCCAGGATGCAACGGTGATTGACAGAACCAGCATTGAACAATCTGCGGCGCAGTCGGTCGCGGAAATACTGGCCAACCAGGCCGGGATTGAAATTACCGACAATGGCGGCGCCACTACCACCACCGGAATATTTATTCGCGGTACCAAATCAGCCCAGAGCGTGGTGTTGATCGACGGCTTTCGTCTGGTCAACCCCACTGACGGCAGAGCGCCGATCGAGGGCCTTCCGCTTTCCATGATGGAGCGACTTGAAGTCATTCGTGGCGGCGCGAGCGGTAGTTATGGTTCGGGCGCCATCGGCGGCGCCGTGCAATTATTTACCCGCAACCCCAATCAGGCGCCTGCCCTGGCTGCCTCCGTCACTGCGGGGCGCTATGGTACCTATCGCACGGATGCCGGTTACGGCGGCAAGTTTGGCGATAACTCATTCTACATAGCGCTGGGTGCGGATGGAACCGAAGGCTTTTCCGCAGCAAAGCCTTCGTCGCCGGATTTTGACCCGGACAAGGACGGCTACCGTCGTGAAAGCATAATGGCCAATTTCCAGCACGACCTGAGCAATGGCCAGGCCATTCGCTTCAATGCCTTGGCGACGGATGCCAGCACCAAATACGATTCGCAATGGGCGCCGAGTCCACCTTCTGTAGATAGTCAGGTCCAGTTGCTCGGTGTCACCTATGACAAGAAGTTCGCGGACATGTGGCGGGCGGAGTTCAAGCTCGGCGAAACCCGCTACGATTACCAGTTCAAGAATGCCGGATTTGCCTATTCCCCGAATACGGATGATCTTCAGTTCGGCTGGATCAACCACCTGACGCTGCCCAGCGGCAAACTGACGCTGGGCCTGGAACGGGAACAGCAGAAGGTCACCGGCACCGGTACCAGCTACCTCAAGAACGAGCGCAACATCAATTCGGCATTTGCTCAATGGCAGGGCAGCTATGGCGCGCACGAAGTTCAGGCGGCGTTGCGCAACGACCGCTGGACGGATTACAACGGGCAAAGCACCGGCAATGTCCTCTATGCCTATGGCGTGGCGCCGGGCTGGAGTCTGACCGGCGCGCTTGCCAAGGCATTCCGTGCGCCGACATTCGATGATCTGTATTTCCCCTGGGGCAGCAATCCCGCCCTGATGCCGGAAAAATCCCGCTCCGCGGAAGTCGGCGCCCGATACAGGCAAGGCGGCAATGAAGTGCATTTGGTGGCATTCCGCAACCGCATCGAAAATGCCATCGAACTGGATGCGTTTTTCACCCCGCAAAACGTGGAGGCGCTCATCAAGGGCTGGACCGCTTCATGGAACCACCTCGACGGCAACTGGCGCTGGGCCGCGGCATTCACCCATCAGGAGCCGAAGGATCTCGACACCGGCGACCAGCTGGTGCGGCGCGCGCGCAACATCGCCACCGCTTCCGCCGAGCGCCAGTTCGGCGCCTGGCGCGTCGGCGGCGAGCTGCGTTCGCAGGACGAGCGCTACACGCAGTCGCCCAACACAGACAGCTTCCGCATGGGCGGCTATGGCCTTGTCAACGCTTACGCCAGCTATATTATTTCGCCAACGCTGACGGTTCAGGCACGGGTGGATAATCTGGCGGACAAGCGTTACGAACTGGTCAAGGACTACAACACGCCGGGCCGTTCGCTGTTCATGACCCTGCGTTACGCGTCGATGTAGCCCGACATGCCGACTCGCCGTCGCGCCTTCGCCGTGCTCGCCTGCCTCGCCGTTGCGGCGCTGGCGAGCCTGCTGCTGGCGCTGGCGGTGGGCAATCTCGCGTTCACTCCCCTCGAGACCCTGCGCGCCACATTTGGCCTGGATGATGGCATCGCCGGTGAAGTCATTCGCAGGCTGCGCCTGCCGCGCGCACTGGCCGGTTTTGCCTGCGGCGGCCTGCTCGCCCTGGCGGGCGCCTTGATGCAGGTGCTGCTGCGTAACCCGCTCGCCGATCCCTATGTGCTCGGCATTTCCGGCGGCGCCGGCGTCGGTGCGCTGCTCGCCATGCTTTTGGGATTGTCCGCCTTCGGCATCAACGGCTTTGCGCTGGCCGGCGCGTTCGCCGCAATGCTGCTGGTATTTGGCCTCGCCCATGGCGACGGCAGCTGGACCCAGACGCGGCTGCTGCTCACCGGCGTCATCATCGCCGCCGGCTGCGGCGCACTGATCTCGCTGATGCTTTCCATCGCGCCCGATGCCCAACTGCACGGCATGCTGTTCTGGTTGATGGGCGATCTCTCGCAGGCCATCGATCCGCTGCCGACGCTGCTGATCCTGGTGCTGGCGCTGGCCGCCGCACTGCCATTTGCGCGCGAACTCAACCTGCTCGCGCGCGGCATCGAAGCGGCGCAGGCGCTCGGCGTACCGGTCAGGCGCCTGCGCTTCATTGTTTATTTCCTCGCCTCGCTGGCGACCGCGGCGGCGGTGACGAGCGCCGGATCGATCGGCTTCGTCGGCCTTGTCGTGCCGCACCTGGTACGGCTCGCGCTGGGCAACGACCAGCGCCTGCTGCTGCCGGCTTCGGCACTGGCGGGCGGCAGCCTGCTGGTCTGCGCCGACACCTTGGCGCGCGTCGTCATCGCGCCCGAACAATTGCCGGTGGGCGTGCTGACGGCATTGATCGGCGTGCCCGTGTTCCTTTTTCTGTTGAACCGGCGCGCATGAATACGCCGGATATTTTGCTCGAAGCGCAACAGCTCGCCGTGTCCATCGGCGGTCTGGAGATATGCCGTTCGCTTGATTTCCAGTTGCGCGCGGGGGAACAGCTGGCGATCCTCGGCCGCAATGGCGTGGGCAAATCGACGCTGCTATCGACGCTGGCCGGCTTGCGCGCGCCGCATGCGGGAAGGATATTGCTGACGGGCCGGGACATCGCTGCGCTATCGCCGCGCGAAACCGCGCGACAGCGCGGCTGGCTGGGCCAGCACCACAGCGACCCGTTCGCCGCCAGCGTACTCGACACCGTGCTCACCGGCCGTCATCCGCATTTGGCGCGCTGGGACTGGGAGAGCGCGCACGATCTCGACATCGCGCGTGCCGCGATCAAGGCGGTAGGACTTGCCGCGCTCGAACAGCGCAGCACACACAGCCTGTCCGGCGGCGAATGGCAGCGCACCGCAATCGCCACCCTGCTCACACAGCAGCCGCGGCTCTACCTGCTCGACGAACCACTGGTGCATCTCGATTTGAATCACCAGGTTGCCGTGCTGGAACTGTTCCGCACCAAGGCGCGTGCCGAAAACATTGCCGTCGTCATGGTGCTGCACGATCCGGGACTGGCGGCGCGCTATTGCGATCGCGCCCTGCTGCTGTTTGGCGACGGGGAGTGGCTGGCCGGCGCCAGCAACGACATCATCACCACGGACAACCTGTCCCGCCTCTACAACCATCCCCTGCGCGAACTGCGCGACGGCGGGCAGCGCTGGTTTGTTCCCGCTTAACCACCAACCCAAACAGGAGTTATCGCCATGTCAGTCTCAGCACGTCAGCAGTACGCGATCGGCGGCATGCTCGCCTTGTTGCTTGTCGCAACGCGCGGCCATCATTTCCCCACCTTGCACAACATGCTGCCCAGCGCTTCGGGAGCAGTTTTCTTTCTTGCCGGCATGTATCTTCGACCGCTTGCCGGATTTGCCCTTTTGTTCGCTCTGGCGGCATGCGTCGATTATGCCGCCATCGTTTGGGGTGGCGTCAGCAGCTTCTGCGTCTCGTCGGCCTACGCTGCGCTGTTACCTGCGTATGGATCGCTCTGGCTGGCGGGACGGATGTACGCCAATCGCTGCGGGCTTAACTCGATTGCACTGTTGCCGCTGGCAGCGAGCGTCTTCATTGGAGCCGTGTCGTGCGAACTGATTTCCAGCGGCAGCTTCTACGCGTTTTCGGGCCGCTTTGCCGAACCGACGTGGATCGGTTTTTCAATGCGCCTTGCGCAATATTTTCCCGCCTCATTGACCTCTTTGGCATTCTGGGTTTCTGCCGTAGCCGCCATACAGACGCTCAGCGTCTTTGTACGTGGTGGCAACGGATTGTCTTTGTTTAAGCGATAAAGCAAGCATGCCTGATCAAAGTTCTGCCGAACGCCACAGCGTACGCATGGCGCGCAAGAAACTGGCGGTCGATGCCGCCATCGCCGCCGCCGAACGGGAGCACGGTGTTTTCTTGGTCAACACCGGTAACGGCAAAGGTAAATCTTCTGCGGCGTTCGGGCTGGTCGCACGCGCCATTGGCCATGGCCAGCGCGTCGCTGTAGTGCAGTTGGTCAAGGGCCGCACCGATACCGGCGAGGAAGGCTTCTTCCGGTGCTTTCCCGATCACGTCGACTGGCACGTAATGGGTGAGGGTTTTACCTGGGAAACACAGGACAGGGAGCTCGACGCCAAGGCCGCACAAGCCGCTTGGAAAGTTGC
The DNA here is from genome assembly GCF_907163265.1 of Georgfuchsia toluolica. Lineage (NCBI taxonomy): Bacteria > Pseudomonadati > Pseudomonadota > Betaproteobacteria > Nitrosomonadales > Sterolibacteriaceae > Georgfuchsia > Georgfuchsia toluolica. Next base: position 2,063,587 of record NZ_CAJQUM010000001.1, read on the forward strand.
CAGACGTTATCTCGCCGAGTTTGCTGGCTGGATCTCGACGAGGCGTTGCAAGCGTTCGCTGCGCGTCCACCACAGCAGCATCTGGTCGTCACCGGTCGTGCAGCGCCCGAAACGCTGATCGAGGCAGCCGATACCGTGAGCGATGTCGGCATGGTCAAACATGCTTTCAAGGATGGCATAAAGGCAATGCCGGGCATGGAGTTCTAATGGCCACTTGCAGCGCGCTGTTGATCGCCGCGCCGGCCTCGGGTCAGGGCAAGACTACGGTCACCGCGGCGCTGGCGCGCCTATACACGCATCTGGGCAGGCGCGTGCGAGTGTTCAAGTGCGGGCCGGATTTTCTCGACCCGCAGATTCTCGCCGTCGCCAGCGGCGCGCCGGTGTACAACCTTGACTTCGGCATGTGCGGCGAAGAGGATGCCGCGCAAAGACTGGCCGATGCCGCTCGCAATGCCGACCTGATTCTGGTCGAAGGCGTGATGGGGCTTTACGATGGCATGCCTTCCGCGGCCGACATCGCCTGCCGTTTCAACATCCCCGTTCTTGGTCTCATCGACGCCGCGGCGATGGCGCAAACCTTCGGTGCGGTGGCTTACGGTCTTGCGCACTACCGCACCGGCCTGCCTTTTTCGGGTGTGCTCGCCAACAAGGTTGGCAGCGCCTTTCACGCCGAACTTTTGCGCACGAGCCTGCCGCCGGACATGGTCTGGTACGGCGCGCTGCCGCGCGACGCCGAGGCCGCACTGCCGGAGCGTCATCTCGGCCTGCTGCAGGCCGACGAAATCAGCGACCTCGATGCACGCCTCGACCGCCTGGCCAATGTGCTGCAAAGCTCGCTCGTTGCGGGCGCCGCATTGCCGCCCGCGGTCGAATTCCCGATGCCGGCCGCAGCGGCGCAACCCGCGCTATTGCGCGGCAAGGTGATTGCGGTGGCGCGCGATGCGGCCTTCGGCTTCATCTATCCCGCCAACCTCGATACCCTGATCGCACTCGGCGCGGAATTGCGTTTCTTTTCGCCGCTGGCCGGCGCTGCCCTGCCCGCCTGCGATGCCATCTGGCTGCCGGGCGGCTATCCCGAACTGCATGCCGCAACCCTGGCGGCGCGCGGCGATCTCTGGGCGGCATTACATCAGCATTTCGACGCCGGCAAGGCCGTGCTCGCCGAATGCGGTGGCATGATGGCGCTGTTCGAGACGCTGGTCGACCGCGCTGGCGCCCGCCACTCGCTCGCCGGCCTGCTGCCCGGCACCACGGCGATGCAGCCGCGCCTGTCCGCCCTCGGCACCCAGTTCGCCGCACTGCCCGAGGGCAGGCTCAGCGGCCACACTTTTCATTTTTCCAAGAGCGAAACGACGCTCGCGCCGCTGGTCCGCGCCGTCACACCGGAAGGGCGGGCGGGCGAAGCCGTTTATCGCGTCAAGCGCCTCACGGCATCCTATGTGCATTTCTACTTTCCCTCGAACCCGCGGGCTGTCGCCGCGCTGCTGACGTCATAAAAAAGCCATTCAGGGGAAACAAGCTACCCGGCAACGCTGCAAACTCCGCCGCCCGGGGCCCTTCATTTACAGGCTCTTGTAATCCTCCCTACCCGCGAATGGCGGCACGCGTCCAACGAGGCTTTCCAACATTGCCAATTCGGCGTCGGTGTGATTCAGGATTTCCGCCTTCACCATAGATTTCGGCATGGCAGGATCGGCGTATATGTAGATCGGATGATCGTGGCGCTTGCTGCGGATCGTTTCGCGTTCCTGCGGAGCCGCCACGGGAACGACTTCGGCTTCGCCGTAGCAAAGGCAAAAATAGGTGCGGCCGACCTGTTCTTCTATGTAGCAGGCCGTGCCGCGAATCCCGAGCACAGCCGTCGACACGGCCAGTCGCTTGTCGCCGCGGCCGAATACCGAAAGTATTTTTCCGCTGACGATGCGCATGAAATCGGCGACGACGTCTGCGCCAAAGCGCACCACCGACGATTCGCGTTGCAGGAAGGCGGACTCACCGATGACATATATGGCCTCGGCATCGGAGCCGGTGGCGATCATGTCTCCCGCCTTGATGAATTGCCCGGCGTGCGCTGGTTGGCCGTTGACCGTGACGTCGCCGCGCAAGCGGTGCATGCCGGGCACCACCACGGCATCGGGGCCGCCGGCAAGTACCCGCGGAAAAACCCCGGCAAGGCCGGCAGCGGCACAGGCGCGCAACCAAACCCGCCGCGGCATGCCTTGCGCAATCATGGCGTCGACTTGTTCCGTGGCATGGCTTTCTCTTCCTGCTCCATCAGCGGCTGCATGACTTTGGCTTTCCTGTCGGCCATGCGTTTTACGTCGCCCTTCCTCATGCCCTTTTTCATCATCCCCGTCGTCATGGGCTCATCCATTTTCATTTTCTTCGCGGAGTCATGCGTATGCGTATTGGCGGCGGGCGGCCGGTCGGCAGCCGGCGCACCGTGGGCTGCGCAGACCACGATACAAGCCGCGGCAAGGCCGAACTTGTGGCGAAACACGGTTCACGCCCGGGAATGGAGCCGGCGCGAAGCTCGCGCCGGCCGGCAAGGTTATTTTTTCATCTCGTCCTTGCCCATCTCGTCCTTCTTCATTTCATCCTTCATCATTTCACCCTTGCCCATCCCGTCCTGCTTCAACTTTTTCATCTTGTGCTTCGTGGCCGGCTTCTTCATGCCATCCTTGGCCATGTCGTCCACCTTCATCTCGGACTTGCCCATGTCATCCTTCTTCATGTCGTCGGCGGCATGGGCGGTGGCCATGCCGAGGGACATGCAGGCTGCCAGCATCAGGGTAATCAGCTTTTTCATGCTCTGCTCCTTTACAGTGGTTGAACAACGAACAAACGCTTACGACCCGCTAAACCAGTTGTAGCCCTGGTCTTCCCAATAGCCGCCGGGATACTCGTTGGTGACGAAAATCGCCTTGATGTGCTTCGGGTTCTTGAAGCCCAGCTTGGTCGGTACCCGCAGTTTCATGGGAAAGCCGTGCTTGGCCGGCAAAATCCGGTCGGCATAACGAAAGGCCAGCAGCGTTTGCGGATGCAGCGCCGTGGCCATGTCGATGCTGGAATAGTAGTCGTCTTCGCACTTGAAGCCGACATATCTGGCCGTCGTGTCGGCGCCGATCCGTTGCAGAAAAGTCCGGAACGGCGTCCCGCTCCATTTGCCGATGGCGCTCCAGCCTTCGACGCAGATATGCCGCGTAACTTGCGAGACCTGTGGCAGGGCGTAAAGCTCCGGCAGGGTCCAGGGTTTGCGGTCGCGGATGAGGCCGGCGAGTTCGAGCCGATAATCCGTGGCATCGATTTCGGGCGCCTCGTCCTCTTCATAAAAGGCATTGAAGGGGAAGGGGCGGGTGATGGCCGATTCCGGATATTCGGGCGCGAGCTTGGTCGGGTCGAACAGCCAGCCCTGGACCCGGTCATTCCAGCGCGACATGGCCAGGAGCATTTTTTCCACGCCTTCCTGGTCGGTGATGCTGCATCCCGAAAGCAGCGCGAGCGCCCCGAGCGACAGTCCCTGGCGCAGGAAAAGGCGGCGTTCGAGGCTCTCGACGGCACGGCTGCGATGCTGAGCGAAGCTTTGCCCCATGGTCAAAATTTTTTTCATGAGCCGCTCCTGATGCGCCCGGTGAACATGCTGGGAAAGGTTTGCGGAACCAGCGCCACCATCACGACATGGACGAAGACGATCAGAACCGTCAGCGTCATGGCGAGAAAATGCACCACCCGCGCGCTGTCATAGCCGCCGAACAGCATTGCGAGCCCTTGCAGCTGCACCGGCTTCCAGATGGCGAGCCCGGACAGGATCAGAACGATGACGGTGAGTATCACTGTTGCGTAGGCGGCGCGCTGGGCCGCGTTATAGACGGTCAGATCATGGTGGGCGAGCCGCCCTCTGACGGCATCCAGAATGTCGGTGCAGACCGCGCCCAACGCAATGGGCCACAGCTTGCGACGCAAATGGCCGGAAAGCATTCCGTAAGCCAGATAGATCATGCCATTGACGGCGAGGAGCCACATGGCGGCAAAATGCCAGAGCAATGCGCCGCCCAGCCAGCCGCCCAGGGTGATGTCGGACGGAAACCTGAAGGGAAACAGCGGCGAGGCGTTATAGATGCGCCAGCCGCTGGTCACCATGATCAGGATGGCCAGCGCGTTGATCCAGTGGGTAAGCCGAACGATGACGGGATGGACCCGCACCCATTGCGCCTGCTCCGCTCTTTTCATCGCTCTCGTCTCATCAGCAGGCTTATTGGTACAAGGCCGGGAATTGCCGGTACAGCCGCTCCAGCTTGGGCTTGTCGTTGAAGACGATATAAGGCTGGTTGGGATGCAAGGCCAGATAGTTCTGGTGATAATCCTCGGCGGGATAGAACGCTTTCAGCGGCACGACCTGGGTAACGATGGGCGCCGGAAAAGTGCGCGCGGCGGTCAGCTGCTCGATGTAGCTTCGTGCGATTTTCTGCTGCTCCGCGCTGCCGTAAAAAATCACCGAACGATATTGGCTGCCGACATCCGGCCCTTGACGATTGAGTTGGGTCGGATCGTGCGCCACGCTGAAAAATACCTGCAGCAATTGCTGATAGGAAACCTGCGCCGGATTGAAACGAATGCGTACCGATTCGGCATGTCCGGTATCGCCAGTGCCGACTTGTTCGTAATGCGCCGTGGCCGCATCGCCGCCGGCATAGCCGGACACCACGTCGGTTACCCCCTTGACGTGCTTGAACACGGCATCGACGCCCCAAAAGCAACCGCCCGCGAAGACCGCCGTTTGCTCTAATGGCGCAGCCGCGGCATTCAATGAGGCGCCCAAAGCAAATATGAGCATGCCGCCATTGCGGACGTAGCGGCAGAATCGGTTCATGACTGCGAGACCATTGCCCAGGAAATCCATCGGACGCAATTGAAATCTCCTTGTTGAAATCAGCGTGATCATTACAATCCCTGTCGTACAGGATCCTTTAGTAGCACCGATCCCGCCTTGTGCAAGTGTTGATTCGGACAGACCGGAAAAATAGTTACAGGCGAATTTCGCAATGGAAGAGCAGGCAGACCTGGATGCCCTGATGCGCCGGTCATTGGCGGGCGACAAGCTCGCCTATGCCGAACTGCTGCGGGAAACCGCGCGCCTGTTTCGACCCTTCCTGTCCAGGCGCCTCAGCTTCGCCAGCGAAGTGGATGACTTGCTACAGGAGATACTGATTTCCATCCACAAATCGCGGCATACCCACGACGGCAAGCGCCCCTACAAACCCTGGGCCTTTGCCATCGCCAAATTCCGCCTGCAGGATTACCTGCGCAAGCACTATGCAGACCAGTTGCGGCATGCGGTGGACATCTCCGAACTGGAAAACATCCTGCCGGAAGATGTAACCAAGTCCGCCCTCAACTACGAATCAATCAGTGGGGAAATCCGCCGGCTGCCGGAAAAGCAGGCGGCCATCCTGCAACTGATGCACCAGGATGGCTGCACCGCGAAAGAGGTGGCGGAGAAACTGGGCATGACCGAGTCCGCGGTAAAAGTTGCGGCCCATCGGGCCTACAAGGTATTGAAACAGAGGCTGGAAAAATAATGCGGGATTTTGATCAACTGGTAGCGGAGCTGGCGGGTGATGCGACGACGGTAAAGCCGGCGCCGCATCCTTACCTGTTAAGCCTGAAATGGATCGTCGTGGCCGCCGTGTACCTGGCGCTTTCGCTGCTGCTGTCCGGCCTGCGCCCGGACCTGGCGCAGGCGCTGCGGCAACCCTGGTTCAGCGCTGAAATCGTTGCCCTGCTGCTGATTTTCATCGCCACTTCAGTCGATGCGGCGCTGTTGGCTTTCCCCGACCTGCACCAAAAGCGCGGCTTGGCATTTCTCCCATTATGGGTATTCGCATTGTTCGTGCTGGTATTGGCGTTCGCCTGGCGCGCCGACAGTCCGCCCGCACCGCCGCCGGAGCACACCTTCCAATGCACGATCGGCATCGTTTTGCTGGCGCTGTTGCCCGCTGCATGGATGTTCCTGGTCATGCGCAAGGTCGCCAGCACGCATGGCCTGTGGGCGGGAAGCATCGCGGCGCTCTCCGCTTTCAGCGTTGGCGCACTCTGGCTACGGCTGCACGAGGCCAACAACTCCATCGTCCATGTCGTCGAGTGGCACTATCTGCCGATGCTGGCCTGCGGCCTGATCGGCCTGTGGTTAGGCAAATTGCTGCTCAAGTGGTGATGTAACCTTTTCGCGATCTTGTCCGAATCCAGGGGTACGAACGTATCCTTGGGCAGGGCGGACATGATGAACAGACGCGCATTTGTCAAATTGGCGGGGAGCGGAATCGGCCTCCCGCTATTGACGCACTTCAGCCTGCTGGCGCGCGCGGCGGAACGAATCGAGAAAATGCACAAGACCAACGCGGAATGGAAGCGGCTGCTCAGCCCGGAGCAATACAACGTGCTGCGCGAGGAGGGAACCGAGCGGCCGTTCACCAGCCCGCTCAATCACGAAACCCGTAGCGGTCTTTTCGTCTGCGTCGCCTGTGGCCTGCCGCTGTTTCCGTCGAAATTCAAATTCGATAGCGGCACCGGCTGGCCCAGCTTCTACGATATGCTGCCCGGCCACGTCGAGACCAAGACCGACTTCAAGCTGGTCATGCCGCGCACCGAATATCACTGCGCACGTTGCAACGGCCACCAAGGCCACGTCTTCGACGATGGCCCGGCCCCGACTGGCCTGCGCTACTGCAACAATGGCGTTGCCCTGCGCTTCATCCCGGACAAGAGCGACACTTGAAGGAGCGATAGTGGCATTGGCCTCTGGTCAGGTCATCCCGACATTCGATGTGCCGGGTGGGATGTCTTTTCGGGTTAAGGTTTATTCAACGTCTGCGCCGTCAGCATATGTAGGGCAGACATCGAACAAACCTTAACCAAGGTGTTCCTCGACGGTTCGACAAAGATCATCCGCGCTGATTGGCTTGGCGATGAAAGTATGCCCGCCAATCTGGCCATTTGACCTTTGCGCCTCTTCCTTGCTCACAACGGCCGTAAGAAATACAAACTTGATTGCGCGCAACTCTGGATCCGCTTGCAGTTGCTCGGCGATTTCGGAGCCAAGCATGCCGGGCATCATCACGTCCAACAGCATCAGGTCTGGCCTGAATTCCCGGGCCAATGCGATGGCATTTCGTCCCGAGTTTTCGGAACGGACCTCGTAACGTCCTGTCTGTTCAAGAATGAGGACGAGCATGCGGGTGATCGCCGGCTCGTCGTCAACTACCAGTATTCGCTTTTTCATTGGAAAAGTGCTCTCTGGCTACCCGAAACATCAAGAGCGCCGACGCACCCCCTTCTGAGCGGTTGGAAATGTTGAGGGACCCTTTGTGCATGATAACAATGTTGCGCGAAACGGCAAGGCCAAGCCCCGTGCCTTCGCCCACTGGCTTGGTGGTAAAGAAGGGCTCAAACAGCTTTCTTTCGTGATCGGCCGAAATTCCCGGCCCGGTGTCCCTGATGTCGACAGTAATTATCGGCTCCCCGATGCGAAAGACGTTCCCTTCAGAGCGTTGCAGATCGTGTTCGCTGAAGAGTATCGAGCGCGTTTCGACTTCGATGCTGCCGTCCTGTCCAATGGCCTGCGCCGCGTTGGAAAGCAGGTTGATCAAAACCTGCAACAGGCGGTCTGGATCAGCATAGATGGGGGGCACCGGATCGATTTGGGTGTTGATCGTTATGTTGCGACGCTTCGTCTCATGCTTGACGAATTGAATGGCATTGTCGATTACATGGTTGATATTGGTCGGACGCCGTGCAAACTCTTTCTGCCTGGAAAAATCCAGCAGATCCTTGATGACGTGGTCGGCGCGATCAATCGCGGCCCTGACGTCATCAAGAACCGCCCTGCCGCTTTCCTGCGAAAACTGTTTGGCAAGGTAGTCAACGCCGAAGCGGATAACCGCCAACGGATTCTTGACTTCATGAGCGACACCGGCGGCCAAGCGGCCGACACACTCCAGGCGATCCGCCTCGGCAAGTGAGTCATGCGCTTTAAGGAGTTCCCGCTCCGTCTCTATCAGCTTGGCGTGTTTCTGTTGCAGCGCTTCCTCTCCCAGCTTGCGCTCGGTGATGTCCTCCTTGACGGCGATAAAATTGATGATTTCGTCATGTTCGTCTTTTACGGGGGCAATAATTCCATATTCCCAATATAGTTCTCCGCTTTTCCTCCGGTTCTGCATCTCACCGCGCCATTCTTTTCCGGATAGCAAGGTGCGCCAGAGGTCCTCATAGACTTCGCGCGGAGTGAGGCCAGACTTGATGATGGCGGGCGTCTTTCCAATCAGATCTTCTTGCGCATAGCCGGTAGCTTCAATGAATTTCGGGTTCACGTACTCGATATGGCCGTGGATATCCGTTATTACCGTTGCCGCCGGACTCTGCTCGATGGCCTGGGAGAGCTTGAGCAGTTTCGCTTCTGAATTCCTGCGCTCAGTGATGTCGCGGAATATGCCAAGCAAGGCATCCTTGCCGTTAAAGCGAATGGGACTGGCCTTGATGTCGACGTAAAACACGGAACCATCCTGGCGCAGTATCGGGATATTCCTGGCGATCTGAACTTCGCCGCGCACCATTCTTTCGAACGGCTCAATTGCCTGCGGTTGTTCATCCTTGGGATGGATATCCGCGATCCCAAGGTGGATGATCTCTTCTGGCCGGTATCCAAGCATGCGGCAAATTTCCGGGTTTCCAAACAGAAACTTGCGGGTTTCGATGTCCGCAACCAGAATACCGTCAATTGCCCCTTCGAAGATAGTGCGTAATTGCTCCGCCGAATCGCGCACCGATTCTTCTGCGTGCCTGCGTTCAGTGATGTCGCGGGACAACATAATAAAGCGCTTGCTGGATGAACCATTAGTTGCCTTGGGCGAAGTGGAAAGTTCGAACCAACGATCCCCTTCAGGAAGCTTGAGCTGTATGACCTGGCCCGCTGAATAACCGTCTTTCTGGGCTTCCGCTATTGCCGACATGACTGTTTTCGCTGCTTCAGGGGGAAGAATCTCGCTGACGCTATGGCCGAGAAGAATATTCTTGTGGGCAGCCAGAAGTGCTGGATCGCGAGCCCAGACGTTGATGTATTCACCGTCCTCACCCAGCTCGAAAAGGAGATCCGGGACGGCTTGCAAAGTTGCCGCCAGATCGGCTGCGAGCATGCGTATCTGGTCCCTGGAATAAAGAATGGTCGCCGCCAGCAAGGAGGCTACCAGGATTGATATTGCCACCCCGGTCAGCAGATAATCATTTGTAATACGACCAAGCAGTAGTCCCTCCATCAGCATAACGATGGCTTCGCTGATAACCAAAGAGGAAACCAGCGTGCTCAGCCAAAGCTGCCAGCCTGGCATGCGCCGGGGGAACGATAGTAACTTGGCGAATGGATAGCGTATGTTCATGGCCCATGAAATGAGGGTGATTTGATTTGTATTGCAGATGTTATACACATTCTGCGCCCGGCATTTAACCCGTCCACCGGCAATTCAATGTCTGCCTTCGGAGAACTGCGCCGGGTGGTAGCGGTTTGCCCAGGCGTCGAACAGGGCGGACAGTTCGGTCAGCCCTTCCTCGATGGCGACCGGCCCCGGCGTGAGAATGACAGCCGACTTGATCTCGTGCAGCTGTTCATCGCGCACCGCGGGAATCGCGGCCCAGCCGGCGCGGGCGGCGACGCGCTCGGGGCGGAAGTGCTTGCCGCACCACGAGCCGATGATCATGTCCGGCGCGCGGCGCACGACTTCCTGCGGATCGTCGACGATGCGCTGTTTGGCCGCGGCGAGACTGGCAAGGTCGGCGAAGACATTCTCGCCGCCGGCGATCTCGAACAAATCCGAAACCCAGCGGATGCCGGAGATCATCGGTTCGTCCCATTCCTCGAAATAGATGCGCGGACGGCGGCCACTGCGAACAATGCGTTGGTTCGCCGCGCTGCGGGTCTGCGCGATTTTCGTCTCCAGTTCGCTCACCAGGACGCGCGCGCGTTCCTCGGCGCCGACCAGCCGGCCGACGGTTTCGACCATCATCAGGATGTCTTCGACGCTGCGCTGGTTGAAGGCATGGACGGCGACGCCGGCCTTGATCAGGTCGCGGCTGATGTCGGCCTGGAGGTCCGAGAAGGTGAGCACCAGATCGGGTTTTACGGCGAGGATTTTTTCGATGTCGCCGCTGATGAAAGCGAACACCTTGGGTTTTTCCTTGCGTGCCCGCGCCGGCCGCACGGTGTAGCCGCTGATCCCGACAATACGTTGCTCTTCGCCCAAAGCGTAGAGCACCTCGACCGTTTCCGTGGTGAGGCAAACGATGCGTTGCGGCAGACGGCTCATTTCCCGTCTCCCTTCGCGGAGGGTCGCTTGCCGCGCGCGGTTTCAAGATGCCGGCAGAGCATTTCCGTGCCGTCGAGCAGGCGCGGCGTGTGGCGCTGGATGATGTCGGGGGGAATGAAGTAGAGGTTGTCGCGCGCGACTGCCGTGAGCTGCGGCCAGCGCCGCCAGTCATCGAGCCATTCCGGCCGCGCCTCGTCCATGCCGCTGGCGACTATGACTTCCGGATTAGCCGCGAGCACGGCTTCCACCGTCACGGTAGGCGCCATTTGCCGCAGCTGGCCGAAAACGTTCTCGCCGCCGCAAAGACGGATCGCATCGCTGATGATCTGCGTGTTGCCCACGGTCATCAGCGGTTCTTTCCATACCTGGTAAAAAATGCGCAGCCTGGGCTGGTTCGAGTAGCGTTCGCGCAGCGCCGCGAGGCGCGCACGAAATGCCGCCGCCGCTCGCGCGCCTGCTTCATTGCCCATGAGCTGGCCATAACTTTCGAGGTCATGCGCGACGTCCTCAATGCGATTCGGTTGCGAGAGGTAGACCGGGATGCCAAGCTGACGGATTTTTTCGATGTGCGCCGGCGTGTTGCCGCTTTGCCATCCGATCACCAGATCGGGTTTGAGCGCAACGATGGCCTCCATGTCGAGGCGCGCATAGCTGCCGATGCGCGGAACTTTCTTCACCGCCGCTGGGTAGTCGCTGAATTGCACGCTGCCCACCAGCCGTTCGCCGGCGCCTGCCGCCATCAGCGTTTCCGCAATATGCGGGGAAAGTGCTATCACGCGCTGCGCGGGCTGCCTGAGATGCACCTCGGCGCCGCTATCGTCTTTCACGACGATATCGGCATGCGCGCCAGTGCTGAGGGACAGTAGCGCTGCAGCAATCAGGAAGGATCGGAAAAAGGCCATGGGATAATTGCACTTGAAAGACAGCGGATTCTAACGTGGCAACCACCTCACTCATGGTTCAGGGATGTACTTCGGACGCCGGCAAGAGCACGCTGGTCGCGGCGCTGTGCCGCATTCTCAAGCGGCGCGGCGTGTGCGTGGCGCCGTTCAAGCCGCAGAACATGGCGCTCAACTCGGCGGTCACGGAAGACGGCGGCGAGATCGGCCGCGCCCAGGCGCTGCAGGCGCTGGCCGCGGGACTGGCGCCGCGCATCGACTTCAACCCGGTGCTGCTGAAACCCGCCACCGACAAGCGCGCGCAAATCATCATCCACGGCCGGGCCATCGATACGCTCGATGCCGTCGCCTATCACGACTACAAGCGCGTCGCGATGGGGGCGGTGATGGAGTCGTGGCAACGCCTCACGACGCAATATGATTGCGTGATCGTCGAAGGCGCGGGCAGCCCGGCCGAGATCAACCTGCGCGACCGCGACATCGCCAACATGGGCTTCGCCGAACTCGCCGATGTGCCCGTGATCCTGATCGCCGACATCGACCGCGGTGGGGTCTTTGCGCATTTTGTCGGCACACTCGACCTGCTCTCTGCTTCGGAGCAGGCGCGCGTCAAGGGCTTCGTCATCAACCGCTTTCGCGGCGATATCGCGCTACTTGAACCGGGCTTGCGCTGGCTCGAAGAACGCACCGGCAAGCCGGTGCTGGGCGTGCTGCCCTATCTGCACGGCCTGTTCCTTGATGCCGAAGATGCCATTGCCACCCATGCCGAGACAAAACCGGACGCCAGCCTCAAGGCTGTCGCGCTGGCCTATCCGCGCTGTTCCAACCACAACGATCTCGATCCGCTGCGCCTGCACCCCGAAGTCGATTTCCACTGGATCGGGCCGGGACAACCAATTCCATCCTGCGACCTGATCGTGCTGCCTGGTTCGAAGGCGGTGCAGGCAGACTTGCACTGGCTGCGCGCGCAGGGCTGGCACAATGCCATAGAGCGGCATCTGCGCTACGGCGGCAAGCTGATCGGCCTGTGCGGCGGTTACCAGATGCTCGGCCGCGCGCTGCATGACCCGAATGGCATCGAAGGCGCGCCGGCCAGCAGCGCCGGGCTGGGCCTGCTCGATTGCGAAACCACGCTCGACGACGAGAAGCAACTGCACAACGTCAGCGGCAGGCTTGCCTTCGATGGTGCACCGGCGATGACGGGCTATGAAATCCACATGGGCGTGACGCAGGGCCCGGCGCTGGAACGTCCTGCCGTGCGGCTATCCGACGGGCGCAGTGACGGCGCGATTTCGGCAGACGGACAAATCTTCGGCAGTTATTGCCACGGCCTTTTTGACCACCCCGAGGCGCTTGCGGCGCTGCTCGAATGGGCCGGCGCAAAACCGGCGGCGCACATAGATTTCGCCGCGCGACGCGAACAGGATATCGAGCGCCTGGCCGATGCGGTGGAAGCAGCAATCGATTGGGGCAAGCTCAAACTACCGGGGTTTTATTGAGCTTTACGGTAATGAATGACAACCGCCTAAAATGTCGTCGTCCCCGCGCAGGCGGGGACCCAGAGGTTTACCCGCAAAGCCCCTGGATTCCCGCTCTGCGTGCCCAATGGGTATTCGCGGGAATGACTAAAGGGAATCCCCGTGGGATGACGTTTCTAAATTAACGTATTTCGGTACTAGAGCCAGACGCCGCCCTGCGGCGGTTGCAGCGGCGGCTTGCCGTTGCCGCTGAAGAAAGCGCCGATCAGGAAGCTCAGCACCGAAATGAAAATGCTGGCGAAAAAGGCGGTCCAGAAACCGGACACTGTGAAACCCTTCACCAGCGACGACACAAGCAGGATCATCAGCGCATTGATCACGAGCAGGAACAGGCCGAAGGTCACCAGCGTCAGCGGCAGGGTGAGAAGAATCAGTAATGGCTTGACGATGGCATTGGCAAAGCCGAGCAGCAGGGCGGAAACGACCAGCGCCTGCGTGCTGTCAAACCGGATGCCGGTGAAGACGTAACTGCTGACCCATAGCGACAGCGAGGTGATCAGCCACTGGACCAGGAAGGGAATAAATGTGTTGAACATGTTTATTTGGCCTCCTTGGCAATGCGGGCTTCTTCCCATAATGCGCGCGCGAGTGATTTCCACACCGGTCCGCCGTGCGTCAGGATGCCGTCATCGGCACTGTCCTTCATCACCTTGAGCATCAGTTGCGAAAGCCCGATGAGTTCGAGCATGGCCATGCCCTTATCGCTGCCGGGTGGATGATCGAGTTGCAGCGTATCGCTGAGCGAGGCCAGCGCATGCCGGGCCAGCTTGCGCACCTCGGCTTCATCGTTCCAGTCGATGCCGAGAATGGCGCCCTTGCGGGCGATTTCGGTTTCGAGTTGGGCGGCTTCGACCGCGTAATTTTCAAATTCGGGCATTGTTCTTTCCTTTCCGCTTCGGCGCAATGGCAGCATGCCGCGCCAGCAGGGGCGCCAGGTAACGCCCCGTGTAACCAGCATCGGTTGCCGCGATGGCCTCGGGCGATCCAGCCGCAATAATACGCCCGCCGCCATCGCCGCCTTCGGGGCCGATGTCGACGATCCAGTCGGCGGTCTTGATGACGTCAAGATTATGCTCGATGACGACGATGGTGTTGCCGTGGTCGCGCAGGCGGTGCAGCACCGAGAGCAGCATCTCGATGTCCTGGAAATGCAGGCCGGTGGTAGGTTCGTCGAGGATATACAGGGTGCGCCCGGTGTCGCGCTTGGAGAGTTCCAGCGCCAGCTTGACGCGCTGCGCCTCGCCACCCGAGAGCGTGGTCGCGCTCTGGCCCAGCGTGATGTAGGCCAAACCGACATCCATCAGCGTCTGCAACTTCTTCGCCACCACCGGCACGGCGTCGAAAAATTCGCGCGCCTGCTCCACCGTCATCGCCAGCATTTCGTGGATGTTCCTGCCCTTGTAGCGGATCTCCAATGTCTCGCGGTTGTAGCGCTTGCCGTGACAGGTATCGCAGGGCACAAAAATGTCGGGCAGGAAATGCATCTCCACCTTGATCATGCCGTCGCCCTGGCAGGCTTCGCAACGGCCGCCCTTGACGTTGAAGGAGAAGCGTCCCGGCGCATAGCCGCGCTGGCGCGCCTCGGGCACGCCGGCGAACAGTTCGCGGATCGGCGTCAGCAAACCGGTGTAGGTCGCCGGATTCGAGCGCGGCGTGCGGCCGATCGGCGACTGGTCGACGCTGATCACCTTGTCGAAAAATTCCAGCCCTTCGATCGCGTCATGCGCGGCGGGCTCCGCCGTCGAACCGTAGAGATGACGCGCGGCGGCGGCATACAGCGTATCGTTGATGAGGGTCGACTTGCCGGAGCCGGAGACGCCGGTGATGCAGGTAAACAGCCCGACCGGGATTTCAAGGTCGACCTGCTTCAGATTGTTGCCGCGCGCGCCGCGAATCACCAGCTTGCGCTCCGGCTGCGGCAGCTGGCGCCGCTGTGGAATCGCGATCTGCCGGCGGCCCGAGAGATAAGCGCCGGTGAGTGAATGCGGATGCGCTTCGATCTGCTTCGGCGTGCCTTCGGCGACTATGCGTCCGCCATGTTCGCCGGCGCCGGGGCCGATGTCGACCACGTGGTCGGCGGACTCGATCGCCTCCATGTCGTGTTCGACCACGATCACGGTATTGCCGAGGTCGCGCAGATAAATCAGCGTATCGAGCAGGCGCCGGTTGTCGCGCTGGTGCAGGCCGATGCTGGGCTCGTCGAGCACGTACATCACCCCGGTCAGGCCGGAGCCGATCTGCGATGCCAAACGAATACGCTGCGCCTCGCCGCCGGAGAGCGTTTCCGCCGAGCGGTCGAGCGAGAGATAGTCGAGGCCGACGTTGATGAGGAAGCCGAGCCGCGCATTGATCTCCTTGACGATCTTGGCGGCAACCTGGGCGCGGT
Organism: Georgfuchsia toluolica; assembly: GCF_907163265.1. Taxonomy (NCBI): domain Bacteria; kingdom Pseudomonadati; phylum Pseudomonadota; class Betaproteobacteria; order Nitrosomonadales; family Sterolibacteriaceae; genus Georgfuchsia; species Georgfuchsia toluolica. The sequence continues at coordinate 2,078,762 of NZ_CAJQUM010000001.1, forward strand.
GACCTGTCAATTTGAGTTCGGAGAAAAAGTCGCGGCAGATACCCAATGCCAAATGGCTGATGTCGGCAATAGTGCGGCCACCGATGAAGACGTGGCGCGCTTCGCGGCGCAAACGCATGCCGTGGCATTCGGGGCAGGGCTTGGCGTTGAGATATTTCGCCAGTTCCTCGCGCACCATCTGCGAATCGGTTTCGCGATAGCGCCGCTCCAGGCTGGGGATGATGCCCTCGAAAACATGGCTGCGGTCGAAGCGCGTGCCCTTTTCGTTGAGATACTTGAAGCGGATCTGCTCCCTGCCCGAGCCGTAGAGCACGATTCTCCGCGTCTCTTCGGGTAGCGCCTCGAACGGCATGTCGATATCGAAGCCATAGTGCTCGGCAAGACTTTCCAGCATCTGGAAGTAGAACTGGTTGCGCCGGTCCCAGCCCTTGACCGCGCCCGCCGCGAGCGAGAGATGCGGATAGGCGACGACGCGCGCCGAATCGAAGAACTGGATCGCACCGAGGCCGTCGCACTTGGGGCAGGCGCCCATCGGGTTGTTGAACGAGAACAGGCGCGGCTCCAGTTCCTGCAGCGAATACGAACACACCGGGCAGGCAAATTTGGCGGAAAAGAGATGTTCTTTCCCCGACTCCATTTCCACGGCCACGGTACGACCTTCGGCGTGGCGCAGCGCCGTCTCGAAGGATTCGGCCAATCGCTGGCGCATATCGACATGCACCTTGAGCCGGTCGACCACCACATCAACGCTATGATTTTTGGTCTTCGCCAGCTTCGGCAACGCGTCGATATCGACCACCTTGCCATCGACGCGCAGGCGCACGAAGCCCTGCGCGCGCAATTCGGCGAACAGATCGAGCTGCTCGCCCTTCCTGTTCGCCACCACGGGGGCGAGGATCATCAGCCGCGTGTCTTCCGGCAGCGCCAGCACATGATCGACCATTTGCGTGATGCTCATGGCTTCGAGCGGCAGATCGTGCTCGGGACAGTGCGGAGTGCCGGCGCGCGCATAGAGCAGGCGCAGGTAGTCATGGATTTCGGTGACCGTGCCGACCGTGGAGCGCGGATTGTGGCTGGTGGCCTTCTGCTCGATCGAGATCGCCGGCGACAATCCCTCGATCAGATCGACATCGGGCTTCTCCATCAACTGCAAAAATTGCCGCGCATAGGCCGAAAGCGATTCGACATAGCGGCGCTGGCCTTCGGCATACAGCGTGTCGAAGGCGAGCGAACTCTTGCCCGAACCCGACAGTCCCGTGATCACCGTGAGCCTGTTCCTCGGCAAGTCAAGGTTGATGTTCTTCAGGTTGTGTGTCCGCGCACCGCGGATACGGATCAATTCCATGTTCGACGTAAGGTAATCATGCGTTGGATCAGCAAGTGTGCAAAGCGACGCGTTTGACGTCGCGAACCGGCTAATATACCGGCTTTTTCCGTCCCGTCGTCAATGGATTCCGCGCAAAAACCGACCGCTCGCCTGACCACCCTGGAGTGGCGCGCCACCACATCGCTCGCGCTGATCTTCGCCCTGCGCATGTTCGGCATGTTTTCCATCCTGCCGGTACTGGCCATCTATGCACGCGACCTGCCCGGCGGCGACAACCAGTTTCTCGTCGGCGTGGCGCTCGGTATCGACGGCCTCGCCCAGGCCTGCCTGCAGATCCCCTTCGGCCTGCTCTCCGACCGCTTCGGCAGGAAGCGCATGATCTATCTCGGCCTCGCCCTGTTCGCTCTGGGCAGCTTCCTCGCCGCCAGCGCGACGACCATTCACATGATCATCCTCGGCCGTCTGGTGCAGGGCACTGGCGCGATCTCCGCCGCCGTGATCGCCCTGCTCGCCGACCTGACGCGCGAGGAACACCGCTCCGCGTCGATGGCGGTGATCGGCATGAGCATCGGCGTCACTTTCGGCGTCTCGATGGTACTCGGGCCAACACTGAACCACTATATCGGCGTGCCCGGCATCTTCGCGCTGACCGGCGTGCTGGCGCTGCTGGCCCTGCTCGCAGTGCGCTTCATCGTGCCCGCCCCGCTCGCCAGCCGCGTCCATGGCGACGCCGAGACCGTGCCGGGGCAGCTCAGGGCGGTGTTAAAGAACAGCGAACTGCAACGCCTCAACTTCGGCATCTTCAGCCTGCACGCGGCGATGCGTGGACTGTTCGTCGCCGTGCCCTTGCTCCTGCTCAATGTCGGCGGCATGGCGGTAGAAACTCACTGGAAGGTCTATCTGCCGGTCATGGCGCTCTCCTTTTTCGGCGCCGTACCCGCCATCATCGTCGCCGAAAAATACGCGCGCATGAAACCGGTATTCTGCGGCGCGGTCGGCTTGCTGTTCATCTCGACCATCCTGATGGCGGTGCTGGTCAACCACTTCGCCGGCATCGTGATCGCGCTGTTCCTGTTCTTCCTCGCCTTCAACCTGCTGGAAGCCACGCTGCCATCATTGGTGTCGAAAATCGCGCCGGCCGGGAGCAAGGGCACAGCGATCGGCGTCTATAACACCGGGCAGTTCCTCGGCCTCTTCCTCGGCGGTGCTATCGGCGGCTTCCTCGCCCAGCACGCCGATTACAGCGCCGTGTTCGCCTTCAGCTCCGGGCTCGGTATCGCCTGGTTCACGATGGCCATCTCGATGCAGAAACCGCCCGCGGTGAAGACGCTCATGTTCCATGTCGATGTGAAAAACGCGCAAACGGCGGATGCGCTGGCGGCGGCGCTGGCAAAGTTGCGCGGCGTCACGGAAGCGGCGGTCTCAGCCGACGAAGGCGTGGCTTATTTGAAGGCCGACCAGCACGACTGGGATGAGGCCGGAGCGCAGGCCTTGATGGCCCGATACAAGATTGCCCTGGTCATGAAAACCTGAAGCCTTTTCATACGGCGCCAAGGACAAGCAACAGGAACAGCACAACGAGCGAAAACTCCGCCGCGATGGCCATCCAGCAGGAAATGGACAGGAGAAGATCGTCCAGTTCACGGAAGCGCAGCGACCATATGTACTTCACCAGCGCCAGACGCGGCGCGGCACCGCTTTTCAGGGTAATCGAGGGCTGGCCCAAGCCGGCCCAGGCCGAGTGGTGCCTGCTTTGCAGGCGGCACAGCAGCCAAGCGCCGTTTACGAGGGAAAACATCAGGACGGCAAGGAACGCGAGCATCATTTCTGCACCTGCATACGGTTCTTGTGGATAGTCATCAGCATATTCTTGGCCTGGCCCCCTTTACTTCCCTAAGGGGTGGTGAAGCGGGAATCGATGCCGAGGTATTTCATTGGAATATTGGTGGTACGTCCCCTATTATCGCGAAACAGGCGGCGAAGCCGGCTGTTGGAGCGTCCCTCTCGAAGCGATTGTTAGACCGCATTTGTAGTACCAGAAATATCTGCATAGCGGCGCAGCATTGAGCCCCGAAAAACAGCGGCATACAAAGTTGCATAGATCAGTTCGGCGTCGTCAAACTCGCGCTGAGTCGCTTCGATCCAAGGACGATCAGAGCACGCTCGTCCTGGGTGGACTTGGTTGCGCATTTGTTTCAAGAGCTGCGCCAAGCCATCAGGCTTAATGGAGAAGGTGGTTGTCTCTATTAAGGGCAGCCACCCAGCATGAAGGCAAACTTGAATTAGATTATCAAAGGACCAACGGGTAAGGGTACTAGGGTCTTTGGGACGCTGCTTTGAAGGAAGGACTTTCGCGCTTTGAATTGCTTTGGTTTTTGAGCGCAGACACCTCAATAGGAGAAGTCCCTCCATTGCTGCTCCTAGCATGGTTACTGCGGCCGTGAAGGCTTTGGCTTGGGCTGCGGCTTTGGCTTCCAATTCGTAGCGCTTTACGGTATCAACTAAAGCAGGGATAAGTTCGTCCTTATGAAAAAGGGAGCGGCGCCCCCTTTCTCGCAGTCTTTCAAACTCTCCTTTGTTGCTCGCGAAGAGACTCGCGGCCTCATACCCCTCCAATTCGTTCAGTGTTTCGATGAACCGCCGGTCTGCTGCTGCAGACCATTCCGAACTTAGCTGACGATACTCAGGTGGGGCGTCTCTTGTCTGCCAGTATTGGCTTGGACCTAAGCCGTGCTCCTGTTCGATTTTGCGCATTCCGAATGACATTTGTTCAAGTTCTGGGTATGTCTTGCTGGCGATGCGGCCTTCATGAACCCCTTCTACGTAGTGCGCCACCATGAATACATACTCTTGCAGCGAAATTCGACGAGCCAAATACATCACAAATGCGAAATCGATCCACGACTTCGCGGTGATGGGGTCTTCCCAGTGATTCTTCTGTCGATTTTCGCGTGCCAGCTTTTGCTTCGTTGCTAGGTCAGGCAACACACTGCTTGCCGCTGCTCGTTCCTGAAGCTCCCGGAATGCCACTTCAATTTTCTTGCGTTGAGCAGGAGAAGTCCTCCGACGAACCAATGGTTTGAGTAAATATCGACGGACGTCAGTGCCACTTTGTTTCATGCGGTCTAACGTGATGTAGACATCAAAAACGCCGTATACGCCGGAGTGCTATGCCGTATACGCTGGGCATATTTGCGGTAACTTTCTGTTTCGAAAGCAACCACAACTTTCAAAGATGGCATCTATTTCCTCCAAAAACGGCGAGGCTAAAAACGCTGTTTCGCCTGTTGCTAAACCCGACTTTTGCATTGGTAATTAGGGAGTAACCACGCTTTCCCTTCAGCATCCATCCCAGATCGGTCTATCCAAACTGGATTAGACGATACATCCGGCATTTTGGCAAGCGCCGCCCGGGGGTAGGGGCCGCCGGGGTTGTGTGGCATACTTCCCGGCCATTCATGGAAGGAAATTGAGACAAGGGGAACGAGATGGCTTCAGTCAATAAAGTGATTCTGGTGGGCAATCTGGGCAAGGATCCGGAGGTGCGCTACATGCCGAGCGGCGAAGCGGTGACCAACATCACCGTCGCCACGACCGACACCTGGAAGGACAAGAACAGCGGCGAGAAAAAGGAAGCCACCGAGTGGCACCGCGTCGTGTTCTTCAAGAAACTGGCCGAGATCGCCGGCCAGTATCTGAAGAAGGGCTCGCAGGTGTATATCGAGGGCTCGCTCAAGACGCGCAAATGGGAGAAGGACGGCCACACCAACTACACCACGGAAATCGTGGCCGACACCATGAAGATGCTGGGCAAGCGTGAAGGTGGCGGCAGCCCGGACTATGACCGCGGCGAACGCGCGGCGGCCCCTGCCGCAAAATCCGCCCCGCAACCGGCCGCGGGCGGCATCGCCGATTTCGAGGACGACATTCCGTTCTAAAAGCCTTGCCATGAAACGCGAACGACTACTGGCCCGTTTGCGTAGCACCTCGCGCCGCGATCTTGCGATCGTCGGCCTCTCGGCTTTGCTGCTGGTGGCGGGCGGTTTCTGGGGTGCGGCGCAGTTCATCCGGCCCGCGCCGCCCAAGCAACTGATCATTGCCACGGGCTGGCCGGGCGGCGCCTATCAGCGCTATGCCGCCGAATACAAGCAGTTCTTCGACAAGTTCGGCATTCAACTGATCGAGCGGCCGAGCTCGGGTTCCATCGAAAACGCCGAGCTGCTGCGCGACGACAGCCAGGCGGTCGATGCCGCCTTCATTCAGGGCGGCACCACGGAACCGGTCGAGGGCGATGGGCTTGCTTCGCTCGGCGCGTTCTACTACGAACCCCTGTGGATTTTTTATCGCGCGGCGCTTTCGCCCGGCAAACCGCTCGAACGCATTGCCGATCTGAAGGGCCGCCGCATCGCCGTGGGCGGATCAGGCAGCGGCAGCCGGCAGCTGGCGCTCGATGTGCTCCATGCCAACGGTTTGGATGCCGGCGCGGCGAAGTTGCTCGATGCCGGCGGTCTTGACGCCGTAGCTGCGCTGACCGGCGGCAAAGTCGATGCGGTGATGGTGGTGGGACCGACGCAATCGGCGGCGGTCTGGATGCTGCTCTATACGCCGGGCGTCAGGATCATGAATCTTGCCAACGCCGAGACCTATGTGCGCATGTTCCCCTACCTGTCAACGGTCGTGCTGCCGGAAGGGGCGGTCGATCTGGTCAAGAACATTCCCCCGCGCGACATCAATCTGTTGGCGCCGATGGCCACCATCGCGGTGCGATCGGGCACTCATCCCGCCCATATCGATCTGCTGCTGCAGGCAGCGCGCGAGGTACATGGCCGCCCCGGCATCTTCCATCGCCCCGGCGATTTTCCCAAGGCGCAGGGCGTCGACTTCCCGCTGTCCCCCGAGGCGGAGCGCTTCTACAAATCGGGCAAGCCGTTTTTGCAGCGTTATCTGCCGTTCTGGGCAGCAACGCTGATCGATCGCCTGGTGGTGATGCTGATTCCCCTGTTTGCGATCCTGATTCCCGTGCTGCGCTTCGCCCCGGCGCTGTACGGCTGGCGCGTGCGGTCACGGATTTTCCGTCACTATGGCGAACTCAAGTTTCTCGAGGCTGATGTCGAATCCGACCCCGGCAGCCATACGCGCCAGGAGTGGCTGGACAAACTGGAGGGAATCGAGCATGGCATCAACCACATTGCCGTGCCGCTGGCGTTTTCGGACAGGCTGTTCACATTGCGTACACATCTGGCGCTGGTGCGCGAAACGATCCTGAAAAAGACCGCGGCATAAACCTGGGAAAGCCTTAGTCGCAGAGTACACAGAGGAAAGGCAAAGACAAACCGGGGAATCTGTTTTGTTTTTCTCTGTGTCCTCTGTGATCTCTGTGGCTTGAATTTTAAAGCCGGCGGATTTTTTCCAGCAGCGCGGTAGTCGAACGCTCGTGGATGAAGGGGATGGAATGCACCTTGCCGCCCCAGCCGGTCACTTCGCGGTAGCCGACGATTTTTTCCACGGCCCAGTCGCCGCCCTTCACCAGTATGTCGGGATGCGATTCGAGAATGCGCGCCAGCGGCGTGTCTTCATCGAAGCTGGTGACCAGGCTGACGCACTCCAGCGCGGCCAGTACCGCCATGCGATCATCGAGCTTGTTGACCGGCCGCTCGTCACCCTTGCCGAGCCGCCGCACCGAAGCATCGGTATTGACCGCTACCAGCAGGCTGGCGCCGAGCGCCCGCGCCTGGGCGAGATAGGTGACATGGCCGCGATGCAGGATATCGAAGCAGCCGTTGGTGAATACCAGCGGGCGCGGCAACGACGCAACACGCGCCGCCAACTGCTCCGGATCGCAGCGCTTGGACTCAAAGCCGGGCGCGGCGTATGACATTAGCGCACCGGAGCCTTTGAGGTATCCGCCGGCCGATTGTCGAGCCGCCTCGCTTCATCATCCGAAATGTATTCGAACAGGCGCACCACGCCGAGCACGCCGGAGGTTTCGCGCGCGATCTGCGTCGCATCATCGCCCTCATTGCGCGTGACCAGCCCCATCAGATATACCGTGCCGCCCTCGGTCACCACCTTGACCAGATTGGCCGAGAACTTGCCGTAATCGACAAAGCGCGCCTTCACCTTGGAGGTGATCAGGGCGTCGTTGCTGCTGCCACCCAGCGAAGCGAGGCCAGAGATGCGCAGTTCGTTCTGCGTCGCCTTGACATTGGGTTGGGCCGCGACGATCCGTTCGATTTCGGCCTTGGTCGCGGCATCCGGCACCTCGCCGGTAATCAGTACGGTACGGTTGTAGCTGGTGACGTTGGTATGCACCCGATCGCCATATTTCTCGCCGATGCCTTTGTTGGCGCGCAGTTCGATGGCCTGGTCCGTCACGTAGGTGTCCGAGGGGCGGCGGTCGGAGATCATCAGCGCCCCGGCACCGATGCCCACGGCCGCGATGCCCAAGCAACCGGCAAGAGTGGGCACAAGAGCGGCAAGCAATGTCCAGGTGGCGAGTTTCTGTTTGATGTTCATGTGGGTTCTCCCAGCAATAAATGATCGATGCCATCGCACAGGCAGTGGATAGCCAGCAAATGCACTTCCTGAATCCGCGCCGTGCGATCGGCCGGCACACAGAGATGCACATCGCCCTCATGCAAGAAACCGGCCATCTTGCCGCCCGCCTTGCCGGTGAGCGCGATAATGGCAATGCCAATTTCATGCGCGGTCTTGATCGCCTCGATCACATTCGGCGAATTGCCGCTGGTCGAGATTGCCAGCAGCACATCGCCCTTGCGGCCAAGGGCGCGCACCTGTTTTGAAAATACTTCCTCGTAGCGGTAATCGTTGGCAATCGAAGTCAGCGTCGAGGTGTCGGTGCTGAGGGCAAGCCCGGCCAGCGGTGCGCGTTCGCGCTCGAAGCGGTTGACCAGTTCGGCGGCGAAGTGCTGCGAGTCCCCAGCCGAGCCGCCGTTGCCACAGGCCATGATCTTGCCGCCGGCCTTGAGGCAGCCGGTCATGACGTCAATGGCGCGTGCAATGGGCTGCGCCATTGCCGACAGTGCGACCTGCTTGACCTTGACGCTGTCTTCGAACTGCTGACGGATGCGGTTTTCTATGCTCATGGTGAAGCGATGCCTTCAAGTTGATGTCCGATTTTAACGTGCTGCCGTGCCACGCTGGACATGATCGGCATGAAAGGACGTAAAACGAGGTAACTTGCTCCAATCGAGCGCAGCGAGCTAATCAATAACCCCGCCCCGGGGCGGGGATGGGGGTGGGGGACGTTCAATTTGCTTTTGCGTTTTGTCATCATCAGTGGTGCAACAATCATTGTGTGAGCATTAATGCTTCATAGCACGGCAAATACATCAATCAGCAAGCGCTCGCGCGGATTCGGATGTTGTCGCAGACACGCGACACGGACTTCGATTTTGCCGCCCCGGTCCATCTCCATGGCCACCGCACGGTTTTCGCGCCGCGGCAGGTAACCGAGTTTCACGCCATGCCATTCGACGCGCACCGCATTGACATCATGGGGATTGTCCGCTTCCCTGACCAGGGTCAACACGTCGCCGACCTTCATGGCCTCGAAATTCGCCGCGGCGTCGTAGTGGCTGAACCCCGCCAGCGGTGAGCTTTGCACCAGCAGGCGGATGGCCTGCGCCTGTGCGTTGAAGCACAGCAAGGCCAGCAGGCTAATCAGCAAGGAACGCATTTTCAATCCACTCGATGCGCGCTTCATCGGGCGCGTCCATGACGACACAATCGAAACGACAATCCCGGTCGACAAACGCGTTGCCATGCCGCGACAACCAGTGCCGCGCGGCGAGAACGATGCGCTGTTGCTTGCGCGGCGTGATGCTGGCGGCTGCGCCGCCAAACTTGTCGCTGCCGCGCAGACGCACTTCGACGAATACCAGCGTGCGGCCGTCGGTGCAGATCAGGTCGATCTCGCCGCCGCGTACGCGGAAGTTGCGTTCCACCACTTTGAGCCCACGGTGTGCGAGAAAGCCGGCCGCGACATCTTCCGCCGCCTGGCCGCTGGCGGCGGCCCGCTTGCGCAACAGGGCCGCGGGCCGGACAATGCGATCCATGAATGACATGAAGAATACCGTTGAGAACAAGACAGTGGCATTGTATGTGGTTGCCACACCGATGGGCAACCTGGGCGACATCACCCTGCGCGCGCTGGAGGTGTTGCGCGATATCGATGCGATTGGCTGCGAAGACACGCGCCACGCATGCCGCCTGCTCGATCATTACGACATCAAGGCTACGACCTTCGCCCTGCATGAGCACAACGAACGCGAGGCCGGCGCGAAACTGATCGGCCTACTGCGCGAGGGGAAATCGGTTGCCCTGATTACCGATGCCGGCACGCCCGGCATCTCCGACCCCGGCGCTCACGCCGTGGCAATGGCACAAGCCGCAGGTTTCCAGGCCATTCCTGTGCCGGGGCCGAATGCCGCGATTGCCGCGCTCTCGGCATCGGGCTTGAGCGACGAGCGCTTTTTGTTCGCCGGTTTTCTGCCGACAAAACCGATGGCACGTCGTGCCGAGATCGAACGACTGAAACCGGTAGCCGCGGCGCTGGTCTTTTATGAAGCGCCGCATCGCATAGAAGAAACGCTTGACGACCTGGTTGCCTTGCTGGAACCGCAGCGCCAGATCGTGATCGCACGCGAACTGACGAAAATGTTCGAGCAGATTGTGCGCCTGCCGCTGACCGCAGCGCCTGGCTGGCTACAAGCGGATGAGAACCGCAAGCGCGGCGAATTCGTATTGATCGTGTCGGCGCCACCGCCGCATGAAGGACTGGATGTCGAGGCGGAGCGGGTGCTGCAAATCCTTGCCGCCGAACTGCCGACCAAACAGGCGGCGAAGCTTGCCGCCGAAATTACGGGGCGCTCGAAAAACGAGCTTTACGAGAGAGCGCTGACGCTCAAGAATGCCCCGATATAATCGACCTTCATGAAAACGCCTGTAACCACACTGAGCATCACCCGGCCCGACGACTGGCATCTGCATCTGCGTGACGGCATGGCGCTGAAATCGGTATTGCCCGACACGGCGCGCCGTTTTGCCCGTGCCATTGTCATGCCGAACCTGAAGCCGCCGGTGACGACGGTGGCGCAGGCCGCCGCCTACCGGCAACGCATTCTCGATGCCGTACCGGCAGGCCTGTCGTTTCAACCTTTGATGACGCTGTATCTCACCGACAACACGCCGCCGGCCGAGATCGACACCGCCAGGACGAGCGGCATCGTCCATGGCGTGAAGCTCTATCCCGCCGGCGCCACTACCAATTCCGACGCGGGCGTGACCGGCATTGCCAAATGTGCAGCAGCGCTGGCGCGCATGGAAAAGATTGGCATGCCCCTGCTGGTGCATGGCGAAGTCACCGATCCCGAAGTCGATGTGTTCGACCGCGAGGCCGTATTCATCGAACGCGTCATGCGGCCGCTGCAACAGGACTTTCCCGGCCTGCGCGTGGTGTTCGAGCACATCACGACCACGGACGCCGCCGATTACGTCAGCGCCGCTCCCGCCAACGTCGCGGCGACGATCACCGCGCATCATCTGCTGCTCAACCGCAATGCCCTGTTCCAGGGCGGCTTGCGCCCGCATCATTACTGCCTGCCGGTATTGAAGCGCGAAGCGCACCGTCAGGCATTGCTGCGTTGTGCAACATCGGGCAGCCCGAAATTCTTTCTCGGTACCGACTCCGCGCCACACGGCAGACGCAGCAAGGAAATCGACTGCGGCTGCGCCGGCTGCTATACGGCCCATGCCGGCATCGAACTATATGCGGAAGCTTTCGATGCCGCCAATGCGCTCGACCGGCTCGAAGGCTTCGCCAGTTTCTTCGGTGCCGATTTCTACGGCCTGCCGCGCAATGCCAATCGCATCGCCCTGGTGAAACAGCCTTGGCCCGTACCCGCGGAACAGCCCTTCCTGGCCGACGATATGCTGGTGCCATTTCGCCACAACGAAACCGTGGCGTGGTCTCTGCAAGGTTAAAAACCGCATACGTATACAATCGCGCTGGGAAGTTCGCCAGGCAATCGCTGGATGCTCTGCATCTGGAGGAAAGTCCGGGCCCCATAGAGCGGGATGCTGGCTAACGGCCAGGCGTTATAAGTAGCGGCAACGCTACCCAAGGCGACAGACAGTGCAACAGAAAGATACCGCCTAAGCTCGCAAGAGCCGGTAAGGGTGAAATGGCGGGGTAAGAGCCCACCGCGGACCTGGCGACAGGGACGGCACGGCAAACCTCATCCGGGGCAAGGCCAAATAGGGGAGCAATGACGTGGCTCGCGTCGCTCCCGGGTAGGCTGCTTGAGGCCGTCGGTAACGGCGGTCCCAGAGGAATGATTGCCCACGACAGAACCCGGCTTATCGGCGGACTTCCCACCTTCCCGACCTCGCGCCCACTCCTTATGTATTACTTTCGGTTTGATTTCTACCCCCATTGTTTTTATTGTGATTTACAAACCAGAAATCGCTGCGGAAAGCCGTCCTAAGTCTTTGTCCTGCCAAGAAAAAATCACGGTTTCCCCCTTGACCGCAAGAAACTTCTCCCCTAAAGTGGGAAGAAGTGGGAGAAAGTGGGAATCGGGGTGATTCCTGCCCAAAAAGGGGGTTCCGTGTTTCAAGGAGCGGCGGCACTGAATCTGGACGCAAAAGGACGCATGGGGATACCTGCGCGTCATCGCGATCTGCTGGCCACCCTGTCCGATGGGCACCTCGTCCTGACTGCCCATCCGCATCGCTGCCTGCTGCTTTATACGCAAGCCGCATGGGAGCCCATTCGCGACAAAATTCTTGCCGCGCCCAGTCTCGAAATGCAGTCGGCGATGCTGCGTCGTCTGCTGGTGGGCTTTGCGGTGGATGCCGAACTCGATGGCGCCGGCCGCTTGCTGGTCGCGCCTGAACTGCGTGGCTATGCCGGCCTGGATAAGCAGGTATGGCTGGTAGGGCAAGGCAGCCATTTCGAAATCTGGAGCGATGCCGGCTGGAAGGCGCAGCAGGAGGCGATCTTCTCGCTCGGCGACAAGTTGCTGCCGCCGGGCCTTGAAAACCTCACGCTATGAACCATGTCAGCGTGCTGCTGACCGAAGCCGTCGAGGCACTCGCAGTGAAGCCGGATGGAATCTACGTCGATGCGACCTTCGGTCGCGGCGGCCACAGCCGCGCGATCCTGGATCGGCTCGGCCCGAAGGGACGATTAATCGCGCTCGACCGCGATCCGGCCGCCATTGCCGCGGGCCAGGCCATCGCCGACCCGCGCCTGACGCTGGGGCATGCCTGGTTCGGCGAATTGGCGGACGTGCTCGACCGGCTGCAGATCAACGCGGTGAATGGCGTGCTGATGGATATCGGCGTCTCGAGTCCGCAGCTCGACGAGGCGGAACGGGGATTCAGTTTCCGCTTCGATGCGCCGCTCGACATGCGCATGGATACCACGCAGGGGGAAACCGTCGCCGAATGGCTGGCGCGGGCATCACAACGTGAAATAGGGGAGGTACTCAAGGACTATGGCGAAGAACGGTTTGCTCATGCGATTGCAAAGGCGCTTGTTGCTGCTCGGAGCGAGCGCGGTATATCCACAACAGGACAACTTGCCGCGCTCGTGGAAAAGGCCGTGCCCACGCGGGAACCGGGCCAGCATCCGGCGACGCGGAGCTTTCAGGCTCTACGGATTTTCATCAATCGCGAGCTTGAGGAGCTTGCGTTGAGCCTGCCCCAGGCCACCGATCGCCTGGCGCCGGGCGGACGCCTGGTGGTGATCAGTTTTCATTCCCTTGAAGACCGCATCGTCAAGCGCTATCTGCGCGAACAATCGCAACCGGTGCAGCCGCCCAAGGGCGTGCCGGTGCGCGCCGCCGACCTGCCGCCGCCGCGCCTGCGCCTGGTCGGCAAGCCGGTGTTCCCCGGCGCGGTCGAAGTCAAGGCCAACCCGCGCGCGCGCAGCGCGGTGATGCGGGTTGCGGAGAAGTGCGCGTGAATTCGCGGCTGAACACCATCCTCGTTCTGGTCGCGCTGATTTGCGCCCTGTCCATCGTGGCGTCGAACCATCGCGCACGCAAGTTGTTCATCGAACTCGATCGCGAACAGACGCGCATGCATGCACTCGATGTCGAGTGGGGGCAGTTGCAGCTTGAACAAAGCACCTGGGCCAATCATGCCCGCGTGGAAAAAATCGCGCGCGAAAAGCTGCAAATGAAAACGCCGCCGGCCAGCCAGATAATGTCGCTTGGCAGTGGAGTCTCTCGATAATGTCGATGTTAAATCGAGCCGCTGTTTCCCTCACCCCCAACCCCTCTCCCTGCGGGAGAGGGGAGCTTTGTGAGCCGCTTGCGCGGCTATTGTATTCATGAAGTTCTCCAACAGCCCCGTGCTCTCGCAGCCGCTGCCGATCTGGCGCTCGCGGCTGTTGCAGTTGGTGCTGCTGGCCTGCTTCGTGGCTTTGATCGGCCGCTCTCTCTATCTGCAAGGCATCCACAACGATTTTCTGCGGGAAAAAGGCGAAGCGCGCTATGAACGCGTGCTGGAAATTTCCGCAACGCGCGGCCGCATCATGGATCGTCATGGCGAAATGCTGTCGATGTCGACGCCCGTGAAATCGATCTGGGCCATTCCCGACGACGCCCGCTTGCAGCCGGCACAGGTGCGCAACCTTGCCCGCCTGCTCGAAATGGATGTTCGGGAACTGACGCGCAAGCTCGCCTCGGATCGCGACTTCGTCTTCATCAAGCGGCAGATTCCTCCAGAAGTCGCCGACCGCATTGTGCAGATGAAGCTGTCTGGCATTCACCAGCAGCAGGAATACCGGCGCTACTACCCCGGCGGCGAGGTCACCGCGCACATGCTCGGCTTCACCGGCGTCGACGACAGCGGACAGGAAGGCGTCGAACTGGCGATGAACGCGTCATTGTCTGGCAAGGCGGGCAGCCGCCGCGTCATCAAGGACCGGCGCGGCGAAATCGTCGAGGATGTCGAAAGCATCAAGCCGCCGCAGGACGGGCGCGACATCGTGCTCGCGCTCGACGACAAGATCCAGTACCTCGCCTATACCAATCTGCGTCAGGCCATCGCCGAGTTCAAGGCCAAGGCCGGCGGCATCGTGGTCATCGACGCCAGAACCGGAGAAGTGCTGGCGCTGGCCAACCTGCCGACCTATAACCCGAACAATCGCCAGGGACTGGTCGGCGCGCAGCTGCGCAATCGCGCACTCACGGATTCCTTCGAGCCGGGCTCGACGATGAAACCATTTACAGCCGCACTGGCGCTGGAACAGGGCAAATTCCGTTATGACACGCTGATCAATACCGCGCCCGGGCGCATGACCGTGGGCAACGCGACCATCCACGACGCCCATATGCACGGCATGCTGACCGTGGCGCAGGTGATCCAGAAATCTTCCAACGTCGGCGCCGCAAAAATGGCTTTGTCATTGCCGCCGCAATCGATGTGGCGCATGTTCGACGGGCTTGGTTTCGGCAGTCCGTTGAAGCTCGGCTTCCCCGGCGAAGTCGGCGGTCGCCTGCGGCCCTGGAACAAATGGCAGCCGATCGAACAGGCGACGATGGCCTATGGCCACGGCATCTCGGTGACGCTGATGCAACTGGCGCATGCCTACCTGGTCTTCGCCCGTGACGGCGACCTGATTCCCTTGTCCCTGACCAAGGCCGATGGCCCGGTTCCGGTCGGCAAACAGATTTTCACCGCACAGACCGCGCATGAAGTGCGCAACATGCTGGAGATGGTGGTGGGCGAAGGCGGCACCGCGCCCAAGGCCTTCGTTCCCGGCTACCGGGCCGGCGGCAAGACCGGCACCGCGCACAAGATCGAAGGCGGCGCTTACGCCAACAAGTATGTCGCTTCCTTCGTCGGTCTCGCCCCCGCCTCGGATCCGCGTCTGGTGATTGCCGTCATGGTGGACGAACCATCGACCGGTATTTATTACGGCGGCGATGTCGCAGCGCCGGTGTTCTCGCGCGTCATGGCCGGTGCGCTGCGCACACTCGGCGTAGCGCAGGATGGGCCGCAACAATTGCGGCCGACAAGCAGCGATCCCGTCAAGGAGGAAATGTGAACGCCGTGACGGTCATCGAAGCTCTGCAACGGCAGGGGGTGAATACCAGCCGGCTCTGCCTCGACTCGCGGCGCATTCAGCACGGCGATATATTTGTCGCCTGCCACGGCGCCAGCCGCGATGGACGCGACTACATCAATGATGCTGTGCATCGTGGCGCGGCAGCAGTGCTCTATGACGCAGAGCCGAGCAAAGCCATCGAACCTGGCGTGCCGAGCCTTGCGGTGGAAGGCCTGGCCAAGCTGCTCGGCGAAATCGCGCATCTGGTGTATGGCCGGCCCTCGGAAAAGCTGCAAGTCATCGGCGTCACCGGCACCAACGGCAAAACCTCGGTATCGCAATGGATTGCGCAGGCACTCGGCAGTCTCGGCCAGCGTTGCGCGGTAATGGGAACGCTGGGCAACGGTTTTCCTGGCCGCCTGGAGGAAAGTCCGAACACCACACCGGATGCGATTGCCGTGCACAGCGGCCTGGCGAGTTATCTCGCTCAGGGCGCCACTGCCTGCGCCATGGAAGTCTCGTCGATCGGTCTTGACCAGGGGCGCGTCAACGGTGTGATCTTCGACACCGCCGTGTTCACCAATCTGACGCGCGACCATCTCGACTATCACGCCGACATGGACGTCTACGCCGCTGCCAAGGCCCGTCTGTTTGCCATGCCCGGCCTGAAAACCGCGGTGCTGAATCTGGACGATCCCTGCGGCGTTCAATTGGCCGCTTCGCTACGCGGCAGGGTGCGCACCCTTGGCTACTCGCTGAATCCTCAACAGGCGCGCGTCACCGATAAACTTCTGCTTGCCGATGACATACACATGCCCGCGACCGGCGTCGAGTTCAGCGTCAACGGCATGCCGGTCGCGGCGCCGGTGATCGGCCGCTTCAATGTGTCGAACCTGCTCGCCGTGTTCGGCAGCCTGCAGGCGCTGGGCATCGATGCGGCACAGGCCGGCGCGGCGCTGGCCACGGTTACGCCGCCGCCGGGACGCTTGCAGGCAATCGGCGGCAAGGGGCAACCGCTGGTAGTGGTCGATTACGCGCACACGCCCGATGCGCTCGACAAGGCGCTGACCACGCTGCGTGAAATTGCCAGCGCGCGCCATGGCAGACTGATTTGCCTGTTTGGTTGCGGCGGCGAGCGCGATCCCGGCAAGCGGCCCCTGATGGGCGCCATGGCGGAGCGACTGGCGGACGGAGTGGTGGTGACCAGCGACAACCCGCGCGGCGAAGCCCCCGCACATATCGCCGCCCAGATCGCCACCGGCATGCAAACAAAACCACTGGTCGAACTGGATCGCGCCGTGGCGATCCGCAAAGCCATTGTGGCAGCGGACGCGTGCGATGTGATCCTGCTGGCCGGCAAGGGACACGAGACCTACCAGGAAATTGCCGGCGTCAGGCAGCCCTTCTCCGACCTGGGGTCGGCGCAACGCGCGCTGGAGCAGCGCCCATGATGCGAATCTCCGAAGCGGCAGCCCTGCTCGGCGCCCGGACAGCAAACGCCGACATGACATTTACGTCCGTCTTTTCGGATTCGCGCGCCATCGTCAAGGACGGCCTGTTCATCGCCCTGCGCGGCGAGCGCTTCGACGGCCACGATTTCGTCGCCGCGGCGATTGCGCAAGGCGCGGCGGCGGCAATGGTGGACGAGAAATGGGCCGCGGCCCATGCCGATGACAAGCTGCCGCTGCTGGTGGTCGACGACACGCGGCTCGGACTCGGCCAGTTGGCCGCCGCATGGCGCACCCGCTTCGCGATTCCGCTCATCGCCATCACCGGCAGCAACGGCAAGACCACGGTGAAGGACATGTGTGCGGCCATCATGGCGGCCCACCTCGGTGAGGACCAGGTGCTGGCGACCGGCGGCAATTTCAATAACGACATCGGCCTGCCGCTCACGTTGCTGCAATTGCGCGAACGACATCGCGCGGCTGTAATCGAAATGGGCATGAACCACGCCGGCGAAATCTCCTATCTGACCCGCATCGCGCGTCCCACCGTGGCGCTCATCAACAATGCGCAGCGTGCGCATCTCGAAGGCCTGAGCAGCCTCGCCAACGTGGCCCGGGCCAAGGGTGAGATCTTCGAGGGACTCGACCGCGACGGCGTCGCCATCATCAATGCCGACGATCCGCACGCCGCCATCTGGCGCGAGCTGGCGGCTGGCCAGCGCATGCAGAGTTTCGGCCTCGACAGGGCGGCGGATATCGGCGCCACGGTGCAATGCGCGCAATTGCGCAGCCACATGACGCTGCACACGCCGCTGGGCGATGCCGGTTTTGAATTGCAACTGGCGGGCCGCCACAACGTGCTGAACGCGCTGGCCGCCGCCGCAGCCTGCCTTGCCGCCGGAGCGCCGCTCGCTGCGGTGGTGAAGGGACTGGCCGGCTATCGCGGCGCCAAGGGACGCTTGCAGCGCAAGGCCGGGAAACACGGCGCCGTGCTGATCGACGACACCTATAACGCCAATCCGGACTCGATGCGCGCCGCCATCGACGTGCTGGCGCAACTGCCGGGCAAACGCCTGTTCGTGATGGGCGACATGGGCGAAGTCGGCGCCGCGGGCGGCCAGTTCCATGACGAGCTCGGCGGCTATGCCAAGAGTCAGGGCATAGACCGGCTCTATTGCCTCGGTTCGCTCGCCGTGGCTGCCGCGCATAATTTCGGTCAACATGGAACACATTTCGAACGTATTGAAGATTTGGTCAAGGCCGTGCGCCAGGAACTCGATGCGAATACCACGGTGTTGATCAAGGGCTCGCGC
Organism: Georgfuchsia toluolica; assembly: GCF_907163265.1. NCBI lineage: Bacteria > Pseudomonadati > Pseudomonadota > Betaproteobacteria > Nitrosomonadales > Sterolibacteriaceae > Georgfuchsia > Georgfuchsia toluolica. The sequence continues at coordinate 2,096,933 of NZ_CAJQUM010000001.1, forward strand.
TTCATGCGCATGGAGCGGATAGTAGATGCGCTTCTGGCGAAGGACGGTGAGGAGTGACAGATATGCGTAGATATGGCCAAGAGGTGGAGAAGGGGGAAGGGGGAAGGGGGAAGGGTAAAACCAGCACCTCCGCGCATAGCGTTTGCTTTGTCGCGATGAACGCGACAGCCAGTTTGGCCCACAGCGCGTCGCCGCGCACGAACACCCTTCCCCCTTCCCCCTTCCCCCTTCCCTCTCAGTCCTTTTCCCTTCACAGAGGTTTCCATGCTGCTTAATCTTGCACGCTGGCTGGCGACCGATATCCGGGCCTTCAACGTCTTCAACTACATCACTTTGCGCGCCGTGCTGGCGACGATGACGGCCTTGACCATTTCCTTCATTGCCGGTCCCGCCGTCATTCGCTGGCTGACGGCAAAAAAAATCGGCCAGGCGGTGCGCAACGACGGGCCACAGACGCACCTGGTCAAGGCCGGCACGCCGACCATGGGTGGCGCGCTGATCCTGATTTCGCTCAGCATCTCGACCCTGCTCTGGGTCGACCTGTCGAACCGCTTCGTCTGGATCGTGCTTATCGTCACGCTCGGTTACGGCGCGGTGGGCTGGGTCGACGACTGGCGCAAGGTGGTCTATCACAATCCCAAGGGTCTCTCGGCCAAGGCCAAGTTCTTCTGGCAGTCGCTGATCGGACTGATCGCCGCGATCTACATCGTGTTTTCGATTTCCGCCCCCAACAACGAGAAAGTCATCCAGCTCGTGATGCAATGGATCGGCAGCGGCTTCACGCTGGAGCTGCCCTCCAAGGCCGACCTGATCGTACCCTTCTTCAAGACGATATCCTATCCTCTTGGCATGTTCGGCTTTATCCTGCTGACCTATCTGGTGATCGTCGGCAGCAGCAATGCGGTGAACCTCACCGACGGTCTCGACGGACTGGCGATCATGCCGACGGTGATGGTCGGCGCCGCGCTCGGCCTCATTGCCTATCTCACCGGCAATGCCGTGTATGCCAAATACCTGTTCATTCCCTATATTCCCGGCGCGGGCGAACTCATTGTGTTCTGCGGCGCGCTGGCCGGCGCCGGGCTGGGCTTCCTCTGGTTCAACGCCTATCCGGCCGAGGTATTCATGGGCGATGTCGGCGCCTTAGCGCTGGGCGCTGCGCTGGGCGCGGTGGCTGTAGTGGTGCGGCAGGAAATCCTGCTCTTCATCATGGGCGGCGTTTTCGTCGCCGAAACCCTGTCGGTAATGATCCAGGTCGGCTGGTTCAAGTACACCAGGAAACGCTACGGCGAGGGACGCCGCATTTTGCTCATGGCACCGCTGCATCACCACTTCGAGCAAAGCGGCTGGAAGGAAACGCAGGTGGTCGTGCGCTTCTGGATCATCACGATTCTGCTCGTTTTGTTTGGCTTGTCGACGTTGAAAATCAGATGAAAACCAAGCAGCCACAGAGGACACAGAGTTCACAGAGAAAACCGCCGCCTTCCTCTGTGCACTCTGTGATCTCTGTGGCTAATAGATCTTATGAATGAGCTAACCGCAAAATCAGTACTCATTCTCGGCCTCGGCGAATCGGGACTGGCGATGGCACGCTGGTGCGCGCGCCAGGGGGCACTTGTACGCGTCGCCGATACGCGCGCCGCACCGCCGGGCCTCGACGCCTTGCGCCGCGCGGTGCCGGCAGCGGAGTTTCGTCATGGCGAGTTCGACAACCTGCTGTTGCAAGGCAGCGACCTGCTCGCCCTGTCGCCGGGTTTGGCAGCGAGCTTGCCGGTCGTTGTGTCGGCCCGTGCGCAAGGCATCCCCGTGGTCGGCGAGATCGAGCTCTTCGCCCAGGGCCTGCGCGATCTCGGCTGGCGCAGTGATTGCAAAATACTGGCGATCACCGGCACCAACGGCAAGACCACCACCACGGCGCTGACCGGCCATCTCTGCAATGCGGCGGGGCTGGATGCCGTCACCGCCGGCAATATTTCACCCGCCGCGCTGGATGCGCTGATGGACCGGGTCGATGCCGGCAAGCCGCCGCGCATCTGGGTGTTGGAGCTTTCCAGTTTTCAGCTCGAAACCACGGCGACCCTGGCGGCCGACGCGGCGACAGTGCTCAATATTTCCGACGATCATCTGGATCGTTATCACGGCCTCGATGATTATGCGACCGCCAAAGCCCGCATTTTCGACGGCGACGGCATGCAGGTTCTCAATCGTCGGGATGCGCGCGTGGAGAAGATGGCACGAGCGGGACGTCGGATAATGACCTTCGGCCTTGACGCGCCGGATCAGGAAGCGGATTTCGGCCTGCGCGAGCAGAGCGGCGCAGCGTGGATCGCGCAGGGCAACCGCTTGCTGCTGCCGCTTGCCGAACTGCCGCTGACGGGTTTGCACAATGCGGCGAATGCGATGGCGGCGCTGGCCCTGTGTGCCAGCATCGGCTTACCGCCAATTGATCTGCTGCACGGCCTGCGCACGTTTCGCGGCCTGCCACACCGGGTCGAAAAAATCGCCAGCGCGGACGGCATCGACTGGTATGACGACTCGAAGGGAACGAACGTCGGCGCCACGGTAGCCGCATTGAAAGGCATGGGCCGGCCGGTGGTGCTGATTCTGGGGGGGGAAGGAAAAGAGCAGGATTTTTCGCCGCTGCGCGATGCGGCGAAAAAACATGCGCGGGCGGTCGTGCTGATCGGTCGCGATGCGCTGCTGATTGCCGCTGCCCTGGGCAAAAACATTCCATTGTATTGGGCCTCCAGCATGGAAGATGCCGTTCTCATTTCCGCCCAGGAAGCGCAGGCTGGCGACGCGGTTTTGCTTTCGCCGGCCTGCGCCAGTTTCGACATGTTCCGCAATTACGAACATCGCGCCCAGGTATTCATTGCCGCCGTGCAAAAATTATTGGGAGTTGCCACATGAGCGCGCCGGCCGTGTCCAGGGCCTTTGCGCCGCGCCAGCAGCGCGTGGCGGAACTCGATCCGCTGCTGGTGTGGTCGGCGCTTGGCCTGCTGCTGTTCGGGCTGGTGATGGTCTACTCGGCCTCGATCGCCACTGCCGAAGGCAGCAAGTTCACCGGCTACCAGTCTTCCTATTTTCTGCTGCGGCACGGCATTTTCCTCGCCATCGGTTTCGTCACCGGCGTAGTGGCATTCCAGATTCCGGTGCGTTTCTGGCAGCAGGCCGCGCCGCTGCTGTTCGTCGTCGGCTTCGTCCTGATCGGCATCGTGCTCATTCCCCACATCGGGCGCTCGGTGAATGGCGCGCAACGCTGGCTGCCGCTGGGACCGATCAACCTGCAACCCTCCGAGTTGATGAAGCTGTTCGCGGTGCTCTACGCCGCCGACTACACCACGCGCAAACTCGCCGATATGGATTCCTTCCGCCGTGGCTTCGTGCCGATGGCAATGGTAATGGTGCTGGTCGGCGGACTGCTGTTGCGCGAGCCTGATTTCGGCGCCTTCGTCGTCATTATCAGCATCGCCATGGGCATCATGTTCCTCGGCGGCATCAACGCGCGCCTGTTCAGCTTCCTCTTCGTGTTTCTGATGGTCTCCTTCGTGATCCTGATCTGGATCTCACCCTACCGGCGCGAACGCATTTTCGGTTTCATGGATCCCTGGCAGGACGAGTACGGCCGCGGCTACCAGCTCTCGCATGCGCTGATCGCCTTCGGTCGCGGCGAGTGGTTTGGCGTCGGACTCGGCGCCAGTGTCGAAAAACTGTTCTACCTGCCCGAGGCGCATACCGATTTCCTGCTCGCGGTGGTCGCCGAGGAGCTGGGCTTCGCCGGTGTCGCCATCGTGGTGTGCGCTTTCGCGCTGCTGATACAACGCGCCTTTGCCATCGGCCGCCAGGCGCTGCTGCTCGATCGCATCTTCGGCGGGCTCGTGGCGCAGGGCGTCGGCATCTGGTTCGGGGTGCAATCCTTCATCAACATGGGCGTCAACATGGGCTTGCTGCCGACCAAGGGCCTGACCCTGCCGCTGATGAGTTTCGGCGGTTCGGGCGTGGTCGCCAACTGCCTGGCGCTGGCAATATTGCTGCGCATTGATTACGAGAACCGCTCGGTGATGAGGGGTATGCGGATATGACTATCCGCATACCCCTCATCCGGGCCACAAAGCCCCCCACCCCCTTCCCCCGCCCCGGGGCGGGGGTTACTGAACGGCGCCTCGGCGCCACCGTGGCACCATGCTAAAAAGAAAAACCATCCTCATCATGGCCGGCGGCACGGGCGGGCACATCATGCCCGGCCTGGCGGTGGCCGATTATCTGCGCGACCTGGGTTGGCGCGTAGTCTGGATGGGCAATCCCGATGGCATGGAAGCGCGGCTGATACCGGGCAAGGGATATGAAACCGCCTGGGTTCTGTTCGGCGCGCTGCGCGGCAAGGGTGTGCTGCGCAAACTCACGCTGCCCTTCAATCTGCTGCGCGGCCTGGTGCAGGCACGCAGGGTGATCAAGCGCGTCAAACCTGATGTCGTGATCGGTTTTGGCGGCTTCATCACTTTTCCTGGCGGCATCATGGCCGTGCTCTGCAGAACACCGCTGGTATTGCATGAGCAGAACTCTATCGCCGGACTCGCGAACAAAGTCCTTTCACGTTTCGCAAACCGTGTGCTGACAGGTTTCCCCGGCGTATTCGACAAGGGCGAGTGGTGTGGCAGTCCGGTGCGTCCGGCGATCGCTGCATTGCCGTCACCCAAGCGACGCTTTGCCGGCCGCAGCGGGCGCCTGCACCTGTTGGTCGTCGGCGGCAGTCTCGGCGCGCAGGCCCTGAACGAAGCAGTGCCTGCGGCTCTGGCCCTGATCCCGGCCGAGGAACGGCCCGACGTGGTGCACCAGTCCGGCGAGAAGCACCTCGGGGCATTGAACGAAAATTATCAGCGCGCCGGAGTCGAGGCGCATGCCGTCGCCTTCATCGAGGACATGGCGGGCGCCTACGAATGGGCGGATCTGGTGATCTGCCGCGCCGGGGCGCTGACCATCGCCGAATTGGCTGCGGCAGGCATGGCCAGCATTCTGGTGCCCTTTCCCCATGCGGTGGATGACCACCAGACCTCAAACGCGCGCTTTCTTGCCGATGCCGGTGCGGCAATCCTGCTGCCGCAAGCCGAACTCACGGCGGAGAAGCTTTCGCTGCTGCGCACCTTGCCGCGCGGGCAGTTACAGCAGATGGCGGAAAAGGCGCGCGCGCTGGCCAAGCCCGATGCAGCCGAAGTCGTGGCGAAGGTCTGCATGGAGCTGGCCAAATGAAAAAAATCCTTACCACCAAGACACCAAGTAGCACCAAGAAATTCTTGATGGATTTCCTCGGTGGGCCTTGGTGCTCTTGGTGTCTTGGTGGTGAAAGGTTTTGCCATGAAGCATAAAGTCAGACGAATTCATTTTGTTGGTATCGGTGGTTCCGGCATGAGCGGCATCGCCGAGGTACTGGCCAACCAGGGCTACCAGATCAGCGGCTCCGACCTGGCCGATAGTGCAACCACGCGCCGGCTGGCCGGTCTGGGCATCCGCATCGCCATCGGCCACGGTGCCGCGAATGTGGCAGAGGTCGATGCCGTGGTGGTGTCGACCGCGGTGAAGGAAGACAACCCGGAAGTGATCGCCGCGCGCGAACGGCACATTCCCGTGGTGCCGCGCGCGCAGATGCTGGCCGAGTTGATGCGCATCAAGCAGGGCGTGGCGATTGCCGGCACGCATGGCAAGACGACGACCACCAGTCTGGTGGCCAGCGTCCTCGCGGCAGGCGGTCTCGATCCGACTTTCGTCATCGGCGGCCGGCTCAATTCGGCTGGTGCCAATGCGCAACTCGGCAGCGGCGAGTTCCTTGTCGCCGAAGCTGACGAATCGGACGCGTCCTTTCTCTTTCTTTCGCCGGTGGTATCGGTGGTCACCAATATCGATGCCGACCACATGGAGACCTATGGCCATGATTTCGAGAAGCTGAAGCAGGCTTTCGTCGACTTCCTGCACCGGCTGCCGTTCTACGGCGTCGCCGTGCTCTGCATCGACGACGCCAATGTGCGCGACATCCTGCCGCGTGTAGCGAAGCAGGTAGTGACCTACGGTCTCGGTCCGCAGGCCAACATCCGTGCCGAGAACGTGCGCGCCGACGGCGGCCAGATGCATTTCGATTGCGTGCGCACCAACGGCAAGGTGTCGCGCTTCGCCGTGACGCTCAATCTGCCTGGCGTGCATAACGTGCTTAATGCGCTGGCGACCATCGCGGTGGCAAACGAGCTGGGCGTGCCCGACGCTGCAATCGTGCGTGCGCTGGTGGAGTTCAAGGGCGTCGGTCGCCGTTTCCAGCGTTATGGCGAGATTGCCGCAAAACAAGGTGGCGCATTTACCCTGATCGACGATTACGGCCACCATCCGGTTGAAATGGCAGCGACCCTGGCTGCGGCACACGGCGCGTTTCCGGGGCGGCGCATCGTGCTGGCCTTTCAGCCGCATCGCTTTACGCGCACCCGGGATTGCTTCGATGATTTTGTTGCCGTGCTGTCGTGCGCCGATGCGCTGGTGCTGGGCGATATCTATGCCGCCGGCGAAGCGCCGATTCCGGGCGCCGACGGCCGTACTCTGGCAGCGGCGATTCGCGCCGCCGGACAGGGCGAATTGCGCTTCGTCGCCGACATCGCCGCCATGCCGCAGACGATTCTCGATGTCGCGCGCGACGGCGATGTTGTAATCACCATGGGCGCAGGTTCCATCGGTGCGGTGCCAGGAAAGGTGGCGAATGGCTGATCTACGCGGCGCCTTGCGCGACAACGAACCCATGGCGCGCCATGTCTCTTGGCGTGCCGGAGGCATGGCCGCGCATGCCTATGTGCCGGCCGATCTCGACGATCTCGCGCTATTCCTGCGCCAGTTGCCTGCAACGGAACCGCTTTTGATAGTGGGCCTCGGCAGCAACCTGCTGGTGCGCGATGGCGGCTTCAAGGGCACGGTGGTGTTCACCCACAATACCTTGAAAACCCTGCGCATTGAACCCGACTCCTCACTCATTTATGTTGAAACCGGCGTCGCCAGTCCCAAACTGGCGCACTTCGCAGCGGCACATGCGTTGGGCGGCGTGGAATTCCTCGCCGGCATTCCCGGCACGGTCGGCGGCGCACTGGCGATGAATGCGGGCTGTCACGGCAGCGAGACCTGGGATCGCGTCGAACACGTATTGATGCTCAATCGCCAGGGAGGCCGCATTGAACGCAATGCATCCGACTTTGTTGTCGGCTACCGGCACGTGGAATGGCCCAACCTCGACAACGAATTTTTTGCTGCGGCCTGGTTGCGCCTTCCGGTGGGCGAGCCGTTGGTGATTCGCGAGAACATCAAATCGCTATTGCAGAGGCGCATCGACACCCAGCCGCTGCAATTGCCGAATGCGGGCTCGGTGTTCCGCAATCCGCCCGGCGACCATGCCGCGCGGCTCATCGAGGCGGCCGGACTGAAGGGCTTTTCCCTAGGCGGGGCGCGGGTTTCCGAAAAGCATGCGAATTTCATCGTTAATCCGGACGGCAGGGCGACGGCGTCTGAGATAGAAACGCTCATTGGCCGTGTACAGGCAACGGTCAGGGAAAAATTCGGGGTTGAACTGGTGCGGGAAGTGCGGATTGTTGGCGATGAATGCTAAAAAGAATTTCGGTCGTGTAGCGGTAATGTTCGGCGGGGATTCTGCCGAACGGGAAGTGTCCCTCAAGAGCGGCACGGCAGTATTGAAGGCCTTGCGCACCGCTGGCATCGATGCGCACGCCTTCGACCCGAGCGAAAAACCGCTCTCGGCCCTGCGCGACGAGGCCTATCAGCGCGTCTTCATCGCACTGCATGGCAAGGGCGGCGAAGATGGCACCTTGCAGGGAGCGCTCGAATTCATGGGCATTCCCTATACCGGCAGCGGCGTGCTGGCGTCGGCGCTGGCCATGGACAAGTGGCGCACCAAACTGGTCTGGCAGGCAGCCGGCATCCCGGTTCCGGACTACGAAGTGCTGATGCCGAGAAGCGATCTGGCGGCGGTGGAAGCCCGGCTCGGCCTGCCCCTGTTCGTGAAGCCCGCCAATGAAGGATCGAGCATCGGCATTACCAAGGTCAAGAAAAAATCCGAACTGAAAAAAGCCTATGCGCTGGCGGCGCGCCATGACTCGATCGTGCTGGCCGAACGCTTCCTGTCGGGCGGCGAATACACGGTGGGCATCCTTGACGACCGGCCGCTGCCAGTGATCAAGATCGAACCGGCGACCGAGTACTACGACTACGCGGCCAAATACGAGCGCGACGATACGAAGTACCTGATTCCGAGCGGACTCAGCGCTGCCAAGGAACAGGAGATGCAGGAATTGGCGCTCTACGCCTTCCAGGTGATCGGCGCCCGCGGCTGGGGCCGCATCGACGTGATGCTCGATGCGGCAGGCCGGGCCTATGCGCTCGAAGCCAACACGGCGCCGGGCATGACCGATCATTCGCTGGTACCGATGGCGGCCCGCGCGGCCGGCATCGGTTTCGAGCAACTGGTGGTGAAAGTGCTGGCGGAGGCGCGTCTTGGCTAAAGCCAATTCAAAGCCGAGCAAGCGCGGGAAGAAACCGCAGGCAGCGGCCGATACTTTCTGGGACCGGCCGCCGCTGATGAACCTGCTCGCCGACGTGCTGCTGATATTTGCGCTGACGGCGCTGGCCTACGCCGCCCTAGTCGGTGTGCAACGCCTGCCCGTGTTTCCCCTGCGCCAACTGGTTGTCGCCAGCAATGTGAGGCAGGTAACGTCAATGCAAATCGAGTATGCCGCACGCAGTTCGGTCGCCGGCAACTTCTTCACCGTCAATCTCGGCACCGTGCGCGCATCGTTCGAAAAATTGCCCTGGGTGCGCCACGCCGAAGTGCGGCGCATCTGGCCCGATGGCATCGAAGTCAGCATCGAGGAGCAGGTTGCGGCAGCGCGCTGGCGCGAGGCCGATGGCGAATACCGTTTGGTGAATACTTTCGGCGAAGTATTCGTCGCTGCCAGCGAGTCCGACCTGCCGGTATTTTCCGGACCCGAGGGCAGCGCCGCGCAAATGCTGGCGCGCTGGCAGGAGTTCATCCTGGCATTGGCTGCGCTCGGCCGCCAACCAGGCGAGATGGTTCTCTCCCAGCGCCAGGCGTGGCAGGTCAAGCTCGACAATGGCCTGCTGCTGCTGCTCGGCCGCGACGACACGGCGCACCCGGTCAGCGAGCGTTTGGCGCGTTTTGTCGCCGCCTATCCTGAGCTTGAACAAAAGCTCCATTTCCGCCCCGGCATGATCGATATGCGCTACCCGAACGGGTTTACGGTGCGCGAGGCACATACCTGATGAGCAAGGAAACGCGGGAACTCATCGTCGGCCTCGACATCGGCACCTCCAAGATCGTGGCGACCATCGCCGAGCTCGATCCCGAGGGCAATCTCTCGGTTCTCGGCATCGGCAGCCAGGAGTCAAGCGGCCTCAAGAAGGGCATGGTGGTCAACATCGAGGCGACAGTGAATTCAATCTCGCGCGCCATCCAGGAAGTGGAGTTGATGACCGGCTGCAAGGTGGCGCACGTGTACACCGGCATAGCAGGCAGCCATATCAAGAGCAAAGATTCAAATGGCATGACCGTGGTGAAAGACAAGGAAGTCACACAATACGACATCGAGCGCGCGGTTGAAGCGGCGAATGCGACCCCCATCTCCGCCGATGACAGGATACTGCACACCTTGATTCAGGAATTCATCGTCGATGGGCAGGATGGGGTGAAAGAGCCGATCGGCATGGATGCCAGGCGCCTGGAGGTGAACGTGCACCTCGTCACCGGAGCCGTGACCGCCGTGCAGAACATCGTCAAGTGCGTGCACCGCTGCGGGCTGGAAGTGGCCGATCTGGTATTGCAACCGCTGGCCTCGGGTCATGCCGTCCTCACCGACGACGAGCGCGATGTCGGCGTCTGCCTGGTCGATATCGGCGGCGGCACCACCGATGTGGCGATCTTCGCCCAGGGCGCGATCCGCCACACGGCGGTGATCCCCATCGCGGGCGACCAGATCACCTCCGATATCGCCATCGCCTTGCGCACCTCCACGCAGGACGCGGAAGAAATCAAGATCGGCTACGGCGTGGCCCTGCAGCAGATGGCCGACCCCGACGAGATGATCGAAGTGCCGGGTATCGGCGATCGTCCCGCCAGCACTCTGTCGCGCCAAACGCTGGCCGGCTTCATCCAGCCGCGTATCGAGGAAATTTTCCAGAAGGTGCACGAAGAGCTGATCAAGAGCGGCCATGAGCGTCTGATCCGCGCCGGCATCGTCATCACCGGCGGTTCAGCGCAGATGCCCGGCATGCCCGAACTGGGCGAGGAAATTTTTCACAACACGGTGAAGATCGGCGCGCCGCATTACAACGCCGCGTTGAAGGACATGGTGCGCAATCCACGCTACTCAACGGTAATGGGTCTGCTCCTGGAAGGCCAGGCGCAAAGAAAGCGCGGCCTCAAGGTGAGCGATACGCGTTCGCTGCGCCAGATACTGGCGCGCATGCGTTCGTGGTTCGAGAAGAATTTTTAATGATATACGGATACGAAACCGGAATGCATTTTGTGGAGATGGAGCGTATATCTCCGTGTGTCTACCGGATTCAATTTTGCAGCACGGGTTATTTTCAAGCCATTGAAGGAGGCGAACATGTTTGAAATCATCGATCAGGAATCCGATTCGACTGTCATTAAGGTGATCGGTGTCGGCGGCGCCGGCGGCAATGCGGTCGAGCATATGATCCGCGAAGGCGTGCAGGGCGTGGAGTTCATCTGCACCAATACCGATGGCCAGGCGCTCAAGAATTCCAGCGCCGGCGTCAAGCTGCAACTGGGTCCGGGCCTCGGCGCTGGCGGCAAGCCGGCTCGCGCCCGCGACTTGGCGGAAGCCAGCCGCGAGCGTATCGCCGAAGCGCTGGCAGGGGCACACATGATTTTCATCACCGCCGGCATGGGCGGCGGTACCGGCACCGGCGCGGCGCCGGTCGTCGCCGAGGTCGCGCGCGAGTTGGGCATTCTGACCGTGGCCGTGGTGACCAAGCCCTTCGAGTTCGAAGGCAACCGGCTGCGCATCGCCGAAGAGGGTCTGTCAGCGCTGGCCGAAAATGTCGATTCGCTGATCGTGATCCTGAACGAGAAGTTGATGGAAGTTCTCGGCGAGGACATCAGCATGACCGAGGCTTTTCATTCGGCCGACAACGTGCTCAAGAACGCCGTCGGCGGCATCGCGGAAATCATCAATGTGCCTGGTTTGGTCAATGTCGATTTCGAGGACGTGCGTACCGTAATGGGCGAAATGGGCAAGGCCATGATGGGTTCGGCCAGCGCAACAGGCGTCGACCGCGCCCGCATCGCCGCGGAACAGGCCGCTGCCAGCCCGCTTCTGGAAGGCATCGAACTCTCCGGCGCGCGCGGCGTGCTGGTGAATATCACCGCCAGCAGTTCGCTTGGCATGAGGGAAGTCAAGGAAGTGATGAACACCATCCGCACCTATGCGGCAGATGATTCAACCATCATCTTTGGCACGGTCTTCGACGACGCCATGGAAGACCATCTGCGTGTCACCGTAGTCGCCACCGGCCTTGGCAGCAAGGCGGCAAAGCAGCGCCCGCCCGTGCTGAAGCCGGTCGAAGGTGTCGGGCTGCGTACCGGCACCGACAACTATGTCGTCGAGGCGATGCAGGGCGGCAATGGCGAGATATCGTTGCCGCCGGTTTTTCATACCAATCGCGCCCGCAATGCCGCGGTCGAGGCAATGTCAGCAAGTGGAATGGAGAAGTACGACATCCCCGCTTTCCTGCGCAAGCAAGCTGATTAACGTGAAAAAGCGGCGACGGAACGCCTTGTGATATCGAGCGTAGCGATCTGAATGGGGCGGGGGCATAGGCGGGGTTTCGCGAAGCATTGCTTCGCGCCGCCGCAGCTGGCCGGCTGTGCAAAGTCGGCCGTGGAACGGGGGTGGGGGCGTTCAATTTGCCTTTGCGCACTTTCATCCTCAGGGGTGGTGCTGGCGACCATGCGCATTAAGTCGGGAGCTAAAGCCAGGCGCCAGCAAATGACGCGCCTTCAAGCATGTCATTTGCCGGTGCCCCGCTCTTTGCGCTCCGCTTCATCGCCTTGACGTAAAATGTGCAAATCATGTTGAAACAGCGCACGCTCAAGTCCCTTGTACGCGCCACCGGCGTCGGCCTGCATTCCGGCGCCAAGGTGATGCTGGTGCTACGGCCGGCGCAGCCAAACACGGGCATTGTGTTTCGCCGCGTGGATCTCGATCCGGCAGTGGATATTGCCGCCAATCCCTTAACGGTCGGCGATACGCGTATGGCATCCTGCCTGGAAAAAGACGGCGCCAAGGTGGCGACGGTTGAGCATCTGATGTCGGCACTGGCCGGACTCGGCATCGATAACCTGTATGTGGATATTGACGCGCCTGAAATCCCGATCATGGATGGTTCGGCAGCGCCGTTTGTTTTCCTGCTGCAATCGGCCGGAATCGAAGAACAGAACGCAGCGAAGAAATTCGTCCGCATCAGGAAGACGGTTGAGGTGCGCGAGAGCGACAAGTGGGCACGCCTGTCGCCGTATGAGGGCTTCCGCCTCAACTTTTCGATCGTTTTCAATCATCCCGCAGTGGACAAGACCGGCGGCGAAGTCACCATCGACTTCGCCGACAACCGCTATGTGCAAGAAGTGGCGCGGGCACGCACCTTTGGTTTCATGCAGGATATAGAAGCCTTGCGCGACCAGGGGCTGGCTCTGGGCGGCAGTCTGGAAAACGCCATCGTGATGGACGAGTACCGGGTGCTGAACGCCGATGGCCTGCGTTACGCCAACGAGTTCGCCAAGCACAAGGTGCTGGATGCTGTCGGCGATCTGTATCTGATCGGCCATCCGTTGCTGGCGGAATTTTCCGCCCACAAATCCGGGCATGCCTTGAACAACAAGTTGCTGCGCGCCGTTCTGGCCGATGCCGAGGCGTGGAAATATGTGACTTTCGAACAGGCCGAAACCACGCCGGCCGCTGTCGCCGGTCTCTACCCGCAAGTGGCATGACGCTACGCCGCCGGGCCGCCCTGACCGAAAAAAATCCCCGTGGGACAAGGCGGAGCAGCAATAAACCGGAGCGGACGCAGTCCGCGAACAACAGTCACTCCTTCCCTCGGAAGTTGAGTCGGGGCTTCACAAAGCACTGCTTTGCGCCGTCGAGACCGACGAACCATGCAGGGCTAGTCCTGGAACGGGGTGGGGGTTAGGTTATGCTGCTATTGCGGATTGCCGGTTTTCTGACGGTGATCATCATCGGGGCTGGTATTGTTGCCTATCTCTTCAGCGGCGATCGGCGCTATCTTCGTCTCTCGGGACGCGTCGCCAAATGGGCGCTGGTTTTTGTTCTGGTCATCCTCAGCCTGATGTTTCTGGAGCGGCTTATCGTCTTGTAGTCCTGATCCGCGCCCGTAGTGCAAATCGCTCCAAGGCAGTTCTCAAAGGCGACTCCTGAGGTAGGCTCTGTGCCAGCGATGTAAGTCCCTGCTTCGTTGCAATCCCAATATCGGCAGGGGATTCCTGTTTTCTCCCGCTATCCGAAGCGATACCGGGTTGCACTTTTACCTGTATTTCGTTAACGTCCACCCCGGATTGCCGGAAGGATTCCGTCAATCTGGGGGTCAGTTGCCGGATTTTCGCAGCGACTGCGCTATTGGTGGCATGGATGACCACCTTTCCGAGTTTCATGTTGGCCACTCGGCCATGCTGTGCCAGCGCCGCCGGTGCGGCGCGTTCGAATATTCGCTGCAGATTTAATAATTTTCCTGCGTGTGCTGAAAGTCGCGCAAGGTTACTGTCGGCGTTGAGAAAATCGGCAATGTTGCGTGAGGCCATGGACTGATCGTAGCGGGGAGGATAGGCGTGCATATTATTCTTGTTTCAAACCGGCTGGCGACTGCCAAGACCATCACCATCACACCGCGCCTGCTGCTGGGCGTCGCAGTCGGTTTCATCATGCTCGTATTTGGCCTTTCTTCCCTGTTTTCGTATGTCACAGTGCGTCATGCCGCTGAAATTCGCCTGCCTTTCCTGCAGGATCTGGTGCGTGATACGACCAACGAGGACTCCCGCCGCCGCAGCGAGTTCATGCGGGAAAATCTCAAGGTGATGGCCATCAAGGTCGGCGAGTTGCAGGCGCGGCTGGTGCGCCTGGATTCGCTCGGCGAGCGCATGGCGAATCTGGCGGGCATCAAGACCCAGGAACTCAGGGCGGCTGATCGGGTTGAAGCCGGCCGCGGCGGTCCGCTGCTCAAGGCAACTCCGCTTTCCGCGGACGAGCTGCAACAGACGCTCGACGCTCTGTCGCATGAAGTGGAAGCTCGCTCCGACACCCTGGCGCTTCTCGATTCGCACCTGTTCGATGAGCGCGTGCGCAGACGCATGCTGCCGACCACCCTGCCGGTGGATGCGCAATGGAACTCTTCCGGCTTCGGCTGGCGCATCGACCCCTTTACCGGCGAGCGTGCCATGCATACAGGTGTAGACTTCCCCGCCGATATCGGCGCCAAAGTGGTTTCCGCGGCGGCCGGCATCGTCGTTTCGGCCGAGTTCCATCCCGATTACGGCAACATCATTGAAATCGATCATGGCAACGACCTCACCACGCGTTATGCGCACCTCTCACACATGCTGGTGAAGCTCGGCAGCGTGGTCAAGCGCGGGCAAGTGATAGCCGAGTCGGGCACTACCGGCCGTTCGACCGGACCGCACCTGCACTTCGAGGTCCGTTTCCGCGGCGTGGCGCAAAATCCCAACCGCTTCCTCGAACAGGCCCGCGACGACATCACGCGCGTTGCCCGGCGTTAAAGGCTTTCAAGAGCTCAGGGGCCTGGATGGCCCCATGATAAAATTGCCGTTTTGCCAAACGGTTAACGCCTCCCTCATGATTTCCGGCATTCTCAAAAAGATTTTCGGCAGCCGCAATGAGCGCCTGCTGCGCCAGTACCGTGGCACAGTCAACAAAATCAATTCACTTGAAGCTGGCTTGCAGGGCTTGTCCGACGAGCAGTTGGCGGCCAAGACAGCGGAGTTCAAGCAGCGCGTTGCCAACGGCGAATCGCTCGACGACATCCTGCCCGAAGCTTTCGCCGTGGTGCGCGAAGCCGGCAAGCGAGTGCTCGGCATGCGCCACTTCGACGTACAACTGGTCGGCGGCATGGTGCTGCATAACGGCAAAATATCCGAAATGCGCACCGGCGAGGGCAAGACGCTGGTGGCGACGCTGCCGTCCTATCTGAATGCCCTGTCGGGCAAGGGCGTGCATGTGGTGACGGTGAACGACTACCTCGCCAGCCGCGATGCGGAATGGATGGGCCGTCTGCACCGCTTCCTCGGCCTTTCCGTCGGCTGCAACCTGTCGCAAATGGCGCACGATGCCAAGCAGGCCGCTTACGCGGCTGACATCACCTATGGCACCAACAACGAATTCGGCTTCGACTACCTGCGCGACAACAT
Organism: Georgfuchsia toluolica; assembly: GCF_907163265.1. Taxonomy (NCBI): domain Bacteria; kingdom Pseudomonadati; phylum Pseudomonadota; class Betaproteobacteria; order Nitrosomonadales; family Sterolibacteriaceae; genus Georgfuchsia; species Georgfuchsia toluolica. The sequence continues at coordinate 2,112,441 of NZ_CAJQUM010000001.1, forward strand.
GGTCTACACGGCTGGTGAGAGGGTGCAACGCGGCCTCAATTTCGCCATTGTTGACGAAGTCGATTCGATCCTCATCGACGAGGCGCGCACGCCGCTCATCATCTCCGGCCAGGCCGAGGACCATACCGATCTCTACGTCCGCATGAACGCAGTGCCGCCGTTGCTCACGAAAGGCGAGGCAGCCAAGACTCCGGAAGAGTGCGACAGCGGCGACTACACCGTCGATCTCAAGTCGCATCAGGTGCTGCTCACCGAACAGGGCCACGAAAGCGCCGAACGCATCCTCGCGCAGATAGGTCTTTTGCCGGAAGGCGGCAGCCTCTATGAGCCGGCGAACATCATGCTCATGCATCATCTCTACGCCGCGTTGCGCGCGCACAGCCTGTTCCTGCGCGATCAGCAGTATGTGGTGCAGAACGGCGAAGTCATCATCGTCGACGAGTTCACCGGGCGCCTGATGTCGGGCCGGCGCTGGTCCGACGGACTGCATCAGGCGGTGGAAGCCAAGGAAGGCGTGGCGATCCAGGCCGAGAACCAGACGCTGGCATCGATCACTTTCCAGAACTATTTCCGCATGTACGGCAAGCTCGCCGGCATGACCGGCACCGCGGACACGGAAGCCTACGAATTCCACCAGATTTATAACCTGGAAACGGTGGTGATTCCGACCAACCAGCCGATGGTACGCCGTGACGAGAACGATCAGATCTACCGTACCGCGAATGAAAAATACACGGCGATCATTGCCGACGTGCGCGCCTGCAACGGGCGCGGACAACCTGTACTGATCGGCACCACGTCAATTGAAAACTCCGAGGTGCTGTCCGAACTCCTGAAAAAGGAAAAGCTGCCGCACAACGTATTGAATGCCAAGCAGCACGAACGGGAAGCGCAGATCGTCATCGATGCCGGCCTTCCGGCCCAGATCACCATCGCCACCAACATGGCCGGTCGCGGTACCGACATCGTGCTCGGCGGCAGCATCGAGAAACGCCTCGATGCGATTCGTTTGAATGAAACGCTGAGTGCAGAAGAAAAAGCCAAACTCACCGCGGAAATGAAGGCCGATTGGCAGAAGCTGCACGACAAGGTAGTCGCCGCGGGCGGCCTGCACATCGTCGGTTCCGAACGCCATGAATCACGCCGCATCGACAACCAGTTGCGCGGCCGGGCCGGGCGCCAGGGCGATCCGGGGTCGTCGCGCTTCTATCTCGCGCTGGATGACCCGCTGCTCAAGATCTTCGCCGGCGACCGGCTCAACACCATCATGGTTCGCCTCAAGATGCCGGAAGGCGAGGCAATCGAACATCCGCTGGTGTCGCGCTCCCTGGAGTCAGCGCAACGCAAGGTCGAACAGCGCAACTTCGACATCCGCAAGCAATTGCTCGAATACGACGATGTCGCCAACGACCAGCGCAAGGTGATCTACCAGCAGCGCAACGAGTTGCTGGTGACGGAAGACATCAGCGAGACTATCACCTCGATGCGGCAGGGCTACGTGCATGACACCTTCCGCCTCCATGTGCAACCCGAGAGCGTCGAGGAGCAATGGGATATCCCCGGACTTGAAACCGCATTGGCAGCTGAATTGCGTCTCGATCTGCCGATTGCGGAATGGCTCAAGGCCGAGCCCGAACTCGACGGCGATGACCTATTAAAGCGCGTGATCGACGCAGCCGACGAAGCCTATGCCCAAAAGATAGTCGACGTCGATCCTGCCGCCTGGCATGGTTTTGAACGCAACGTAATGTTGCAAAGCCTCGACAGCCACTGGCGCGAACATCTGTCGGCACTCGATCACCTGCGGCAGGGCATTCACCTGCGCGGCTACGCGCAAAAGAATCCGAAGCAGGAATACAAGCGCGAAGCCTTCGAACTATTCGAAACGCTGTTAAGTGCCGTGCGCGCCGACGTCATCAAGCTGCTGATGACAGTCGAGATTCGCTCGCAGGAACAGATCGAGGAAGCCGAACAACCACCGCCACAAGTCGAGAACGTCCAGTACCACCATGCCGGCTATGACGAAGCTCTGGGAACGGTCGAGGAGCGGCCGCAACAACCGGTGCATGCGGCGCCCAAGATCGGCCGCAACGACCCCTGCCCTTGCGGCAGCGGCAAAAAATACAAGCACTGCCACGGCAAGCTGAGTTAGATTAACGCGCATGGTCGCCAGCGCCCCCCTTGATGATGAAAATGCGCGAAAGGCAAATTGAACGCCCCACCCCACCCCAACCCTGCCCCGGGGCGAGGTTACTGATTTGCTCGCTACGCTCGATAGTCACAATGCGCGCTGTTTTTGCTTTTTCACGCTAACTGTCCCGACCGCTGAGCTGATTGGCAAGCCTGACATAATCTTCAACCCCCAGCCTCTCCGGGCGCACCGTGGGCGTAATGCCCAGGTCCTGGAGTTGCGCCTCCGAAAACAGCTTGCGCAAAGTGTTGCGCAGCATCTTGCGCCGCTGCGAGAAAGCGGCGCTCACCACACTGGCGAAGACTTCCATATTGCGTGCATGAAGTTCATCCGCCGGTTTCGGAATCATGCGCACTACGGCGGAATTCACCTTCGGCGCCGGCGTGAAGGCGCCCGGCGGCACGATGAACAGGCGCTCCATGTGGAAGCGGTATTGCAGCATCACCGACAGCCGTCCGTATTCGCCGCTCCCCGGGGCGGACACCATGCGATCGACCACTTCCTTTTGCAACATGAAGTGCATGTCATGCACATGGCTGGCGAACGCGCCAAGATGGAACAGCAGCGGCGTGGAGATGTTGTAGGGCAGATTCCCTACCACGCGGAGATTCTCGCCCAAGGTCGCAAAATCAAAGCCGAGTGCATCGCCTTCATGGATGATCAGCTGGTCGGCAGGGAAGCGCTGTTTCAATTCAGAGATCAGATCACGATCGATCTCGACGACATGCAATCGATCCAGCGCAGCCAGAAGCGGCTCGGTAATCGCCGCCTGGCCGGGGCCGATCTCCACTATCAGGTCGCCGCGCTGCGGCGCAATCGCGGCGACGATCTTGCGGATGATGCCAGGTGAATTAAGAAAGTTCTGGCCGAAGCGCTTGCGCGGGATATGCGCCATGGTATGAAACCCTTTAAGTCACAGAGGTCACAGAGAGAACCAAACCCGCGATGGTAGGGGATATTGGTTTTGAATTTCTCTGTACCCTCTGTGACCTCTGTGGCTAATTGCCTTTGGCATTTGCTTTTCTGCTGGCAATCTCTATAGCCATTCTCACGGCCGCAAACAGGCTGCCCGGATCGGCGCGGCCGGTGCCGGCCAGACCGAGGGCCGTGCCGTGATCGACCGAAGTGCGCAAAATCGGCAGGCCGAGGGTGATATTCACGCCTTCTTCAAAAGCCGCATACTTCAAAACCGCCAGCCCCTGGTCGTGATACATCGCGAGCTGGGCGTCAGAACCGGCCAGCACCTTGCGCGTAAACAAGGTATCCGCCGGCAACGGCCCGACCAGATCCATACCTTCATTGCGCAGGCGTTCCAGCACCGGCGTAATGATCTCGATTTCCTCGCGGCCGAGATGGCCATCTTCGCCCGCATGAGGGTTGAGCCCGGCAATGAGAATGCGCGGCCGTTCGATACCGAACTTGTTGCGCAGATCGGTATCGATAATGCGCAACGTCGTTTCCAGTTCCTGCTGCGTGATTGCCGCCGGGACTTCCTTCAGCGCCAGATGCGTGGTCGCCACGGCGACGCGCAAGCCGGCGCCGGCCAGCATCATCACCACGCGCGGCGTGCCGGTTTTTTCGGCAAGATATTCGGTATGGCCGGTAAAGGGAATCCCGCCTGCGTTGATGATGCTCTTCTGCACCGGGGCAGTGACCATCGCTGCGTAACGGCCATCGAGGCAACCTTGCAGCGCACAGTTGATGACGTCGATGACATAGGGCGCGTTGCGTGCATCGAGTCGGCCTGCAACGCTGGGAACACGCAAAGGAACATGCTCGGTATCGAGGCCGGTTACCGACTTGCCGATCAGCCGCGCACGTTGCGCAAGCAATTCCCGATCGCCGATAACGACAATACGCGCCGGCAGATCGGTATTGGCCAGCGCAAGACAAATCTCCGGGCCGATACCGGCGGGTTCTCCGCTGGTAACGGCAATTAGAGGAAGGTCAGAAGTCATTTAAGCGCACACTGTTTGCAAGTACAGGCTCCCCCCGCCGCAATGTCACCAGCGCAAGCGCTGGTTGGGGCAACTGCCCTTCCTCCCATCCTCCCTCCCCACCACGGGAGGGAAGTGACTAATCGCCCCGCCCAAGGGGCGGCGGTAGGGGGTGGGCCACCGAATTTCCCAAGGAGTGCGCTTCTGCACCCCTTGGGGAAAGGGGTTGGGAGATAGGTCGTTTTATTTCTCGTCGAGACGATATTCGACATACGCCTGATCGCGCTGCTGGCGCAGCCAGTCCTGATAGGCTTCATCGGCCTTGCGCTCGCGCAGGGCCATGCGGGCAACCAGGCGCTGACGCTCCTTGGAACCCTCATCAACGCGGCGTTCAAGTACCTGGATCAAGTGCAGCCCGAAGGACGATTGCACCGGTTTGCTGATTTCACCGATCTTGAGCTCATCCATTGCATGCTCGAACTCGGGCACGGTGTCGCCCTGATACAGCCATCCCAGGTCGCCGCCCTTGGAAGCGGAAAGATCGTCGGAATAGAGACGCGCCAGCTCGGCAAAGTCGGCGCCATTATTGAGCCGCTCCTTGATGCCGTCGAGCTTGCGCCGTGCATCGGCCTCGGACGTCAGGTCGTTGATGCGGATCAGGATGTGGCGGGCGTGGGTTTGCTTGAGCGCAGGCAGGCCTTGTTTGGCATCTAGGCGTTCGATCAGCTTGATGATGTGGAAACCAGCCGGGCTGCGCAGGATATCGCTTATCCCGCCCGGTTGCAGTTTGCCCAGAGCGTCGCCAAACAGGGGCGGCAGACGATCCACCGCCCGCAGTCCAACGACACCGCCAGTGAGGGCATCCGGCGCATCGGAAAAGGTGGCGGCGACCTTGCCGAAATCTTCTCCGGCCTTGATCTGCGCCAGCGCCTGTTCGGCGCGCTCGCGCAGGCGCTGCAGCTGTTCTGGCGTTGCCTGTTCTGGCGCGCGAATCAGGATGTGGGCGATGTTGACCTTGCCGCTCTCGGCCGGCGGCGGATTGGCAAGGTAATTGTCGATCTCACCGTCGGAAACGGTGACGCGGTTGTCGACTTCGCGATCGCGCAGGCGGCTGAGAACGACCTGCTCGCGAATATCCTGGCGGAAGTGGTCCCAGTTCATGCCGTCATGTTCTATCGACGCCTTCATGTCGGCGACCGACGCATTGTTGCTCTCGGCGATGCGGCGAATGGTGGCGTCAAGGTCGCCGTCGGAAACCGAGAGACCGGTATCCTTGGCGTACTGCAACTGGATGCGGTCCATGATGAGACGCTCCAGCGCCTGCTTGACCATCACATCCTCGGCAGGAGGCTGAATGTTCTGGGCGTGCAATTGCTGCAAGGCAGCCGCCAGACGCAGCTTCAGGTCGTATTCGGTAATCGCTTCGCTGTTGACCACGGCGATCACGCGATCAGCCGGGATAACGGGCGCAGGAGCGCTCTGTGCGACGATCGGCAATTGCAGGGCCAGCAGCAGCGGAAGTAAATGGCGCAGTTTCATGGGATTCCTAAGCCGGCCAAGCCGGAACCAAACAAGGATAAAAAGATAACTTCGATGAAGGACTTTGGCCGGAAAAGCAAATAAAGGCCGCCCCTCCCATCCGCCCACGACTGGTTTTGCACAACCAGCCGGCTGCGGCGGCGCGGAGCAGTGCTCCGCGAAACCCCGCCTACACCCCCCTCACGGGGAAGGCGATTGTTAGGCTCGCTTCGCTCGAAATGCTTCGCACGATTTGTCATGACTTAACCAATTAATGAATAAACTATTCGGCGAACACCGGATCCGCGGGTGTATTGGTGATTTGTCCGTAGCCGGGGATGTTGCGCTTGAGCAAATTGAGCGGATTGGAACCGATGCTGGAGAAACTGTTCAGTTCGAGTTGGATGAAGATTGAATTGTTGACCTGCCCCACCGCCGTGGCAAGGCGCTGCAGCACAAAGCGCGTGGCCCAGCAACCGCCATCGTATTCGAGGCCGCCAATGGTTTCGATGGCGCGCTTGTCGCGGAAGGAATAGTTATAACGTGCCACCGCATGCCAGCCGCCGAACAGCGGCCACTGCGCCGACGTATCGATCTGTCGCAGCAGGCTGCGCGTGAAGCGATAACTCGCGTTCAACGCCTTGCCCGGTTCCGGTTGATAGCGCGCGCCGAGGTTGAAGCGCTCCACTGCGGAATCCTGATAGTTGTACTGCATGCCGCTGTCGATACTGAATTCGCGATTCAATTTACCCGTCAGCGCGGCGAGAAAATCGGCAGTACGCCCGGTCCGTGGCACAACACCGTTGAGAGTTACCTGCTGGTCGGCGAAATAATAGCGCTGGCCGATCGCGCCGCGCAGCAGTTCTTCGCCGTTGGCGGTGTTGATGATACGGGATGTCGCTGCCAGAGTCAGTTGATTGGCATCGGCAACGCGGTCGCCGCCTGAATAGGCATTCTCGGTAAATATCTGCGCAAAATTGAAGTCGGCAAGGCTGGTATCGAAATTGACAACCTGGCCGGGCTTGTCGAGAATGGACTGGTCACGGTGGGGCACCCTGAGGTAAAACGCACGGGGTTCCAGGGTCTGCGTCAGGTCCTGGCTGAAGAGTTGCAATGGCCGCTCGAATACCGCCCCGCTATCGACACTGAAAATCGGCACATTGCGCGTGAACTGGTCGGGAAGCGTTGTGCCGGCGGCTTGCTGGTTGGTCAGTTGATAACGCGTCGAGTTGAAGCCGATCTTGGGTGTCACATAATACGCGGCGGTTTGCATCGGGTAGGCAAGCTGGGGATATAACGTGGTTCGCTTGCCTTCGATCTTGGTTCCTGTCGGATTGCTGAAGTTCGCATATTCGCCGGAAAAAATCACCTCGGTGCCAAACGGCATGTCGGCACGATCAGCGGTCAGCAGCAACTGCGGCAGGCGATCGTAGGGAATCGCCAGCGGCGGCTGGGAAGGATCCTGCAAGGTCTGGAAGCGTTGCGCCATCAGGCTGGCCGACCACCATTCGCTGCCGCCGTAATTGAGGCGCCCTTCGCGCAGGAGATTGGTTTGCGTAATGTTGGACAGGCGCGTCGATAAATCGGTGAAGTAGGTATCGTCGGAGACCTTGTTCAGATTGAGTTCGCCGGTGAAGCCATAACCAAAGTCCTGATTATGCAAAATGGTGCGCGCGTTGCGGTTGGTGTGCGTGATCTCGTCGTTGCCCAGATATTCGCCGGCAATCTGTCCTGAATAACTCCGCCCCAGATAGCGATATTCGCCGTTCCACTGCGTACCGCGCTTGGTCATGACACGCGGCGCAAGGGTGGCATCCATGTCCGGCGCAATGTTCCAGTAGAACGGCGTGGTGAGTTCCAGGCCACCCTTGCTGGTACTGCCGATGGTCGGCGCCAGAAGGCCGGTCTTGCGCTTGTTGTCCAAAGTAAACGACAACCAGGGCGAATACAGGATCGGTATTCCCTTGAACACTACGGTTGCACTTCTGGCGGTACCCTCACTAGTGGTGTAATCCAGCGACAGATTGCTGACGCGCGCGAACCAGTCCGGATCGCTGCCGTTCGCGGGGCAAGTGGTGTAGGTGGCATCGGCAAGCCGGTACTTGTCCTTGCCCTGGAAATCGAGGCGAGCCGCCGTACCGTGTGCGGCAGCGGCGGTATCCTTGCTGTTGAAGGCATGTATCGAATAGGCCGGCGTATCGAACGTCCCAACGCTGTCGCCCAGCTTGAGTTTCAAGTGCGGTCCGGCAATCGCCTCGCCGGGGCTGGTCAGTTTGACATTGCCGGTCGCCTCGGCCTCATCGAGCGGCTCGCGATACACCATGCGGTCGGCTTTCACCGTACGTTCGCCATACTGCAAGTCAACATTGCCCTCGGCAGTAGTTTCGACACTGGTCGTGCCTTCGATGCGTTCGGCAGTCAGATAGATCTGCTGCTTTCCCGGCGCTGCGGAATTCGGTCCCACCGGCTTTGCCGGCGCTGCCGGAGTAGATGGGGCGGGAACAGGTGCGGCGGGAGCGGCAACCGGGGCTTCGCCCTCAGTGCCTGCCGCGGCAGGTGGCAGAGAGACTGCCGCGGGCGCGGTGGCAGGCTGTGAGGGGGCAACCGGCGGAAGCCCCAGCAGCGCCGGATCGACCTGTAATGGAGGTAGTTTTGTCGGCGCTGCCTGAGCGCCGGCAGCAACAAGCAAGGTCAGGAATCCGAATTGTCCGCGCAAGGAACGGGCCATGCTTTTGTCGTAGGGTAAGCCCCCCGTGCTTCCGGATCCGGCGGGCTGAATGTTAAGATGCGGCGGATTCTAACATCCGCGCCGCGCACCAAGACCCATGCAACGCCAACGCGCCATCGAGCACTGGCTGGCCCGCTTGTTTCCCGGCAAGGCCTTTTCCCTCGCGCCCGCTTCCAGCGATGCGAGCTTCCGCCGCTACTTTCGCGTCACCTGGCAGGATGCCACGACGGCGATTGTCATGGACGCCCCGCCGGCGCATGAGGACTTGCATCCCTGGCTGCAAGTGCAGCAACTGTTCCACGCCGCGGGCGCGGCGGTGCCGGACATCCTGGCGCGGGAGCTTGAACAGGGGTTTCTGCTGATCTCCGACCTCGGCGCCACCACCTATCTCGATATACTGCGCCACGCCACGCCGCAGCAGGCATACCCGCACTATCTCGCCGCGCTGGACACGCTGGTCGATATCCAGCGCGCCAGCCGGGCCGGCATGCTGCCGGAATATGATCGCGCCCTGTTGAAGCGCGAACTAGATCTGTTCCCCGACTGGTATGTGGCGCGCCATCTCGGCGTGGAAATGGGCAACGCGCAGCGCCAGCAGCTCGCCGCGGTGTTCGAGAAAATCCTCACCGTCAATCTCGCGGAACCGAAGGTGTATGTGCACCGCGACTACCATTCGCGCAACCTGATGCTGCCGGTCGCCGCAGGCAAGCCCGGCGTGATCGACTTCCAGGATGCCGTGTACGGCCCGATCAGCTACGACCTGGTGTCGCTGTTGAAGGATGCCTATATCGAATGGGAGGAAGAACAAGCCCTCGACTGGCTGATCCGCTATTGGGAAAAGGCGCGCCAGGCGGACCTGCCCGTCAATCCCGACTTTGCCGTGTTCCATCGCGACTACGAATGGATGGGCGTGCAGCGCCATCTCAAGGTGCTCGGCATTTTCGCGCGCCTGTATCACCGCGACGGCAAGGACGGCTACCTCAAGGACATGCCGCTGGTCGCCAAATACCTGCGCGGAGCCGTCTCCCGCTACGACGAACTCACACCACTGCGGCGACTGCTTGATCTACTGGAAGACAAAGTCACGGTGTTTGGTCATACCATGCCGGCTGGGCAGCTAAAGGCAAAACCCTGAGCCACAGAGGACACAGAGGTCACAGAGAAAGGCAAACCATGGGTAATAATCTGCCTCGCATCTTTGATGAAAAATGGAAATATTTCTGCCCCTAAGGCTACGTTCGACTATGACAAGATTTGCCTTTATTTGGTTCTTCGCAATAGCAATGTGTGGTTGCATATCAGTCGACAAGTATCCTGATAAATGGGGTGCGGCAGTCGCTGGCACGCGATCAGACATTTGTCCAAAATTGAGTGGTGTTTACGAGAACATTGGAGAAACAGCAGATGGACAACGTGCTTGGCTGGCATCCCGGTTATCTGGGATAACCGGTCGCGACAAGGAATTGCAATTGCAGATGCGTTACCAGTTTTGGAAAGACCTATCTGCTGCAAAAGTCGTGCAAATCCACGTTGCTGACAATCAAACATTAGCCATAAAAGTCACTGGCGAAGGTATCGAACACGAATGGACAGTGCCAAAAACACGAGTTGAGTGCAAAACCAATGCAATTACCATACATGGAGACGCAGTTATTAGCGGCGATAACGCTGTTGCGGTTGGTACAGACTCCATGGATTTATATCGCTCCGGTAATCAGCTCATCCTAAATCAAAGTGGTGGCGGAGTTGGCGTACTGCTTTTAGTCCCAGTAGTTGGCTATTCAAACCATTGGTCACGTTTTTCATTGATTGAAGAATAAGTTTTGTTCAGAGAGCTAACCCGTAGAAGAGTAAAAAGGGAGAGACATTTGGTTCTTCTCTGTGACCTCTGTGTCCTCTGTGGCTAACCGCCTTTTGCTTTCATGAAAGCCATGATCCTGGCCGCCGGGCGCGGCGAACGCATGCGCCCGCTGACCGACCACACGCCGAAGCCCCTGTTGCAAGCCGGCGGCAAGCCGCTGATCGTATGGCATCTGGAACGGCTGGCGGCGGCGGGCTTTGCCGACGTCGTCATCAACCACGCCCACCTCGGTGCGCAGATCGAGGCCGCGCTGGGCGCCGGTTCGCAATTCGGCCTGCATATCCGCTATTCGGCCGAGCCAGCGGGCGCGCTTGAAACCGCCGGCGGTATCGCCCAGGCCATGGCGCTGCTCGGCGCCGCGCCTTTTCTCGTCATCAACGGCGACACCTTCTGCGACTGGGATGTGGCGCAGGCGCCGCGCATCGCCGCGACAATGGGCGGCGATCTCGCTCATCTCGTGCTGGTGCCGAATCCTGAACATCATTCCAAGGGCGACTTCGTGTTGAATCATGGCCGTGTGTCAGTGGATAACGCAACGGATAGTTCGCTCCAGCATAACGATTCCAATGAATCCGTTCGGCCTGAGCTTGTCGAAGGCCAGTTGATGCAAGGTAAATGCGGTTCGACAGGCTCACCGCGAACGGTAACCCGTTTGCTGGAACGACCTGCGAAGCTCACCTTCTCCGGCACCGGCATCTATCGCCCCGAACTGTTCGCCGCCATCGCGCCCGGCAGCCGGGCGAAGCTGGCGCCGTTGCTGGTCGAGGCCATGAATGCGGACCGCGTCGGCGGCAGCCGCCATAACGGGCGCTGGATCGACGTCGGCACCCCGGAGCGCCTCGCTGCGCTGGATGCGGAACTGGTGCGACTGGGGTAATCTGCGCCCGTGGACATCAACCCCTTCAAATCGCGCCGTGCGAAGCTCATCGAAAAAATGGGCAGCGGCATCGCCATCATCCCGACGGCGATGGAAAAATATCGGAACAGCGACGCGAGCTATCCGTATCGCGCCGACAGTTATTTCCATTACCTGACCGCCTTTCCGGAGCCGGAAGCGGTGCTGGTGTTGATCGCCGGCCGAGGTAAAAATGGGCCGCAACAGATCCTGTTCTGCCGCGACAAGGATATGGAACGCGAAATCTGGGACGGTTTTCGCCATGGGCCCGAAGCAGCGAAAGATGTCTTCGGCTTCGATGCCGCATTCTCGATCAAGACGCTTGACGAGCAGTTGCCGCAGTTGATTGCCGACCAGCCAGCGCTGCATTTTTCACTGGGACACGATTCGGCCTGGGATGCGCGCATCACCGCCGCGCTGAATGCGGTACGCGCTCAAACCCGCACCGGCAAACGCCCGCCCGCCGCCATCCACGATGTGTACATAGCACTCGACGAAATGCGCCTGATCAAGGATGCGCACGAGATTGCCTTGATGAAGCAGGCGGCCGCCATCTCCTGCACGGCGCATCGGCGCGCCATGCAGTTCGCCGCGCCGGGCAAATATGAATACGAGATCGAAGCCGAATTGCTGCATGAGTTCCGCCGCCACGGCAGCCAGTACCCGGCCTACAGCTCCATCGTTGCCGCCGGGGCGAACGCCTGCGTGTTGCACTACGTCGGCAACAACCATCGGGTAGGCGCCGGCGACCTGATCCTGATTGATGCCGGCTGCGAACTTGATGGTTATGCTTCCGACATCACGCGCACTTTCCCCGCCAATGGCCGCTTTTCGCCGGCGCAACGCGATATTTACGAACTGGTGCTGATGGCACAAACCGCCGCGATTGCCGCGACCAAGCCAGGCGCCAGATTCATCGATCCGCACGAAGCGGCGCTCAAAGTTTTGACGCAAGGCTTACTCGACCTGAAGCTGCTCTCCGGCACGCTCGGCGAAGCGCTCGAAAAGGAAAGCTACAAGCGCTTCTACATGCACCGTACCAGCCATTGGCTCGGCCTCGACGTACATGACGTCGGGGAATACAAGGAAAGCGAGAAGTGGCGAACCCTCGTGCCGGGAATGGTCCTCACCATGGAGCCCGGTTGTTACATCCGCCCCGCCGCCGATGTGCCGGAAGCGTTCTGGAATATCGGCATCCGTATTGAAGACGATGCCCTGGTCACGGCGGAGGGCTGCGAAATAATCACCACCGCCGCACCGAAGACCATTGCGGATATCGAAGCACTCATGAGTAAGGAGTGAGGGGTGAGGAGCGAAGAGTTGACGCCTGTAGCCATCGTGGGAGGCGGCCCGGTCGGCATGTCGCTCGCACTGGCATTGCACAAGCAAGGCATCGCCGCCAAAATTTTCGATGCGCGCGGGCGCGGCGCGGGACTCGACGACCAGCGCATTCTGGCGCTCTCCTACGGCACCCGGCAAACCCTCGAATGGCTCGGTGCCTGGCAAGGCATGGATGCGACACCGATCCGTACCATCCACATCTCGCAGCGCGGCCATGGCGGCCGCAGTGTAATCCGCGCCGAACAGGAACACATCCCCGCGCTGGGCTACGTGGTCTCCTTACGCGAACTGTACAGAGTGCTCGACGCAGCCGTCGCCGCCGCCAATATCGTCTATCACGACAACACGCGCATCGAGGTTGTGAATGCCGAGGTACGACACGTCAATTTTCTGGCCGGGGGCGAAACCTGCCGCGCCCAGCTCGTCGCCTATGCAGAAGGTATCGTCGATAACACCGCTGACATCAATCGTCACGACTATGCCCAGCATGCCGTGACAACCATTGTCAGCGCAAGCGAAGCGCCGCAAGGCAGGGCCTGGGAGCGTTTCACGGCCCAAGGCCCCATCGCATTGTTACCGTTTGGGCATGCCTTTGCGCTGGTGCAAAGCTGTTCACCCGAAATCGCTGGCGCATTGACGACAATGCCCGCAACAGAGTTTCTCGCCCAGTTACAAGACTGCTTCGGACAACGCTTGCACTTCACTGGCACCGGACCGCGTCATTCCTTTCCGCTTGGCTTGCGCTATCGCCACGAAGCCGTGGCTGAACGTCAGGTGTGGCTCGGCAATGCCGCGCAAACCTTGCACCCGGTCGCCGGCCAGGGCTTCAACCTGGCCTTGCGCGATGTGCGCGAACTGGCGCGAACATTGACAAACGCCGTGGATTCCGGCGCACCCGACCTGCTGCATCGCTATGCGAAAAAGCGCCAGCTCGACCGGCGCTGCACCATCGGCTTCACCGATACCCTGGTGCGCCTGTTCAGCAACGACAACCCCTTGCTCGGCCATGCGTGCGGCGCGGGCCTGCTCGGCCTCGATCTGTTGCCGGCGGCGCGCAGCTTCCTCGCCCGGCGCATGATGTTCGGCGCGCGCGCCTGGTAGTCAGAACGCGCATGGTCGCCAGCACCACCCATGATGATGAAAATGCGCGAAAGGCAAATTGAACGCCCCCCACCCCCACCTGCTCCAGGGCTCGCCCTGCATGGCTCGCCCGTTTCGTCGGCGCAAAGCAGTGCTTTGCGAAACCCCGCCTCAACCCCCGGGGCGGGGTTACTGATTTGCTCGCTGCGCTCGATAGTCACAATGCGCATCGTTTTTGCTTTTCACTCCAATAACGCTTTCGCGTCAACGGTTATGAACTTTGGACTTTGCCAAGGCGTGGAGTAAAATTCTTTTCATCTCCCTGCCTCACCTCCACTGTTTTTTCATACCGATGCAATTCGCCGGCTTTACGCTCCGTAATAATCTATTCGTAGCTCCGATGGCCGGCGTTACCGATCGCCCTTTCCGCCAGTTGTGCCGAAAACTTGGCGCCGGACTCGCAGTATCGGAAATGGTCACCTCGAATTCGCTGCTCTATGGCAGCGCCAAGACGCGGCGGCGCGCCAACCATGACGGCGAAGCCGGCCCGGTCTCAGTGCAGATCGCCGGCGCCGATCCGGCCATGATGGCCGAGGCCGCGCGTTACAATGTCGACGCAGGCGCGCAGATCATCGACATCAACATGGGTTGTCCGGCGAAGAAAGTCTGCAATGTCATGGCCGGCTCGGCGCTGATGCAGGACGAAGCGCTGGTGGCCAGGATTCTCGGTGCTGTTGTCAAGGCCGTGCCCAACACACCGGTGACGCTGAAGTTCCGCACCGGCTGGAACCGCGAAAACAAAAATGCACCGGTCATCGCCCGCATCGCCGAGGACTGCGGCATCCGCGCCGTGGCGATTCACGGCCGCACCCGCGCCGATCAATACATGGGAGAGGCCGAGTACGAAACCATTGCGCTGGTCAAATCGCAGATCCGCATTCCGGTGATCGCCAACGGCGACATCACCACGCCGCAAAAGGCCAAGCAGGTGCTTGCCGTCACCGGCGCCGACGGCGTCATGATCGGCCGCGCCGCGCAGGGCCGACCCTGGTTGTTCCGCGAGATCGAGCACTACCTCAACACCGGCGCCATACTGCCGCCGCCGCGCGTCGTCGAAATCCATCGCATTCTGCGCGACCATCTCGCCGACCTCTACGCCTTCTACGGCGAGGACACCGGACTCAAGATCGCGCGCAAGCACATTAGCTGGTATACCAAGGGCCTGCAGGGAGCGGCAAACTTCCGCCATGCCATGAATCAGTTGCAGACGGTCGAAGCGCAACTTGCCGCAACCGATGTTTTTTTCGCCGAGCAGGCCGCGCACAGCGACCAGCTCAGCTACGATAATTTTGAATCGGCACAGGCCGCCTGAAACAAAACAATACCAGGCGAATCGGGGGAAGACATTCATGAGCAACGAACTGCACGATTGCGTCAAGAAAACACTGAATCGCTATTTTCGCGACCTTGATGGCGAAGCGCCGCACGCGGTGTACGACATGGTGGTATCCACCGTCGAAAAATCCATGCTCGAAGTGGTGATGGGCCACGCCGACGGCAACCAGACCCTGGCCGCCGACATTCTCGGCATCAACCGCAACACCTTGCGTCGCAAACTCAACGATTACCGCTTACTTTAATTACCGAAACTTTCCATGACCATTTCACATGCACTGATCAGCGTTTCCGACAAGCGCGGCGTTGTCGATTTCGCCCGCGCCCTCAATGCAATGGGCATCAAACTGCTGTCCACCGGCGGCACCGCCAGGCTGCTGCGCGAAGCCGGCCTCGCCGTGACCGATGTGTCCCAACATACCGGTTTTCCCGAAATGCTCGACGGCCGCGTCAAGACCCTGCATCCCAAGGTGCATGGCGGCATCCTCGGCCGCCGCGATTCGCCGGAGCACCTGAAAACCATGGCCGCGCATGGCATCACGCCGATCGACCTGGTGGTGGTCAACCTCTACCCTTTCCGCGAGACCGTGGCCAGGCCCGATTGCACGCTGGACGACGCCATCGAGAACATCGACATCGGCGGCCCGACCATGGTGCGTGCCGCAGCCAAGAATCACGGCAATGAACAGGGCGGCGTCGCCATCGTCACCGATCCCGACGACTATGCCGAAATCATGGAGGAACTCAAGGCCGGCAAGGGCATCGGCTACAAGACCCGTTTCGCCCTGGCGAAAAAAGCCTTCACGCATACGGCGCGTTACGACTCCGCCATCGCCAACTGGCTTACCAGCCTCGACGAAAACAACCAACCCGGCACCTTCCCGGACAAGCTGCAACTCGCTTTCGACAAGGTCGAGACCCTGCGCTACGGCGAGAATCCGCACCAGCAGGCCGCCTTCTACCGGGAGCCGGCGCCGGTTCCCGGCAGCATCGCCAGCTATCGGCAACTGCAGGGCAAGGAACTCTCCTACAACAATATCGGCGATGCCGATGCGGCGTGGGAATGCGTCAAGGCCTTCGATAGTCACGGCGGCATCGCCTGCGTCATCGTCAAGCATGCCAACCCGTGCGGCGTCGCGCTCGGCAAGACGGCGGAAGAAGCCTACCGCAAGGCCTTTTCAACCGATCCGACCTCGGCCTTCGGCGGCATCATCGCTTTCAATGCCATACTCGACAAGGCCGCGGCCGAAGCCATCGCGGGGCAGTTCGCCGAAGTGATCATCGCGCCGGAGATCAGCGCGGAAGCGATGGCCGTCTTCGCCGCCAAGCAAAACCTGCGCGTACTGGTGGTTCCCCACGGCCAGGTCAGCGGCGCCTTCGACTACAAGCGCGTAGGCGGCGGGCTGCTGGTGCAGAGCGCCGACGAAGCGCATGTCGCGCTGGCCGACCTCAAGATCGTCACCAAACGCACGCCGACGGAGACCGAAATGCGCGACCTGCTGTTCGCCTGGCGCGTCGCCAAGTACGTCAAGTCCAACGCCATCGTCTATTGCAAGGACGGCATGACGGTCGGTGTCGGTGCCGGCCAGATGAGCCGCGTCGACTCGGCGCGCATCGCCGCGATCAAGGCCGAGAACGCCAAGATGAAGGTGAAAGGTTCGGTGGTGGCATCGGACGCTTTCTTCCCCTTTCGCGACGGGCTCGACGTGCTGGCGCAAGCCGGCGCCACGGCGGTGATCCAGCCCGGCGGTTCGATGCGTGATGCCGAAGTCATCGCCGCCGCCGACGAGCAGAACCTGGCGATGGTGTTTACCGGCTTCCGCCACTTCCGGCATTGATGGGTATTCCATGAAGTTATTGGTCATCGGTTCCGGCGGCCGCGAACATGCGCTGGCCTGGCGCCTGGCGCAGTCGCCGAAAGTGCACAAGGTCTTCGTCGCCCCCGGCAATGCCGGCACGGCGCATGAGGAAGGCCTGGAAAATGTTGCATTGAACGCAATCCCGAACCTGATCGCCTTTGCGCAGAATGAAGGCATCCACGCCACCGTGGTCGGCCCGGAAGCGCCGCTGGCGGCGGGAATCGTCAATGCGTTTCGCGCCGCCGGACTGCGCATCTTCGGCCCCACACAGGCCGCGGCCCAGCTCGAAAGCTCGAAGGATTTTGCCAAGCGCTTCATGGCGCGGCATAACATTCCGACCGCGAAGTTCCAGACCTTCTCGAATGCCGACGAAGCGCGTGCCTATGTACGCGCCGAAGGCGCTCCCATCGTGGTCAAGGCTGATGGCCTCGCCGCCGGCAAGGGCGTCGTCGTCGCCATGACCCAGGCCGAAGCCGAGGCTGCCATCGACATGATGCTGGTGGACAACAAAATGGGCGATGCCGGCGCGCGTGTCGTGGTCGAGGAATTCCTCGACGGCGAGGAAGCCAGCTTCATCGTCATGACCGACGGCAAGCATGCACTGGCGATGGCGACCAGCCAGGATCACAAGCGTCTGCAGGATGGCGATGCCGGCCCCAATACCGGCGGCATGGGCGCCTATTCGCCGGCACCGGTGGTAACGCCCGAAATCCATGCCCGCGTGATGCGCGAGGTAATCATGCCGACCCTGCGCGGCATGGAAGCCGATGGCCTCGTCTATACCGGCTTTCTCTACGCCGGCCTGATGATCAAACCGGATGGCACGCTCAAGGTGCTCGAATTCAACTGCCGCTTCGGCGACCCGGAAACCCAGCCCATCATGCTGCGCCTGAAGAGCGATTTCAGCGAACTGATCGATGCCGGCATCGACGGCAGGCTCGATGAGGTGGAAGCCGAGTGGGATCGCCGTGTCGCGCTCGGCGTGGTACTGGCTGCCGGTGGCTACCCCGACTGCCCGAAGAAGGGCGATGTCATCCGCGGCCTGGATAACCGCGTCGACGATGTGCGCGTGTTTCATGCCGGCACGGCGCAACAAGACGGCACAGTCATCACCTCCGGCGGCCGCGTGCTCTGCGTCACCGCGCTCGGCGATACGCTCAAACTGGCGCAGAGCCACGCTTACGAGGCCGTGGCGCAAATCTCCTTCGATGGCATGCAGTACCGCAACGACATCGGTCACCGCGCAATCAAGAAATAAAGGTTCAAGATACAAGGTCCAAGATTCAAGGTAGAAATTTGTCGAGCCTTCTACCTTGCCTCTTGAATCCTGCCCCCTTGAATCTTGAGACTTGACCATGGACACGCAATCCGTTCACCAATATTTCTCTTCTCTTCAGGAAAGCATCGTCTCGGCGCTGGCGACGTTTGACGGCAAGCCCTTCCTGCGTGATCGCTGGGAGCATGGCACTGCCTGCGTCATCGAGGAAGGCAACTGCTTCGAACGCGGCGGAGTTAATTTCTCACATGTCATCGGTGAGCGGATGCCGGCTTCAGCGACTGCGCACCGCCCGGAACTGGCGGGCCGCCGCTTCGAGGCGATGGGCGTTTCGCTGGTATTGCATCCGCGCAATCCCTACTGCCCTACCGCGCACGCCAATGTGCGCTGTTTCATCGCCACCAGGGAAGGCGAAGATCCGGTGTGGTGGTTTGGCGGCGGCATGGATCTCACGCCCTATTACGGGTTTGAGGAAGACGCCGTGCATTTTCATCGCACCTGCCGCGATGCGCTGTCGCCCTTTGGCAGCGATGTGCACGCGCGCTATAAAAAGTGGTGCGATGAATATTTTTTTCTCAAGCACCGCAATGAACCGCGCGGCATCGGCGGCATCTTCTTCGACGACCTCAACGAAGGCGGTTTCGAGCGTTGCTTCGGCATGACACGCGCGGTCGGCGACAACTTCATCAATACCTATCTGCCGATTCTGCAACGCCGCCGCGATCTGCCCTATGGTGATCGCGAACGCGACTTCCAGGCCTACCGGCGCGGGCGCTACGTCGAATTCAATCTGGTCTTTGATCGTGGCACGCTGTTTGGTCTGCAATCGGGCGGGCGCACCGAGTCGATCCTGATGTCGCTGCCGCCCATCGTGAAATGGCGCTACGACTGGCATCCCGAACCCGGTAGCACCGAAGAAAAGCTCTACACCGATTTCCTCAGGCCGCGCGACTGGGTTTAACCTGAAAACCTCGGGTCACACCACAGAAGACGTGACCGAAGAAAATCCCCGTGGGACGGAGGGCACAGAGGAAACCCGAGAAAACAGAAACTGATCTACCTCCCCAACGAGGTAAGGGGATAAGAGAAGGCAATGCCTTGTTTCTCCTCCGTGTTTTTCGTGTGCTCTGTGGTGAACTGCTTTTTCTTGGTTTAGCGCTACTGGGAGAATTCCCCCGCGGCGGCGCGGTAATGCGCATTGGCCTGAGTTTCCTGCCCGAGTTGATCGAGCAGGGCCGCCAGCTCAAGGTGCGCCCAACGCGAGGACTGCACCGACAGAGAAGCTTCCAGATAGCTTTGCGCCTTGCCCCAGAGTTGCTGGCGACGGCATAGCCGCCCCAACGCCAGCAGCAACTTGGCATCGCCGGGATGAACATGCAGCCAACGCTCGGCATGAGCAATGCGGGCCAGGGTATCGCCGCATTTGCAATCGCCATAGGCTGCGGCCAGGTCGCTGTCCCAATGGGCGTCCAGCGCATCCTCGATCAGCCGCGCCGCTTCGGCATGGTTCTCGGTGGTACAAAGGATCGGAGCAGCATGCAGCACCAAGCCGGGTTCGAGCCGATCGGATTCCGGCAGTGCGCGCAGGAAATGTTCCAACTCGGCGCCAGTCTCTCCTCTAACTTTGAGTTGACCGAGGATTTCACGTTGTGCGCGATGCCGCAGCGGCGCCGCCTGTTCCGCGGTCATCGCCTTGTGCTTTTTCAGTTGCCGCACCACGCGCTCCACTTCGCGCCATTGTCCGAGTCCCTGATAAACCCGCAGCAACAGGCGCTGCGCGGCAACGTGCCGGCCTCCGGTGCGCGTAAATTCTTCGAGCAACTCCAGGGCAGCGGCATAATCTCGTTTGTCGGCCGCGATGCCGGCCTCGATCATCAGGCGCGCGCCTGAGCCATGCGGATCACTCGCGCGCGCTTTCTGTCGCCAGATCGTTTCACGCTCCTCGTCGCGCATGCGATGTGCAACATGCTGCGCCAACAACGCCGCCAGTAGCGGTGCGTGTCCTGCATCGAAGGATATTTCGGCCAAGCGCAGCGCGCGGCTGTAACGTCCCTCCATGGACATGATTACCGCCTCGCGCAAGGCACTGTCCGCCGTTTCGTGCGCGCGATGTCTACGGAATTCGCGCACGGATGCCGGCAAGGCGATCAGGGCGCCGAACGAACGCACAAAGAGATAGAACAGGAAAAAGCCCAACAGCGTCAGAATCAGCATCAGGTTGAGCGACAGTTCAGCCCGCCAGGGCGGCAACGCCAGCAGCACATAGCCGCCGTTGTTAAGCGCCGCCAGCGAGAGTCCGGCCGCCAGTGCGGCAAGTATCAGCAGCCAGAGCAGCGCGCGCATTATTTCCTGCCGAGCTTGAAGTTGCGCACCGCCGCCAGTGTCTCGTTGAGCGAAGGCGCCTGCTGCACGACATTCAGTGCGGAAAGCCCTTTCAGCGTCGCAATCGCGGACTGCACCGGACGCGACTGCGTATCGAAGTAGCGATCCAGCCACTCCGCCACCTGGCGCGTATCTTCGCGGAAGCTGCGGGCGTCGCGCGCCAGCAGGGCAAGCCTGGCGTTGACCAGCCGCAGCTTGATGTTCTCGCGCAGGAAGTAAGCCTGCGTTGGGGGCAGCAAACCGGGATCGGCATGGTCGACGCGCTCGACGCGAATCAACTGGCGCACCTCTGCCCACAGGTCGTTAAGTAGCGCCTGCCACCAGGCATCCTGCTTCACCACCGCTTTAGCGGGTTTGGCAGCCTGTGCATTTTGCATTTTCGCGCTTTCGTTTTTCGGTCTTTGCTCAAAGGCCATCGGGAAGCTGTCTACCTGCGCGACAATGCTTTCGATCTTCAGCGCCAGGCCGGAAATATCGGCCACCGGCAGCGCGGTGAGATTGGCGATATCGTGCGCAATCAATTTGCGCAAAGGCAGGAATTGCGGCTGCGCCGCCTTGGCCAGGCGCGCATCGGCGCCATTCAGGGCGATCAGCGCCGCCTCGACATTCCCCGCCAGTTGCAACTGCTGGACGGCGATGGTGATCGACTGTTCCACTTCGGCCAGCAGGCGTTCATCGCGGGTGCGCGACAACTCCTGGTACATCGATTCGAGCGCGACCTGCTGGCTTTGCGCGGAGGCAGAGTCGGCTTCGAGCAGGGCCACTCGTGCCTGCAGCGCGGCCGCGAGTTCCTGGTTCTGTTTGGCGAGCGCCCTGCTCTCACGCACCATGATGTCGTTGTCTGCCAGGCGCTTGGCGAAGTCCTGGCGTAGACCCTCGATCCGCGTGTGGGTGTCGAACCACTGCCACAGCAGGAGCGCCGCCAATACGGCCGCCACCAGCGGCAATAGCGAGCGCCGGCGCAAAGCGGGCTGGTCGGGCGCCGGAGCGGTTTCGACAGGGGGAACGGCTGGCGCGGCAGAGGGTTTGTTATCCATAGTGGGCAAAATATTCTATCAAGCCCGCGACCAGACCATCGTCGCCGGAGCCGGTCTGCTGAATGAGGGTGTGGCCAAGCTCGCCTGCTTGCGTGCCGATGCGTGCATGCGGCACGAACAACGGGGTCTTGCGCAGCCATGCCTGCCCGAGTTTGCCCACCATTTCGTGGAGATTGCGCAAGCCTTCGCTGCTGGTCACGGTGATCGCATCGAGGGTACGGTCTTCCCAATGCTTCAACAAGACCATCCCGTCATTGGCAGGCTTGCCGCGCCTATAGCTGGCGACATGCAGCACCTCGGCACCGCGTTCGCGCAACACGTCGCCGAGCAACTCGCGCCCACCATCACCGCGAAAAATCACGATGCGCCGGCCAGCGACGTTCTGTAGTTCGGGCACCTCCAGCAGGGCTTCGGAATCGAAGCGGCCGCGTGGCGTCAGTACATTCGTGATGCCATGGCGCGAAAGCGCCTGTTCGCTACTCTCGCCCACCGTCACGGCACGTACATGCGCCGGCCAGCCGCGATGGCGCAGGACATGCTCCAGCGATTTATCGACGGCGTTCGGACTAACGAATACCGCAAAATCGAAATCGTCCAGCCGCAAGGCGATGTCATGCAGGGGCTTGGCGTCATCGAGATCGCAAATGGTCAGCACGGGGAACAGGATGGGGTGCGCGCCCAGATTCTGCAAAACTTCAGCCAGATGGGCCGCCTGCCCGGCCGGCCGCGTTACCACGATATGCTTGCCCGCCAGCGGCGATGCGGCAACCATGCCTACTTACTGGCCAAGCTCGGCCAGAATTTCGTCGGCACCGTCGACACGCAGCCGTTCGGCGACAGTCAGCCCCAATTGTTCGGCATCCGCGGCGCGACCTTCAAGCTCGGCGCGGGCGATGCGGCTGCCATCTGGACGCGCCACCAGGCCGCGCAGCCACAAGCTGTCATTGCGCAACGTCGCATAGGCTCCCAACGGCACTTCGCAGCTGCCCGCCAGCGCGCGCGACACGGCGCGTTCGGCACGCACGCAGGCCGCCGTCTCGGCGTCGTTCAACGGCGCCATCCACTGCGCCACCTCGGGCCGTGCCGCCAGGGCTTCGATGCCGATGGCGCCCTGCCCCGCCGCGGGCAGCGAAATCTCGGCCGGCAGCACACTGCGGATTCGATCTGCCAGACCGAGGCGCGTCAACCCGGCCGCCGCAAGAATGATGGCGTCGTAATCGCCGGCATCAAGCTTCCTCAGGCGCGTATCGAGATTGCCGCGCAGGCTGGTCACCGCAAGGTGCGGATAAAGCGCGTGGAGCTGCGATTCGCGCCGCAGGCTGGAAGTGCCCACCACCGCTCCCGGCGGCATGTCGTCCAGCGCTGCGTAGCGACTGGAAACGAAGGCATCGAGCGGCGTTTCGCGCGGGCCGATGGCCACCAGGGCAAACTCCTCGGCCAGCGTCATCGGCACATCCTTCATCGAATGCACGGCGATGTCGGCGCTGCCGTCGAGCAGCGCGGTTTCAAGTTCCTTGACGAACAGGCCCTTGCCGCCCACCTTGGCCAGCGGACGATCGAGAATCTGGTCGCCGCGCGTCGTCATACCGAGCAGTTCAACGCTGCATGACGGGTACTGCTGGCGCAACAGATCGCGCACATGCTCCGCCTGCCAGAGGGCAAGCCGCGACTCGCGCGTAGCGATGACAATGCGATTGGGTAAGGCGGTCATGATCGGGAAAGGGGTTGGGCGGAAAGTCGCGTGGATTCTAGCATGCAGGGGCTTCCGGCTTGCTGCCCGCCAAAACCGGACCACACCCCTCTGCGGCAAGATCGCCGGTCTGCTCGCGGCGCAACGCACGATTCAAACTGTGCTGCGCAATGTCTCGGAAAAAGGCAAGCGCAAAATCAGAGACCAGAAGTAACGGTCCAGAAGATACTGCCCGGGAACGCTCTACGCCCCCGGGGTGATCTTGTTCAAATACTCAAAGCTTACTTTTTCGCCTTGGACTTCTTGATGAAGGTCGTGGCTGCGTCGAGTGCTGCTGTCGTGATCTTGCCCGTTTCCCGGAGCGTCAGAAGCAAGGCCACCGGCCGCGGAAGATTCCTTCCCGTCTCATAGCGGCTGCCGCCACTTTGGGTAACGCCAAGTCCCGACCAGAAGGTCTGCTGGTTTACCCCCAGCTTCTTGCGGTAATCGGCGAGGTTCGAAAGATCAAATTTTGGCTTGGCCATGGCATTTCCTTTACGTGAGTTATAACGCGAGAATCATACTCCTGCGGCATCTACAGAATCAACCTGTTATTAGACACTTTAGGTAATTTTTGCCATGCATGCAAGGGCATTAATTGAAAATCATGCCGGTTATGGCTATGCCCCAACAACTCAGTCCAGACCGAACAGCAGCAGCTTGGAGTCCTCGTTGGCAGTAATGACAATTTCCTGTTCCGTTCCAATCTTGGCTGCTGCGCTCGCATTGAGCATAATGTCATTAGTTCCAACACGCCTCAGCCTATCGCGTTTTCTTCGGATGTAAAAATTCTGCTCGTAGCGCGAGTTGCTCAATGAAGGCATGAGCCACGATTGTTGCGGCGCGATCCGATAAAAATGACTCCAAATACGCATAACACTTGGATTTTCGCGGAAATACCGTTAGGCTTTGCCCCGTGTTGGTCAGTGTTGCAGGTCGGGGAGGCTCTGGGCCTGCACAGTTCGCCGCACTTTCTTTCCTCAACTCATAAGGACAATTTATGGCAACCAAACCGAAAACATCAAACAAAGCAAGCAAAAAACCGGCCGCCAAAAAGGCAGCTCCGAAAGCAGCGCCTGTCGTCAAACCGATCAAGGAAGCATTGACGAAGGCGGGACTGGTCACTCAACTGGCACAAGTATCCGGCGTGGAAGCAAAGGCCGTGAAAGCTGTTTTGGCCGCCCTGGAAGTTACGGCACTGGGCTCCGTCAGCAAAAAGGGCCTCGGCGCATTCGTGCTGCCCGGCCTGCTCAAGGTCACAGCGCAGAATGTTCCGGCCAAAGCCAAGCGCTTCGGCAAGGACCCATTCACCGGCGTCGAACGCTGGTTCCCGGCCAAGCCGGCGAGCGTGCGCGTGAAGGTGCGGGCGCTCAAAAAACTGAAAGACGCAGCGCTTTGAGAAATACCGTTTTCTAAACGTGGCACCACCCGGGGGCCGTTCGCGCTGAGTTTGTCGAAGCAGCGGCGGCCTTCGCTAAACACAAGTCGAAGAGAAAAGTTGCATCTTGCAGAACGGCATGCACTGGGCCAGCGGTTAATGCCATCGCACTTGGTTTCCTGACTGCGCTGACGCAGCCAATGCCGGAAATCATCGGCAACAGAGCGCTGCTCTGGCACAATAGATGCAATGAACAAGCCGATTCCCTTCCATGAATTGCGCCGCGCACTGGTGATCAAGCTGCGTCACCATGGCGATGTGCTGCTGACTTCGCCGGTGTTGTCGGTGCTTAAAGCGCAGGTGCCGCAATGCAGGATCGATACGCTGGTGTATGCCGATACCGCGCCGATGCTGGCAGGCCACCCGGCACTCGACGAGATTCATACGATCGACCGGCGCTGGAAACAACTCGGCATTATTGGACAAGCGGCGGCGGAATGGCATCTGCTTAAGCAACTACGCGCGCGGCAATACGACCTTGTGATCCACCTTACCGAGCACCGCCGCGGTGCCTGGCTGACACGTCTCCTGGCGCCGCGCTTCAGCGTTGCACCCAAGATACCCAAACGCGGCCGGTTTTGGCGGAACAGTTTTTCGCATCACTATCACCTCGACAATCGTGGCTTGCGGCATGTGGTTGAATACAACCTCGATGCGCTGCGCGCATTGGGTATTCATCCCGCAGTCGAACAACGCAAGCTGGTCATGGTGCCGGGCTTTGATGCCGAAACTCGCGTCACCGAATTGATGCGCAGCCATGAACTTGCCCCAAAAGGCTTTATCCATCTGCACCCCACGTCGCGCTGGCTATTCAAGTGCTGGCCGGCGGGGAAAACCGCCGCACTGATGGATGCGCTGCATGCGCAGGGTCACCGTCTGGTGCTCACCGCCGCACCGGATGCCAAGGAGACAGGCTTGATCGCGGAGATCAAGGCAAAAACACAAACGCCATTTATCGATTTGTGCGGGCGGCTGTCGCTCAAGGAACTCGCCGCGCTGACAGCGCAGGCGCGGCTCTTCATCGGCGTCGATTCGGCGCCGATGCATATCGCCGCCGCGATGGGTACGCCAACTGTCGCACTGTTCGGTCCTTCCGGCGACAAGGAGTGGGGGCCGTGGCAAGTGCCGCATCGTGTCGTCACCACCGACCATACCTGCCGTCCCTGCGGACAGGACGGCTGCGGCGGCGGCAAAATCAGCGACTGCCTCGTCACGCTGCCAATGGAACAAGTGCTCAAGGCCGCGAACGAATTGCTGTCGTGACGATGTTGACATGAAATTGGCGCTGGTCCGACAGAAGTACAACCCCTTCGGCGGCGCCACCTGTGCTCTCGCCGACATGACGGCAACGATGACAGCGCTTTATCCTGAAAACCTCATTTGAACCACGGCGACACGGCGGGCATGAGCAAAGGAAATGACCACAGGGAATCACTGTGGGATCCCCGTGGGACGGCAGAAAATCGAAAGCTTGCCAATGGACCTCGTTTCACCCGATGGGTGAGGCACCGCATGCCTGCCATGCCTTGTGTTTCCGCCGTGTCGCCGTGTTCGCCGTGGTGAATTGCTTTTTCCAGGGTTATTCCTCGCTCGTTGCTATCTGATATTGCCGGGCATCAAGTCGCGCAGGCCGGCCGCCATATGCTGGCGGCACAACTCGATGAACTGCCGCGACGTCGCCGTGCGGTATTTCTGCTTGTGCACCAGGATGAAGAATTTTCTGTCCATCTTCAGGAATGGCGTCTTGAGCCGCACCAGGCTGCCGCGACGGAAGGCCTCACGCAGGGCGAGGCGCGAGATGCAGCCGATGCCCAGCCCCGACTCGACGGCGCGCTTGATGGCCTCGGTGTGTGAGAGCGCCAGCTTGATCTTTACCCCGGGCAGTACGCTGGCAACGGCGAGATCGAAGGTCTCGCGCGTGCCCGAACCGGGCTCGCGCACGATCCAGTCCGCCCTGGCCAGATCGGCCGCTGTCAGGCGGCGCTTGTTCGCCAGCGGGTGATTGGGTGCGGCGAACACTTCCAGCGCGTCATCACCCCAGGGTATGACATCGATATTGGGATGCTGGCAGCGCCCTTCAACCAGGCCGAGATCCAGATCGAAACTCGCCACCTTGGCGATGATGTGTGCCGTGTTTTCGACATCGAGCGTGATCCTGCTGCCGGGATGACGTTGCATGAAGTCGCTCACGATCAGGGTGCCGAGGTAATTGCCAATAGTGAGCGTAGCGCCGACTTGCAACTCGCCCGGCGCATCCTGCGCATGCAGCATGGCTTCCAGTTCGCGCGCTCGATCGATCAACTCGGCGGCGCGTGGCAGCACCGAATTGCCCAACTCGTTGAGCCGGATGCGCTTGCCGACGCGGTCGAACAGCTGCGCATCAAACTGTCGTTCCAGTTCATTAAGCGCGGTACTGGCGGCCGATTGCGATAGCGTGAGTTGATCCGCCGCGCGCGACACATTCTGGTGGCGGGCGACGGCAACAAAGATTTCAAGCTGGCGCAAGGTCAGTTTCATCGCGGCTTTATTATCTATTTATTGGATAGATATTATCTATATTAATCTATTTACCGGGTACATTGAACCGGTTAAGATGACGCTTGTCCAATTGCTGCGTGGGAGATTCATCATGGCCGCCGTAGGCACCGAACGCGTTTTGAGCGTACATCACTGGAACGACAGCCTGTTCAGCTTCACTACCAGCCGCGACCCGGGGCTGCGTTTCGAGAACGGGCATTTCGTCATGGTCGGCCTCGAAGTCGAGGGCCGGCCGCTGATGCGTGCCTACAGCATCGCCAGCGCCAATCATGACGAGTTTCTCGAATTCTTCAGCATCAAGGTGCAGGACGGCCCACTGACTTCGCGCTTGCGGCATCTCAAACCCGGCGACCCGGTCCTGGTCGGTCGCAAGCCCATCGGCACGCTGACCCTGCACGATCTGCTGCCGGGCAAGCATCTATACCTGTTTTCCACGGGCACCGGGCTGGCGCCGTTTCTCAGCATCATCAAGGATCCGGAAACCTACCAGCGCTTCGAGAAAGTCGTGCTCGTCCACGGCGTTCGCCAGATTGACGAACTCGCCTACAAGGATGTGATTACCGAGGAACTGCCGTCGAACGAATACTTTGGCGAAGACGTGCGGCGGAAGCTGATCTATTACCCCACGGTGACGCGCGAGCCGTTCCGCAACCGCGGCCGTCTCACCGACCTGATCGAGAGCGGCAAACTGTTCGAGGATATCGGCCTGCCCGCACTCGATCCCGCCGTCGACCGCGCCATGATCTGCGGCAGCCCGACCATGCTCAAAGACGCCAGCGCCTTGTTGGATGCGCGCGGCTTCAAGATTTCGCGGCACATCGGCGCGCCGGGCGACTACGTCATTGAACGTGCTTTCGTGGAGAAATGATTGCTGGCTGACGCCTTATTCCAGACAGGCCCTTTACAACCGCCACACACCGATCCCAGCCGCCTTCAAGCGGGCAGCATCGAACATTGCCTTTACATCGATGAATGCGCCCTGCTTGACAAGTTTCTTGGTGAAATCCTCGATGTCCAGATTCAGGTAACTTCGATGCGCCACCGCTGCCACGATTGCATCGGCGCACGGAAGATCCTCCCATGCCCACAGGCGAATACCATATTCCTGCATGGCCTCCCCGGGATCGGCTTCGGGATCGTGGACAAAGACCTCGATCCCGTAGCTCAGCAATTCCTTAATGATATCCATCACCTTTGAATTGCGTAGATCGGCGCAGTTCTCCTTGAAGGTCAAGCCGAGGATATTGACCTTGGCGCCTTTTACATAACAGCCTGCGGCAATCATCTGCTTCACCGCCTGCTCGGCGATGTACTTGCCCATGCCATCATTGATGCGGCGGCCGGCGGTGATTACCTGTGTGTGGTAGCCCAGGGTATCCGCCTTGTGCGTCAGGTAATAGGGATCAACCCCGATGCAGTGTCCGCCCACCAGGCCGGGCTTGAACTTGAGGAAATTCCACTTCGTGCCCGCCGCTTCGAGTACTTCGGTGGTATCGATGCCGATCTTGTTGAAGATGATTGCCAGTTCGTTCATCAGCGCAATATTCAGATCGCGTTGGGTGTTTTCAATGACCTTGCAGGCTTCGGCGGCCTTGATGCTGCTGCAGCGGTACACGCCGGGCTGAACCACCCTTTCGTACAAGGCCGCGATCCTGTCCAGCGTAGCCGGAGTATCGCCGGCGACAACCTTGACCACATTGGTCAGCATGTGTTCCCTGTCTCCGGGGTTGATGCGCTCAGGCGAATAACCCACGAAAAAATCGCGCTTCCACTGCATGCCGGATGCCTGCTCCAGAACGGGGATGCAGACTTCTTCCGTCGCGCCGGGATAGACAGTGGACTCGTACACTATGGTCGCCCCCTTCTTCATGTGGCGTCCGACCGACTCGCTGGCGCCGATCAGCGGGGCAAAGTCCGGCTGATGCGCGTCATCCACGGGCGTCGGGACCGCCACAAGGATGAAATCGGCCTGCGCGAGAGCATGGGGATCCGTGCTGTACTCGGCATGAATCGCAGCGCGCATTGCCTCATCCGGAATCTCGTGAGACGGATCCTTTCCCCTTTTGCAACTCAACGCCTTGTCTTCGGAGATATCAAACCCGATAGTCCGGGTCATTTTGCCGAACTCGATAACCAGCGGCAAGCCAACATAACCCAGACCAACCACACCAACAGTATTCATGCCATATCCTTTTTCAGCGCCCATCACAAAATCCGGTGCGCCGCGAGTATGCCACGCCCCGAGTCCAGCACGCCAATGACGGAAGCAGAAGCCGCGTTCTACGCAATCGAAAGCACAGGGCTGCCGATATATCTCCCTGACGGTGGCGGCTATAATTCGCCGTCCGCGTTTTGTTCCGGCCATGCCGGGCCTCCCTATGATGCCTACCACCCACTCGGGCATTCTTTATCGCCGCCTGCTGGGCTACGTGCGGCCCTACTGGAAGATGCTCGCGGCGGCGATGCTGATGACAGCGATCACCGCTTCCACCGAGTGGATGCTGCCGGCACTATTGAAGCTGCTGCTCGACAAGGGCTTCTCCGGCAAGGCGCCGCAATACCTGTATCTTGCCCCGGCGGCCATCGTCGGCCTGTTTGTCGTGCGCGGCCTATTGGGCTATATCGGTTCCTACGGCCTGTCCTGGGTATCGAATCAGATCATCTTCGACATTCGCGGCAAGATGTTCGAGTGCATCATGCGCCTGCCGACCGGCTACCTGCATGACAACCCGTCGAGCCGCCTGATCACGCGCGTTTCCAATGACGTGAATAACGTTGCCGCCGCTGCAACATCGGTCATCGGCACGGCCCTGAGCAACAGCTTTTCCGTCATTGGGTTGGTGGGTTTCCTGCTCTACAGCAACTGGAAACTGACATTCCTGATGGCGGTAGTAGCGCCGCCGATGGCGTTTGTCGTGCGCACTTTCAGCAGGCGCATGCGTTCGATGAGCCACGCCAGCCAGGAAGGCATAGCGGCCATGACGCAGATCCTGCAGGAAAGCATCGACGGACACAAGGTAGTCAAGGTGTATGGCGGCGAGGTACAGGAGGTGAAACGTTTCGGCGCAATCAACAACAGCCTGCGCCGCTATGCTATCCGGCAAAACATCGCCGCCTCCGCGACCGTTCCGCTGGTGCAAATTTTCGCCTCCTTCGCCGTGGCCTTCGTCGTCTATCTTGCGCTGTCGCAGAGCACCACCGATGGTATGACGGCAGGCGGTTTCATGTCTTTCATCACGGCCATGATGATGATGCTATCGCCGATGAAGAGCCTGGCCGACATTAATGCACCGCTGCAACGCGGTCTGGCCGCGGCCGAAAGCGTATTCACCCTGCTTGACGAAAAACCCGAAGATGACCGGGGCAGGCACGAATTCGCCCGCGCCTCGGGCCGCATCGTGATGGAGGGCGTGCGCTTCCGCTATCCGGGCGCCGAACGCGAGGCCCTCACCGGCATTGATCTCGTCATCGAGCCGGGTCAAACCGTGGCGCTGGTCGGTCCCTCGGGCGGTGGCAAGACTACGCTGGCGAATCTGTTACCGCGCTTTTATCATGCGACTGCGGGCCGCATTATGCTGGACGGCTACGACCTCGAAGAACTGAAACTCTCCAGCCTGCGCGCCAACATCGCGCTGGTGAGCCAGGATGTCGTGCTGTTCGACGACAGCATCGCCAATAACATTGCCTACGGCAGCCTGGCGACCACGTCGCGCGCCGACGTTGAAGCCGCTGCCCGCGCCGCGTATGCGCACGATTTCATAGCCGCCATGCCGCAAGGCTATGACACGCTGATCGGCGAGAACGGCGTGCGCCTGTCCGGCGGCCAGCGCCAGCGCCTCGCCATCGCACGCGCACTGCTGAAGAACGCGCCGATCCTGATTCTCGACGAAGCCACCTCGGCGCTGGATTCGGAATCGGAACGCCAGGTGCAGGCCGCACTGGAACATCTGATGGCTGACCGTACCACGCTGGTGATCGCGCATCGCCTGTCGACGATTGAAGGCGCCGGCAAGATTGTCGCACTGGAACATGGGTGTGTGATGGAACAGGGTACACATGCCGAATTACTCGCCAACAATGGTCTCTATGCCAAGCTGTACCGCATGCAATATGCGCTGGAACACGCAGCGTGATGGTCGCCACACAGAAGTAAACCGCGGCAGGGAAAGCAGGAAAGCCGTATCCTCAATGAAATGCTGGCCTGAGTGCAGGATGTTTTCAATTGACTGAGATAGCCCAATCAGGTTCTGGAGATGCGTCACAGAACTATTATCTTGCCTATTTGACTGCCAACGATGGTCGGGACTTCAGCATCGACTATCTGAATTTCCGCAACATGGCGCGACACCCCCCTGGGGTACCGTGCGTGGAAGTCACCATTGCCATCAGCCAGGTCCGACCTTTCTCTTCCGCCGATGCGCGGCAAATCTCCTCCTTGGTGCATCTCGCCTCCTCCGTACCGTGGCTTCGGGTGCGGACAGTGATCTGGAAAGGCAATATTGGCAGGGATTTCAGTTCTGCCGAGGCGTGTCTTCGATCCCTGGCCGAAAGCGCGTACGATGATGATTTCGTGTTGATTCGCAACCGCAGTGGCTACGGTCCCTTTTCTGGCGGCTGGTATTCCGTTTATATCGACCAGTTTCGCCGGCATGCCAATTCCGGTCTGGTTGGAAGCACCATGCATCTCAGCGGCCCGCCAAACATGCCGCAAGGAATGGACCCGCGCCATGTTCAGACCTACGTTTATCTGAGCCAGTGGCGCCATTTCAGCTCATTGCTTGCCGATTTTCCCGGCAGGCAATGTACCGACAGCCCGGGGGCGATCCTGTATGGAGAACTTGGACTCAGCCACCGTATCATGGCTCAGGGCCTGAGTCTGTCGTGCCTGCATTGGCCGGAGCATGTTTTCACTTCCAAGAGTAGCGATGATCCGGCGCTGCCTCTGGAGGACATCAAGTCCAAAGTTGCGGGGTTGCCGTTTCGCTACAAGTTTCCAGCCTATCGACGCGCCTTTACACCGCAGTTGCTGCGTTTGTTTTGGATGTTTGCGACATATATGCCATGGTTTTGGCGAAGAACGCCGACAGCTTCTCCCCGGCAACTGCATTTAAATGACTACGATAGTTTCGTGAGCACTTCGTGTCGAATCTGATTTCTTCAACTGCCAAAGAAAATGGACGCATCGTGGTGTTCCGCGACTGCTGGAACATGGCGCCTCTGGTCACGGCGTTCGAGAGTCTCGGCTATGAAACCTGGGTTGATCGTCCTGATAGCGACCTGCGACAGTTAAGACATGGCGACGTGGTTGCCTGCGTGACCAATATCCACCTGGATATCAAACGGCCCTGGAAGGCCCTTGCTGCCAAGCGGCAGATCAATAACCTCGGAGCGCCCTTCATTTTCTGGGATCGGGATGGGCCGTCCCACATGGGGGAGAAAGCTTGGCGAATCTGGCTGCTTAAGCATGTCGAATTCATGGATGCCTACGCTACGCATACCTTGCAAGATGCTGGAAAATTTTCAGACGAGGTGGTTTATCTCCCGAACGCCGCCTGGACCGAGCGCTACAACCTGGCGGGGAGAACCCTTGAGTCCCTGCGTGACCGGGCGGCCTATCGTTACGATGTTTCTTTCTTCGGGCGTATTGATCCGGGCCGCTTTCCCGAAACTCATTTTCGTGCCGCCTTTGTTGAAAAACTGAAGCCGGTTCTGGAAGCAAGAAAGTTGCGTTATTTTTTTGGTGCTCATGATGTTCCTGTCGCGGAACAGATTCAACTGATCCAGACCTCAATCATCAACCTGAGTTTCTACGCTGGCTGCGATGTGCGCTATCAGGGGGGATATCATGGCGAACCCTTCAGTTGGGGGCTACCGGAACGGTGTTACGGTATCCCTGCCTGCGGCGGTTTCGTGCTCAATGACCAACGGGTCCATGCCTATGACGATTTTGTCGATGGCAAGGAGTGGGTGGCCTTTTCCAGCTTTGACGACTGTGTCGGCAAGATTGCCTACTATGCGGACAACTTCGTCCTGACCCGTGAGATAGCCGAGGCGGCACATCATCGGGTCATGTCGGAACACCGCTACGTGGATCGCGCCGCCAAGCTGCTCCGCTTCTGCTTCTATTGGAAACAGAAGAAAGGCCTGCTACCCGTCCCGACCGGTCTCTGACTCGCCGGAGGGGGAACGCTGGTTTTGACGCGCCAGCACATTGAACATCAGGGCAAGAAACATGAATTGTTCGAACATGTGGTCCTGAAAGTTTCCGTCGACAACGCTGCGGATAAAAAAACCACTGACGACAAAAAGCAGGGTCAGGCCCGCCGGATTTCCGTAATGGGAAAAGGATATCCACCCATGCAATGCCAGGATTCCGGCAAATACCAGCCACATCAGTAGCGCCGGAATGCCGACACCGAGGGTGAAGTTGAGAATGCCGCTATGGCAATTCTTGCTTGAAGCGTAATCCGGGTAGACCAATTGCATCGCATCGCCAAATGCGTTTCGTCCGTAGCCTACGCCGAGGGGGTGGTCGATGATCGCCAATCCGGCTTCCTTGGCCCACGCTATACGCATGTAGTTGGAATGTTCGACTATTACTCCGCTGGGAAGCTGGGGAAGAGGTTGGGAAGAATCCCGCCAGGCACGCTGGTGTTCGGTGTCGAGCGCCAGGTGGATGGTATCGATGAGGGTCAGCCAGCGCTGATCGGATTTGACGGAGATCCAGCCGAACGTACCAATACATGCCAATGCAATAATGCCGATTGCCAACAGTTTCGTTGTCTTGAGACTCCGTCGCTTGGCGATAAGGGAGACCAGCACGCAGGAAATGATGAGCGCGATGAATCCCATGGTTCCGAAGCGGGTGCCCACCACATACGTTGCAAATATGCACATGGCGAACAACAGGCCCAGCCAGGCCTGGGATAGAGGCAGATAGGCGCGCTTGTAGAGCATGCGGGCCATGACTTCGCTGCACAGAATCGCCATGAGCAGGTTGGTCAGAAGACTTATCCCGGTGCGGTTTTCAACAATACGGGTTTCCTGGAAGGGAAGCTTTCCCTCATGCCACCAGCGCCACAGCGTGTCGACATCATGCAGGCCGATTTGAAATGCCAGGGTCAAAGTCATGGCCATGGCCAGCAAGGGTCCGGAGCGCTCCGGCTGGCGCCGCGTGATGAGCGCTGCGACCATGAATCCGATAAGTCCGGTGATCCCGCTTCTTACCCATTGCCCCCAGAATTCCTTTAGGGCAGCATCGGTGTGTATGCCAAACAGAACTGCCTGGATGACGATCCAGGCAGAAAGCGCGAGAAAGGTAAGCCACAGAACCCTGTCGGCCAGGAAGCCCTTGAAAATACCGGACTTCCGGCATTGCCCCAGTGCGATGATCAATAGAACCAGAGTCAGGGCCAGGCGAAGAGCAATTGTGCCGGGGAGCGACCAGACGAAGAGCAGCACACAGGCTGGACCTACCAGCAGCCATTCGGACAAGGAAAAAGAATAAGTTCTGGATTGAGAAATTGTCATTCGACTGGCGGTCCTGGTTGTTCAGCGGTCAGGGTGGGCAATAGCGCGGATACAGCATCCTGCACTGCGGCAAGCGTCAGCGCTTCCATGCAAAGTGCTTTGGCACAGGCCGAGGCAGGACGGGCACAGTGGCGTACCCAGTTTACGGTTGTTCGTTCGAAGAGCATCCGGCCATCCCGGCAGGGAAACTCCGCAATGGTCACAGCGCGGTAGGGGTGTTCGCGCCAGAACTGTCCGGGACCGTAGATGATGGCCGAACCCGGGCCGAAAAGGGTGACGCTCGGGGTGCCGGTAGCCTTGCTCAGGTGGGCGATGCCAGTGTCGGGCGAAATGAGCAAAGTTGCCCCAGCCAGCAAATGCCATAGCTGGACGAGATCCAGTTTGCCGGCGAAGGAAAGGTATTCCCCATTCGGATCGCACTGCCGCACCAGAGCCTCCTCGCCAGGACCGCCGCTCCAGACAATTGCGTATCCCTGATCTTCCAGCCAGGCGGCGAGGCCGCGCCAGCGTTCCGGTATCCAATGACGTAGCGGGGAACTCGCGCCCACGTGCAGGACGCAATAAGGTTTGGGCGGCATTGAAAAGTCGCGGCAGGGTGGTGCAGGCCAATCGCGGGTTTGGAATGCTTTTGGGGGCGGTCCTTCTGCTAATGATGCCGCCATGTCGGGCCAGGCAGTAGGGTTGGCTGGATAAGGGCGCAGCTCGTCGATCAGCCAGTTTTTCCAGGCGGGAGTGTCACCCTCAAAACCGACGATCCAGCGTGCGCCGAGACTGGCTGCAAGCGGCGAATAACGATTTTCCGCAGGGATAATCACCAGGTCCGGGCGAGGCAGGCGAAACAGCGCAAGCAGGGAGGCAAGGCGTTTCGGATTGAATGGATGGGCATGAACGTCATAAGGACGGCCGGCAAACAGCGGAACAGTAGCGGGTGGTGTAGCCAAATGAATTGCTGCCTCGGGAAAACCCTGGCGCAGTTTGGCCAGCAATCCGGCGAGCATGATGGTATCGCCCAGAAGCAGATGATGCAGGACGAGAATATTGCGCGGTGGAACGGGGTGCCGGAACCAGCGGGTCGGCAGGCGCATGATCAGCAGGATGAATACCAGCAGTCGGCCTGGAACCCGGGAGTTGTTCAGCATCCGGTCGAGGAACCTGGGTTTCACACCTGACTCCGCAGACGGTCCAATTGGTGCAGGCTCTCGTCGAGCAGCAAGAGTTGCAACAACTGTTCGGCGAGGTGCTGGGCGCCGTCATAGTAGGCACTCGCCAGACGGTCTATGGGATCCTTTTTCAAAAGGTTACCCGTTAATGCGGAGAGCCTCGTTCCCATACCCTCCACGCGTCCCGGAGGTCACCGCGAAGCCAATCGCCCAGCGGAGGATTGAAACCCCGTTTCTTGCGCTCGAAAAGCTGCAGGCGGCTCAGGGGAACCATGACGGCGTTGAGGAAATGTTTTGCGGGGTGCGTGTAGCGGGCCGCTGGCGCAACCAGCGCCAGCTTTTCCAGCCAGTGGTGGTCCAGCAACGGCGCGCGCAATTCGAGCCCGTGGGCCATGGTGCACAGATCTGCCTTGCGCAGGATGTACTCGGGCAGCGTGTTGGCGAAATCACAGGCCAGCATATATTCCAAAGGCATTGACGGATTCGTGTCGATGGGTCGCCACCAGACTTCGCTTTCCAGTTTCTGGCTGGCGCTCAAGAAGCGCCGCTGGGCCGGAGTAAACCCCGAGAAGCGCAAGGTATAAGCCAGTTCCCACGGGAGCCTCAGTTCATCCGCCAGGCGACTCCAGCCTTTCCCGTCCAGCGACACCGGCGCGGGCAGGGGCAATTTCAGCCCGGCCCGCCAGTGAGTACGAAGGTGTTTGGGATGACGTTTGTAGCCGGCAAAGATCTCGTCGCCACCATCGCCACCGAGTACCACGGTCACATGCTTGACGGTTTCCCGCGCCAGGAACCAGGTTGGTATGCTGGATGGGTCGGCAAACGGCTCATCCAGATCCGCGACGATGCGATCGAAAGCGTCACCCAGACGCATCGGAATGGAAATGGAGGTATTGGGCAGGCCCAGGACCCCGGAAATTTCCGCGGCTTCGATGCTCTCGTCAAAGCTGGAGTCCGGAAACGCTGCCGTGAAGGTTCCCAAATCACTACGGCCGCTGCTGGCCAGAATGCTGGCAATCGCGCTGGAGTCAATGCCGCCGGAAAGGAAGACGCCCAAGGGACGATCCGCCGCGGTGCGCAGCATGACCGCACGCCGCAGTTCCTCCAGCGCTTCCTCGACGGCCGATGTTCCGGGGGGCTGGCCATTGCGCTCGGGCAGGAACCAGTAACGGTTTTTTTGAAGGTGGCCGGTGACAAGGTCATATGTCAGATAGTGGGCATTTTCAAGGCGGCGCAGGCGTGAAAAAATCGTCCGCGGTGCCGGAATGTAGCGATGGGCGAGGTAGGCATCAATGGCCTCGGGATCGAATGCCCGCTGGTTAACCGGAAGCCAGGGCAGCAAACAGCGAACTGTCGAACCGAAGGCAATGCCATCGGCTTGAACACCATAGACGAGCGGTTTGAGGCCGAGGCGATCGCGGGCCAGAAAGACCTTGCCCAGGCGCAGATCGAGGATGACCAGGGCGAACATCCCGCGCAAATGTTCCAGAAGTGCAGGAAAACCGAATTCCTGGTAGGCGCGCAGGATGAATTCGGTATCGGAATGCGTGCGGAAGGGAATGCCCTGGGCAGCCATGGCGGCAGCTTGTGCTTCCCAGCCATAGACCTCGCCGTTGTAACAGAGCCAGATCTGATTGTCATCACTGGCCATGGGTTGGTCAGCAACCGGGCGGGGATCGCGGATGGACAGACGGGCATGCAGCAAGGCTGAAGTCGCCGCAGCTTCAGGACCGACCTGGTTTTGCTGTTGCCACGCTATTTCGTGGGAGGCGTCGGGGCCGCGCTTGGCCAGTGCGGCAAGCATGGCACGCCGGGTGGCCGGCGCCAGGGGACGATTACCGAAAAAGCCGGCGATGCCGCACATCAGGCATGAACTCGTGCAATGATTTTTCTGCTGGACATTCTTCGCGTCTTCTCAATGCTTGCGGCGAGTGGCATACCAATGCGCCAGCGTGGGATGACGATAGAGCCACAGGCGGCTGAGCAACCAGCGTGCCCCCTTGTCCTTGACAACAATGCGGTGAATATAAGCGGGATCGTCACCCGGCAGGTTTGCACCCGGGACGGTAGTGTAGAGATGGCGGTAGCCCGCGTTCCTGGCTACGGCAAGGTAATCATCGTCGAAATATCCCTGCGGCCAGCAAAGGTGGTCACTGGTACTGCCGAGACGGGTTTCAAGAAGGGATCGGGCCGACGCGAGGTCGCTGGCCAGCGCGTGGCGCTTTTCAGCCGGGGCGACGCAGGTCTTGTCCCAGCGGTTATGTGTGTGGGTATGTGAATGGAATTCGAAGGTGCCGGCCGAAACCATGGCCTCAATCTCACTCCAGCGCACGATAACCTCATCCGAACGGCCCTCGGCGATGATTCGTTTGCAGACATTATGCTCAGGGGTCGCTGGCAGGTTGTTGCTTCCCTGATTGGCGTGGGGCCGCCGCGGGCCTTCCCTGACCCAGCCGGTGACGACGAACATGAGCGCCGTAAATGCAAATTTTTCCAGCACCGGATGTGCGTACACCCAGTTATCCAGGTAGCCATCGTCGAAGCTAAGCACCACTGATTTGTCTGGAACCGGGTTGCCCGCGAGATAGGCGCCAAACTGATTGGCATCAAGGGTGCGATAGCCCGCCGCGGAAAGGGCTGCCATCTGCTCCGCGAAATGGCCAGGTGTCAGCGTGACCAGGCCGGGACAGGGCGATATGTGGTGGTACATCAGTACCGGCACGGAGCGGGCGGGCTTCACGCCCTGTGCCTTTCCGCCAGGCTGGCCAGATAGAAAGCTTCCATTTCCGCGGCCATGGTGGCAACGCTGAAACGAGTGCGGGTAATGGCGAGACCGGCTTCGCCCAGACGGCGGCGCAGAGCCGCATCATCGACAAGGGTATATAGCGCCCGCGTCAGGGCCGCCTGATCCTTGGGCGGAACAAGCAGGCCATTGACCCCATCGCTGATGACTTCGGGAACACCATCTACCGCAGTCCCGACGACCGCCAATCCGGCAGCCATGGCCTCGATGAACGAGGTACCCAGCGCTTCCTGCCAGGTGGCCAGGGCAAAGAAGTCGCAGCCGGCCAGAACATTGGGAATGTCGCGGCGCAATCCGAGCAAATGGATACGGTCTGTCAGGCCACATTCGGCGATATAGTCGCATAGCCGGTCATAGATCGGTCCATCACCCGCAAAGACCAGATGCACAGCAGGACGTTCGGCGAGGAGAGGTTTGGCGGCATTGATCAGGTCGAGGTGGCCTTTCTCAAAGCGAAGAATGGCCACGGTTGCAATCAGAATGCTGTCATCGGTCAGCCCCAGTTCGCGGCGCAGCGTACTGCAGGTTTCCGGCAGAGGCTCGATGCCGGTATACACCGTCGTCACGTTTTCGGCAGGTACCCCGACGGAAATCAGATAGTTGCGTACCCAATCACTGACCGTCACCACCTTGTGCGGCAGCTTACGGTAAGTGGCTGGAGATGTGATCGGCAAAGCCAGGTGGCGGGTACGAACAATCAAGGGGGTCCGCGCCAGGCGGCCGGCAATGCCCCCGAGCAGGCTGTCATGGCCACTATGCGTATTGACTACATCGAAGCGTTCGCGCCGCAACAGGCGGGCCAGCCGCCATGCGGCTACGAGGTCGCCGCCACCCCGCATGGGGATGCGGTGTACCGTAAAACCAGCTTCCTCGGCGCGCACTCCGAGCCGAGCTTCGGGACGGCATGCAAGTTCCAGGGTATGGCCGCGCGCCCGCAGCGAGACCATTTCCTTGAAGATGCGGTGCTCCTGACCTCCCCATCCGGTGGAGGATTCCGTGTGCAGTATCTTTAAGGTCATGGGCAATAGGGAAGTCAGCGCTTGCTGCCGACGTGAACAAGCGAAGATTATACCGGCTGCCTTGCCAGCGGCCGATTACGCGGACTGCCCGCTTATGAATCCCGGTGTTGAATTTGATATGCCCGCATCGGGATTCAATAGTCCGTCATAAAGTGCGAGCAGGCGGCCGCTCATTTCCTTGGCAGTCAGCACCTGCGCCGCTCTACGCGCATTGATTGAACACATCATGCGGGTGTCTGCGTCAAGCAACCGGATCATGTTCTGCGACAGGGCCTTTATATCGCGGGCATCGTTGAGGAAACCCGCGCTGCTGGCTGCAACTATTTCCCCGGCGCCGCACTTGAGACTGGTGATCACCGGCAGTCCGCAGGCGAGAGCCTCAAGGACGGCATTGGACAGAGGGTCATAGAGGGTTGGAAGGACAAATACATCGGCAGCGCCATAGAACGGCCTCGGGTCCGCCTGGGGGCCGGCGAAATGGATACGATTCGAGCCTAGCCTCTGGGCCTGGGCCTGGTAGCGGGAAGCGTGTTTGTCCTTGCCAACCACCAACAGATGCGCATGCGGCGGCAACCGAGCGATGGCCTCGATGGCGGGGCCGACCCCCTTGCGATCGTAGCCGGAGCCAAGCAGCAGAAACAGGATTGCAGATTCCGGAATACCGTAACGACGGCGTATTTCCCCACGGTGAATAGCCAGTGCCGGAGAAAAGCGGTCAGCATCAACTGCGTTGTAGATAACATGCAACTTTTCAGGGGCGATCCGAAAATGCTGGAGCACTTCCGACTTGACCATTTCCGAGATGCAGATGACGGCCTTCAGACGCGGACTGGCGAAAAGGCGCCGCTCTGCCGCAAGTCGGAAATGGTGCGCCGGATTAAGCGCAATCCTTGCTTTATCCCACCACGACATGTGTCGGCGCCGTTGTTCCAGCCAGACGCGGTGTACACCGTCACCGGCCCGGAAAATGTCGCAGCATGAAATACGTTCGTGGGACTGCACCAGCGTTGGCTGGTCGCGTTCGATGGCCTTGCAGACAGAGCGTCCGAAACTCCAGTCCCGCCATAAGCTGCCCAGGTAGAAGGGATTGCAAATTACCGGCTGAAAGACGCTCTCCCCTTCGGGCCACTGGCGTGTGTATAAGGACAGGGTCACGCCGCGATCTGCCAGCGCAGTCAGTGCCAGACTGACAAAGCGTTCAGCCCCTCCGTAGGGCGTGTAGCGTTGGCGTATGACGGCAAGTTGAAAGGACATGTTGGTGTTGTGCGCGCTATTACATGGTTTGTAAATCAGATAAAACGACCGACTTTTTCGGCGACAGCGCACTTTCAGAGAATAGCTGGCCGGGTAGACACCATATACTCAGGCACCCATTGCTTGAGCTCCTGCTTTACCTCATCAGCCGGCTTGACCGGTACAGCAAGCCAGGTATCCAGTGTGGCCAACCACTCTGCCTCATGCGTTTCATTGGCGCACGCGATACGCAATTTCGGGTTCAGCGTTGGCAGTGTAGTTTCGCTGTCGGCGAGAAGTTCCTCAAACAGTTTCTCTCCTGGACGCAGGCCGGTGAATTCGATGCAAATCTCGTCTTCACTGAAACCCGACAGGCGAATCATGTCGCGCGCCAGATCGGCGATCTTCACCGGCTCACCCATGTCGAGCACGAAAATTTCTCCGCCCTTGCCCATCAGTCCCGCTTGCAGCACAAGTTGAGCCGCCTCCGGAATCAGCATGAAGTAACGCACGATATCGGGGTGGGTCACGGTAACCGGGCCACCCTTCTCTATCTGCTCACGGAATTTAGGAATCACGCTGCCGCTGGAACCCAGCACGTTGCCAAAGCGCACAGATACAAAGCATGTCAGCGGACTTTGTTCCTGCAATGCCCGGCACGCCAATTCCGCCAGCCGCTTGCTCGCGCCCATGACATTGGTCGGATTCACCGCCTTGTCAGTCGAGATGAGCACGAATCTTTCGACCTCATGCCTGATGGCGGCGCGTGCCACGCAGGCCGTACCGAACACATTGTTGCGCACCGCAGCCCAGGCATTGTCCGCTTCCATCAGAGGTACGTGTTTGTAGGCAGCGGCATGAAAGATTACTTTCGGACGATGTATCGAGAATGCCTGCTCCAGCGTCGCAGCGTCCTTGACATCGCCAGCTACAGCAACAATCGCAAGCCGGGGGAAATGCTGCACGAACTCCTGCTCAATGCTATACAACGCAAATTCCGACGCTTCGTAAAACACCAGTTTCGCGGGTGAAAATGCCGCGATTTGGCGACACAGTTCAGAACCGATCGAACCGCCGGCGCCGGTGACCATCACCACTCTGCCCGTCAAAAGACCACGCAGGCCAGCATCGTCCAACTGAACCTGATCACGGCCGAGCAGATCTTCAAGTTCGACGTTGCGAATCTGGGAGACGGCAGTCTTGCCTGAAAGCACATCGGCCATGGAAGGTACCGTCAATGCGCTGACCCCGGCTTCTACGGCTATTTCCATGGCCCGCCGCCGCTCGCCAACCGTTCTGCTCGGCATTGCGACAATGGCGTTCTCGACAGCCAGCCGCTTTGCATGACGGCTCAATTCGGCCAGAGGCCCCAGCACGGTGACTCCCTGGAGGCGCAAGCCCGCCTTGGCAGGGTCATCATCGAGCAGGCCCACGACACGCCAGCGCGAATCGCTCGCCAGGTCGCGCAGCAACGCTGCCGCCGCCGCCCCCGCGCCCAAGATGATGACCGGCGTCGCGCCGAGTTGTTGAAGCGAGAACAGGTGCCCATCCTTCCACGCCCGATAAAAAAAACGGCTGCCGCCCATGATTAACAGCAACAAGATCGGGTCAAGAACCAACACCGAACGCGGCACGTCCTCCATGCGGTCGAGCATGAACAATACAGTCGGCGCGGCGAGCGCCGAGGTTGCAGCGGCAAGCCCGATGCGACGCAGATCGGGAATGCTGGCAAAACGCCAGATGCCGCGATAAAGGCCGAAAGCAAGAAAGACGATGGTCTGTATCCCAACCACCCAGAAGAGAGTACGTGTCATCGACGTCGCATACTGGACGGGAATGTCGAAGTTGAAGCGCAGCCAATAAGCCGTCACCCATGCCAGCACTGCGGCGGCAATATCATGCAACGTTGCAGCGGCAGTACGCCAGCTCAGGGATTGTTTGTATTTTTGAGGTACTTTTCCCAACATAGA
This sequence comes from Georgfuchsia toluolica, assembly GCF_907163265.1. Taxonomy (NCBI): domain Bacteria; kingdom Pseudomonadati; phylum Pseudomonadota; class Betaproteobacteria; order Nitrosomonadales; family Sterolibacteriaceae; genus Georgfuchsia; species Georgfuchsia toluolica. The sequence goes on from NZ_CAJQUM010000001.1 coordinate 2,155,361, forward strand.
TCGATTGTTGTCATTACCAAAGCATATATCAAAACCCAGGCCAATAAGCTGATGTGCCTGGACAGGCTATTAACATTCTGCAACAGCAATGCCGATGCTGCGCTGGCCATCATCAAGGCATATTCTGCGAACGCAAGACGGCGATGGCTCCAGCCCATGCGCACCAGGCGTTGATAATAGTGCTCTCGGTGCGCTTGCCACACTTGCTCGCCACGGAATATACGTTTCGCCAGCGTTGCCGTGGCATCGACAAGAAACGGCGAAAAAACCAGCAGCGGAAACCATGCTGGCCAAGCATGCTGCTCCCAGCCTAGAAACCCCAACCACGCTGCCAGAAAACCAAGCGGCACTGAACCGGCATCGCCAAGAAAAATCCTTGCCGGTGCAAAATTGAAAATTAAGAAGCCGAAGGCAACGGTCGCGAGCAGAAAGCAAAGCGATGCCAGCTCCGGCGCAACATGCCATGAAGCTATTCCATAGGCCCAAAAACCCGTTGTCGCCATGCCGCCTGCCAAACCATCGGCACCATCCATGAAGTTGTAGAGATTGGTGCTCCATAGCAGTAACAGGAAAAAAATCACGCCTAACAGCGGTGGGAAAGCCAGATTGCCAAACACAAGCATGGCCAATGCTGCCGCGGCCTGCACCAGCAATCGCACGCTTACCCGCAAGCCGCGGCAGTCATCGATCAAAGACAACAGCCATAAAGCCAGTCCCACGACGGCAATCAATCTCATACCGGGAAACAGGACAAGAGCCGGCAGCAGTGCCAATGGCATTATCACCATCCCACCGATGCGTGGCGTGATGGCGACATGCAGGGAGCGATGGTTGGGCACGTCGGGAGCAAGGCGCATTGCCCAGCCCGTGCGTAAGAGCAGGAACAGCAGGGCAACCTCCGCGGCGACCACCAGAACCAACAGTGCCGGAAGAAGGAAAGGGAGGGATGTCATGGACAGCTACGGTACCACTGTGCAGTCGCAAGCAGGCCATCTCGCATGGAATAGGGCGGCTCCCAGCAGAACGCGTTCCTGAACGGCGCATCGTCAACCACCAGCGAATCGGTAAGACGCCGAATCTCCTGCTGCTTGCCGAGGAAACCGGCAAGCGTCAGCAGTACCGGCAAGGGAATAAACCAAAAACGACAGGACCGGTCGAGTGCCTGCGCCATGACTCGAATCAATTCCGGTGTCGAAACAGCAGCACCATCGCTGATGCAGTAACGCCCGTTCGACGAAGTTTCCATTTCGAGACAACGCGCGATGACTGACACCAGGTTGCCTACGTAAAGCAAGCTGCGCCGGTTGTTGACCGCGGCTAATGGCAAGGGAATCCCGCGATCCACCAAACTCAGCAGACGCAGAAAGTTGGCGCCTACTCCGGGGCCATATATCAGCGGTGGGCACAGTATCACCGCCCTCATGCCTGACCGATCTGCAATTTCCATCAGGATATTTTCAGCTGCCAGTTTGGAGCGGCCATAGGCGTCCTCGGGGGATGCCATTGTTGTTGCATCAAATACACCGCGTTCACCGAGTGCCTTGACTGAGCTGACGAAAATAAATTTTCTAACTCCAATTGCAGCAGCGGATTGCGCGAGCCGCCGGGTACCCTCAACATTGACTTGGTGATAGCAATCAATCTCGGCCAAAGGATCTCGTGCTTGCATGACATGTACGCGATTTGCCAGATGCACTACCGTATCTACCCCGAACAATCCGTCAGACCAATCGGTATCGGGACCCAAGTCTCCGATAACTGCCATGTGTCCCAGTGAGCACAAAGGATCGCCGTTCTCCACACGACGCCGCGTTGCAATACGCAAAGAATACCCATGCGATTTCAATAGAAAGCAAAGGTGACGACCTACAAATCCAGTCGCACCAGTAATGAGAACTGTATTCGACTCCGCTGTCACAAAGCAATCGCTTTCCTGTCAGGCAGAGCCGAAGCAGCACCGACCATCAACCAAAATATTCCTTGAAACAGCATCTCATGTACCAAGCTGATAAAAACAAATCCAAGCAAGCAACGGCGACCTTCGAGCATGGCGTTTCCGACCGCGTTCTAAATGCGGCTCTGACTCGATCAGGTGTAAAGCGGAGCCTAACATCCGGGGTCAGCCGCGCCTGGCGCTGGCAACGAGAGTTTTCATGACCGGGATTTCGTTGACCTGGCTTGAATAACCAATATTTTCGCATACTTGGCAAAGCAGTCCTGGCGGTAGATGAGGACGTGCAGGCGTATATCTCGGGGAGTGATCCGCGATATCGCCTGTTTGACGTTAGCGATCAATGCGGCCTGAGCTTTCCGCCAAGCCGCAGGCTTTCATATTCGGCGAGCACGCCGGCATTGACTTTTCTTGAGTCGAACAGGGTTGCAGTCCGGCTTTTCGCCTGGCTGCCCAGCCGCGACCGGAGGTGGTCATCCAGCAGCACAAGTTTGAGCGCCCGGGCTAATGCGCTGACATCCTTCGGCGGCACCAATATTCCGGTGACCCCATCCACGATGGCGTCCGTCAGGCCGATGATACGAGTGCCAACAGTGGGTATGCCCATAGCGGCCGCCTCCAGTACTACGTTGCCGAATCCCTCGCGGTAGCTGGGCAGGCAAAAAATGTCAAACATGGCAATATATTCCTCAGGCGCGGGCATATAGCCAACCATGCGAATACGTTTGTCGCGGTGTATGCGCGCGACCAACTCTGCTGGCAGGGGGTCTCGCTCGGGTTCGAGCGGGCCGACCAGTACCAGATAGACGTTCTCGCAGCCGAATGACGCAAGCAGATCGAAAGCAGCGACCAGTTCCTGGATACCCTTGTCCTTGGTGACGCGGCCGACGAAACCCACTACCCGCGCCCCGGCCGGGATTTCCAGGCGCGCCTTGACCGCAGCCGCCGTGCCGCTGCGATGGTGATTGAAGCGCGTGAAATCGACCCCCGCCAGGGAGCCTTGGCCGAGCACGGTGATCTCGTCGGCCCGCGCCACGCCTTCGGCGACGATGAAGTCGCGCTGTGAAATGCTGTCGGCGTAACAACGCGTGTTCAGCTTGACCACCAGGCGGTCGCAGGCCTTGGCGATCCAGCGCACCCAGCCACTGCGTTCCGCCCACGCCTGACCGGTGAAGGTGTGGAGCCTGACGGGAATGCCAGCAAGCCGACCGGCGATGGCGGCAAGCAGCCCGGCTTTAGGCGTCGTTGAATGCACTAGGTCGAAATGCTGGCGGCGGAAAAAAACCAGCAACCGCAACAACGTCACCAGATCACGAAAGATGCTGATCTGGCGGGAGATGTTCAAAGCATAATGACTGACGCCCGTAATCGACTGCAGGGCCGCGGTTCCCTCCCCGGGGCTGGAAACCAGGACGACTTCGTGCCCGGAGCGGGCGGTGGCAGCGATCTGCTCGCCCAGATGATGGAAGAGGAAGAAGGGCACGGTGGCGATGCGACAGATGCGCATGATCGATTCAGGCTACCGGCTTCGTTGCAATGCATAAGGCATAGGGCGAGGTGTAGCGGTTGGGTGGCACCCCTAAGCCACGCTCCTCGAGCCACCAATAGCCACGGCTGATGCGCTTGATCATGCCGCGCACGGACAGTGGTTTTTCATCCGTGTCGAACTCTCCCAGCACGCCGGGTAGCCCCAGCAGATAGCGGCAGCTCGCCACCTCCAGGCCGGCTTGCCGATGCGCCTGTGCCAGCGTCTCGATGCCGAGCGGAACGTGCGTGTCATAAACCGCGCGCCGGGCCAGGCGGTAGGCCAGGCCAGGCAAGCCGCGCATCGTCGGCACCAGGGTGATCATGCAGCCGCCGGGGCGCAGATAGGTGGCGCAGGCGGCAACCGCGGCGGCAGTATGCTTGAAATGCTCTACCAGTCCGAACGAGCCGACGACGTCAAAATGGGACAGCCATTGTGGCGGCGGCGCAAACATGTCGCCTTCGCGGATGTCGCCGGCGCAACCGGCACGGCGCAGAATTTCCCTGCTGTTGGCGCATCCGGTGGGCGAGTAGTCGATACCGCTGACGGTAAAACCGAATTCGTTGCAGAAGTAGGGCAGCCAGTGCGAGGTGCCGCAACCAATTTCGATGAAGCGGCGGTTGCCGGTGCCCTGCCGCGCCAGCGCCTCCTTGAAGCAACGGTGCAGCAGCCGGGAAAAATAACTGCCATGCACTGGGTCGAGCGGTCCGGGCAGAGCAGCGTCGCGCCAACCCGCCTCCCAGTATTGCTGGGTGGTTATCCTTCCCGAGGCTTGATCAAGTGTATCTTTCATATCGTCTATCGCAGCACTGCCGTCCGTGCATAAGAAAACAAAAAATGATGGTTCGCTTCAGGCCTCATGGATCCGTTTCCGGCACAAACCATGGACATAGTAGGTCACCAAGCCGGCCCAGATGGCGAAAGTGATGACTGTGGCAGCGGCGATGCCGCTCAGACCATGGCCGCGTACCAATAGCAAACCCGTCGCCAAGTTCAGCACAAAGCATGTCAGGGAAATGAGCAGCAGCACATAGTTTTTGCCGATCGCATTCGCCACGCGCAAGCCTATCATTGCCGTCAGGTAGAAGGGCACTTGCCAGATCAGGATGCGCAATATTTGCGCGACCCGCTGCGAATCGGCGGCGCTGAACGCACCGCGCTGGTAGATCAGGGCAGTTATGCCGTTGGCGAAAAAGTGACACGCCAGGATCACCGGCACGGAAATGATGAGCAGCGAACGTACACTTACCAGATAGGATTTGGCCAGTCCGCGCCAGTCCTGCTTGGCCACCAAATCGGAATAATGGGGCAGCGTAATGTTGCTGGCGATAATGGTGAGAAAGGCCAGGCCCAGCATAACCGGCCGCGAGGCGAAGCCGAACGTCGCGGTATCACCTGCGGTCAGGGTCGTCGCCAGGATGATGTCGGTCAGCAGTATGCCCCCAAGCAATGTCGCGGCGATCACCAGTAACCAGTAGTCGCGGCGGATGCGGCGGCCAGCGCCGTTGGCCGGCAGCGTGGCCACGGCGCTGCCGTAGCCACGCTGGCCGAGAACTGTCTTGGCAAGTAGATACTGCAACAGAGCGCCCAGCGATGCGCCCCAGGCAACCGAGGCAACGCCGCTCGATTTTCCCAGGGTCAGCAAGGCAGCGACGGCGGCAGCGGGCGTAAGTATTGGCAACAATGCTGCCAGGGCGTGCGCCCGAATGCTGTTTAGTGCCGTGACGTACAGACTGGACAAACCACCAAAAAAGAACAGCGGCAGGACGCTCCAGAACAGCGTATGACTGAGCGCCAGGGTATCGGCGGAAAAACTGGTGGCGACCAGGGGCGCCCCAATAATGAACAATGCGGCCAGCACAAGTAATGCGCCGCAGAGCACTATCAAGAGCGCCCGGTGCGCCCAGGCAACAAGCCCTGCTGCGGCAGCGCTTCCGCCGGCATGTTCGGTGCGCACAAAGATCGGTATCAGAAGTGACTGCACGGTACCGCCGGCGAAAATGTTGATGCCGGCCACTGGCAGGGCAATGGCGAGTTGATAGGCATCAACCGAGGTTCCCGTAGCAAAGGACGCGGCCAGAAGAATATCCTGCAGCAGCGTCACGACGCCCACGGCCACCGTCGCGCCGGTGACGAAAAAAACGGATCTCGCCTGGATCAAGCGGGTCACGGACGATTCGACTCCATCTTGAGGGACCATGAAGGTTTTTCGTCATATGCCATAGTAATTACGATATAACTGTGCATACGGCTAGATTCCCTTGCTAATCGTGGCGGTTGGTGCGCGAATCACTCTTTCAACGATGCATCGATATAGGTCACTTCGCGCCGCATCCTGCCATGGTTGAACACGTCAATTGGTTTGCCTTCGAAGACGGCCTTGATAAATATTAAATTGCCCGAATGAGCGATCAGTATGGTCACTACGGCCCATGATGGAATGGTAATAAAACCGCGATGAATACTCTTGGCATCCCTATCGGAATACCACAACGCGGTCAATAGCAAGGCGCCGAAAAGCGCTACTGCAAGCAAACGCCGGTCCGGCCTGGGAAGCTTAAGGTTCATATTGCAAGGATACAGGGAGAGTTATTGTTTCAAACCGTTAAATGGGAATTCTTAAGCGGGAATCGTCGATAAATTGATATGCTCAAAGGGTCAGTGATTACTCCGCGACCAGGCTCTGCATTCATCACCAAACCCTTTGGTGCGTTCAGTTCGTCTGGATACGCCCTAGCCGAGCCTCTTGAATGACAGGAGCAAGAAACTGGGCGATATAGCTTCCCCCTTGGCGGGAAAAATGGGTCCTATCGGCATAGAGAAGTTCGGAACCCTTCATGGCCCAGCACCATTGGTCATCGCACAAGAACTTGGCGACATCAAACACTTTGACCGACGGGAAATCTTTCAACACTGAAGCTGCGATTTCGCGGTACTCGCGATTGTGTCTTTCGAAGTCATCACGAGAAACCGCACATGTTGACCTCATTTCATTGCCCAGACGCAGAGGGCGATTGTTCGCGCAGGATTGCGGATCGAAGTTGAGTCCGGCTTGATTAAGGACGAATACCACTTGCTTGTTTTGCTGTAGCAGGTAGGAAAACGTTCGCGTTAACGCAATCCGGTATACCTCTCTGTTATCAGTAATTTCCGGCCGATCAGCAAGGCGGACGAACATTTTGCGATCCGGCTGGGGATCGATATAAAGCGTCCAGTTTCCGACCATGACGACCAACTCCACCGACGCGGTTTTACCTGCTATCGATACCATCTGACTGGAGCCCAAGGCACTTGCTGCCTGCCGCTCATAGGGGCTCAGGTTATCGTAACTGCTGACCCCCATGAGGGGCAACATTCCACCCAGGCTGAGTCCGAGAATATTCACGCTTGCATCGTTCGCAGTGGCCTCTTTGAGACCATTAAAAAGGCCGGGGGTAAGCGAGTCGCCAATGACTGCGATCGTTGGTTGCGAATCCTTGGCGAGCAGGCAATAACCCCTGAAAGTCGGAAATCGACGTAAACAGCGGGATTCATCAGAAGCGGCAATTTTGCGGAATTGATGCCGCTCGTTATTAAGCAATAATTGTTTCTGGCGAAATGGCAGCCCCTCCCGATCGAAAGCGTTGTAGCCAATAAAACCAACCAGCGCCATCAAAATGCACAAAACTATCGATTTTGTTCCGGCATGGCCACCATAACGGATCGGTTTTTCAACCAGGCGATAGGTCAGGGCAGCCAGAATAAAGCTCAATGTCACTGCGGTTGCGCCAATTTCGAGCGAAAGTGTCTCCGATTCCAGGATGCGTGCAAACGAAAGCAGGGGCCAGTGCCAGAGGTATAGCGGATAACTGACAATGCCGACGAATACCATGACGCGGCTAGAAAGCAGGATTCGATTTATCAGTGATTCCTGGCCAGCGAGAATCAGCAGCATCGATCCGGCGACTGGCATGGCCGCGCGCGCGCCAGGGTAGGGCATGGTTTTATTGAACAGGAAAACACTGGCCAAAATCAGTGCCAGTCCGACCAGCGACAACATACTCATCAACATTGCCTGCCGTGTCGTAACGTCACAGAGGGCGCCCCCACGCGTCATGCAGCGATTACCCCAAATGAGACCACCCTCTCCCTTGTTGCCCCCATTGAGAGATAGCCACGCCAGCAGCACACCCGTCATTAATTCCCAGAAACGTGTCTGCGGCACGAAAAAAGTTTGCACGACATCGTAATGAACACCAATCATGTTGGCACCGAAAGACAGGGCTAATACTGTCGAGATGACGAGCACCAAATTAATGCGAATGCGCCAGGCGAGCCAGATGAGCAGGGGGAAACCGAGGTAAAACTGCTCCTCTATCGCCAGCGACCAGAGGTGCATGAGGGGCTTTAATTCTGATGCGACATCAAAATATCCCGCTTCTTTCCATAAAATGAAATTCAGCACGAACCCGGCACCAGCAGCGATGTGTTTCCCTAATTGCTTGTATTCTTCCGGCAGCAGTGCAAACCACCCCAGAACAAAACAGCAGGCCATGACAATGAGCAATGCCGGAAATATCCGGCGAATGCGATGAGCATAGAACTCAAGAAAGGAAAAATCGTTATCTGCCAGGCTCTTGAAAATAATCGTCGAGATCAGGAAACCAGAAATGACGAAAAAAACATCAACTCCGACGAACCCGCCTGGCACATATGCTGGCAAGGCATGATATGCCACTACACTGAGAATCGCCAAGGCGCGGAGTCCGTCTATGTCTCTTCGGTATGAAGGGTGGTAATTATGCTGTGAGGTATTTTTCATGTTCCCGGATTCGTGATCTACGGCTTGCTTTTTTGATAACAGCTAGAGTTCCTTCGCGGATTACGGTTTCTGCCGCCAGAATCTTCGGTCAATGCAAGAGGCTTTGTCAGTGCGCCTCATCCCAATTTGCGCCGACGCCCACCTCCACCAACAGCGGTACCGCAAGCTGGGCCACGTTGCCCATGAGGTGGGGCAGGGCTTCGCGTACCAGCGCAAGTTCGCCGTCTGGCACTTCCAATACCAGTTCGTCATGTACCTGCAGCAGCAGCTTTGATGCCAGTTGTTTATCGTCGAGCCAGCCCTGCACCGCGATCATCGCCAGCTTGATCAGGTCGGCGGCGGTGCCCTGCATCGGCGCGTTGATCGCGGCGCGTTCGGCGCCCTGGCGGCGGCCGGCGTTGGAGGACTTGATCTCAGGCAGCCACAGGCGGCGGCCGAACACGGTTTCGACATAGCCCTTGTCGCGCGCCAGCTGGCGCGTCTGTTCCATGTAACGCGCGACACCCGGATAGCGCGTGAAGTAGCGGTCCATGTAGGCGCCTGCTGCGCTGCGCTCCAGCCCCAGTTCACGGGCGAGGCCGAAGGCCGACATGCCGTAGATGAGGCCGAAGTTGATCACCTTCGCGGCGCGGCGCTGGTCGCTCGTCACTTCGAGCGGCGTGATGCCGAAGATTTCGGCAGCGGTAGCGCGGTGCACGTCCTCGCCCTTGGCGAAGGCGTCGAGCAGGCGCTCGTCGGCGGAGAGATGGGCCATGATGCGCAGCTCGATCTGCGAGTAGTCGGCCGAGACCAGCACGTGGCCTGCCGGCGCGATGAAGGCGGAACGGATGCGGCGGCCTTCCTCGGTGCGGATCGGGATGTTCTGCAAGTTGGGATCGTTCGACGCCAGCCGGCCGGTCACCGCGACTGCCTGCGAGAAGCTGGTATGCACCCGTCCTGTCGCGGGATTCACGCTGCGTGGCAACTTGTCGGTGTAGGTGCCCTTGAGCTTGGCCAGGCTGCGATGTTCGAGCAGCAGCTTGGGCAGCGGGTAATCGAGCGCCAGTTGGGTCAACACTTCTTCGTCGGTCGATGGGCCACCCGAGGGCGTCTTTTTCACCACGGGCAACTGCTGCTTGTCGAACAGGATTTCCGCCAGTTGTTTCGGCGAAGCCAGATTGAAGGGCTGGCCAGCGAGTTCATGCGCCTGACGTTCCAGCTCCATCAGGCGTCGCCCGAGTTCTTCGCTTTGTTGCGCCAGCGCAAAGACATCGATCAATATGCCGTTGCGCTCCATGCGATACAGGACTTCGGCGACCGGCAGTTCCACATCGCGGTAGAGCTGTTCAAGTTTCTGTTCTTCGACGAGTTGCGGTGCCAGCGCCTGATGCACGCGCAGCGTCACGTCGGCATCCTCAGCCGCGTAGGCACCGGCCTGTTCCAGCGCCACCTGCGCGAACGAAATGCGCGCCGCGCCCTTGCCAGTGACATCATCATAACCGATGGTGGACAGGCTGCAATGGCGCAACGCCAGCGCGCCGAGGTCGTGCGACTTGTCGCTTTCGAGAATGTAGGATTCGAGCAGCGTGTCGTCATGGATGCCGCGCAACTCGATGCCGTGGTTGGCGAATACGTGGCGATCGTACTTGAGATGCTGTCCGACTTTTTTATATTGTGCCGATTCGAGCCACGGCTTGAGACGCAACAAAACGTCGCTCAACGGCAATTGATCCGGCACCCCGGCATAACTGTGACCGATGGGCAGATAGGCCGCGACGGCCGGCTCTACACAAAACGAAATACCCACCAGTTTTGCCTGCATCGGGTCAAGGTTGGTGGTTTCCGTGTCGAGCGCAGTGAGTTCGGCGGCATCAATGATCTTCAGCCATTTGTCGAACTGTTCCCAGGTGAAGAGCGTTTCATAGCCACTGCGATCGGGCTGAACGATAGTCGCCGGTTGAGAGTCGAGAGTCGGGTACGAGCCCTTAACGGCAGGCGCTGCGCTTCTCTCGGACACCGGTTTGAGACCGCCATTGCCCTGGATTTCCCGCAACCAGCTTTTGAATTCGAGTCTGGTGAACAACTCGGTCAACGCCGTATTGTCATGCGGCTGCGGCAGCAGTTCCCGCACCTTGAGCAGCAGCGGCAGCTCGCAGGCAACGGTGACGAGCTTCTTGCCCAGCGGCAAAAAATCGAGGTGCCGGCGCAAGTTTTCGCCGACGGCACCCTTGATATCGGCAGCACGTTCGATGATGCCGTCGAGTGAGCCGTATTCATTCAGCCATTTCACCGCCGTCTTCGGCCCGACCTTGGCTACGCCGGGTACGCCATCGATGGCATCGCCGACCAGCGCCAGGTAATCGACAATGCGAGCAGGCGGCACGCCAAACTTCGCCAGCACGCCGGCTTCGTCGAGCGTTTCGTTGCTCATGGTATTCACCAGCCGCACGTGCGGATTGACCAGTTGCGCCAGGTCCTTGTCACCGGTCGAGACGATGCAATCGATGCCCTGCGCCGAGGCTTCGCGCGTCAGCGTGCCGATCACATCGTCGGCCTCGACGCCGTCGATCATCAGCAGCGGCCAGCCCAGCGCACGCACGCAGGCGTGCAGCGGTTCGATCTGCGCCACCAGATCGTCCGGCATCGGCGGGCGATGCGCCTTGTATTCGGGATACCAGTCGTCGCGGAAGGTCTTGCCCTTGGCGTCGAACACCACGGCGCGATAATCCGCCTTGTAGTCGGCCTCAAGCCGACGTAGCATGTTGATGACGCCATAGATCGCGCCGGTCGCCTCGCCCGCCTTGTTGCGCAGGTCGGGCAGCGCGTGAAAGGCGCGATAAAGATATGACGATCCGTCAACGAGTAATAAGGATGGCATGGAGAAGATATGAGTGTTTACGACAAGCTGCCAAAACAGTACGACCCGTGGAAAACCGCGCCGGATATCACAGCCAGAGAGGCCTGGCGAGTGTTCGGCATTATGTCAGAATTCGTCGAGGCGACCGAACGCCTGAAGCGCGTCAGCCCGGCTGTTTCGATTTTCGGCAGCGCCCGCCTTGCGCCCGATTCGCTTTATTACCAGCTCGCGGAAAAAATCGCGCGCCTGTTGTCCGACTCGGGTTTCTCGGTCATCTCCGGCGGCGGCCCCGGCATCATGGAAGCCGCCAACAAAGGCGCGTTCGGGGGCAAGGGCGTCAGCATCGGCCTCAACATCCAGTTGCCGATGGAACAGGCGAACAACGCCTATCAGGACATCTCGCAATCGTTCAAGCACTTCTTCGCGCGCAAATACATGTTCGTGCGCATGGCGCGCGCCTATGTCGTCATGCCGGGCGGCTTCGGTACGCTCGATGAACTGCTCGAAGCTCTGACGCTGATCCAGACCAACAAGTCGCCACACATCCCGATCATCCTGGTCGGCACGGAATACTGGAGCGGCCTGCTCGACTGGTTCCGCGAGCGGCTTGTCGCCGAAAAAATGATTCACCCGGAGGACATGAAACTGATCCAGGTCATCGACGAACCGAAACTCATCGTCGATGCCATCTTCAGCCATTACGAGAAGCGCGGTTTCCCGCGTCTGCCGGAAGAACACGAATTGTTACTCAATCTGTGAGGGTAAAATGGGCTTATCTACTGCAAAGGATCATTCTATGCGCCGAGTATTGTTCCTGCTGTTCGCCCTGTTTGCGCTGTCCGCCGCGGCGCAGACACCCGCTCTGCCGCCGGGCTTGCAGCCCATTCCGGAACCTCCGCCGATACCCGCCGGCGCGTCCGACGAAGAACTGGAACCGCAGGTCACCATCATCCAGCGCGGCGAGGACAAGGTCGAGGAATACCGCCTTTCCGGCAAGCTATACATGATCAAGGTCACGCCGCCGCATGGCGTGCCCTATTATCTGGTGGACGAACACGGTGACGGCGTCATGACCCGCAAGGACACGCTCACCTCCGGCACGCGTCCGCCGATGTGGGTGATCAAGCGTTTCTGATTTCGCCTCAATGACAACCTACGACGTCCATCCCGAGCCGCATATTGTCGATTCCAGTCAGGCCACCGCATGGCTCTCCGGCGGCTGGAAGCTGTTCATGGCGGCGCCCGCCGTGTGGATCGCAATCGGCGTCGTGTTTGCCGTGATCCACGTCCTGCTTGGCCTGGTACCAGCCTTGGGCATCGTTGCCCATATGTTGCTGTTGCCAGTGCTGGCGGCAGGTCTGCTGGAAGCCAGCCGCATTGCCGAGAGCGGCGCCGTGCCACCCTTCGAGGCCCTGTTCGCGGGCTTTCGCCATTGCACCGGCAATCTGGTGATGGTTGGCCTGCTCACGCTCGGCGCCCTCGCTGCCATCGGCGCAATTGCCTTTGTCATCGTCTTTATCGGTGGCGGCACGGGCGCGTTTTCCGCGCTCATGCATATCGCCGATGCCGATGCGGCAGCTACGACCAGCGGCGCCAGCATCGGTCTGGCGCTGGGCAGTATACTGCTGGCGTTCCTGGTAACGTTGTCGCTGCTGCCGCCGCTCATCATGGCGCTATGGTTCGCTCCGGCGCTGGTGTTCTTCGACGGCATGATGCCGCTCGCCGCCATGAAAAACAGCCTCAAAGCCTGCCTGCACAACTGGCTCTCCATCACCATCTACGGCATTCTCGCCTTTGTGCTGATGTGCATTGTCGCCATCACGGTGGTGGGATTGCTGGTAGTCGTCCCGCTCGTCGCGACGTCCCTCTATCTCTCCTACCGCGATATATTTCACTGACGCTCTTGCAATGATTGTTGCACCACTGATGATGAAAATACGCAAAGGCAAATTGAACGCTCCCCACCCCCAACCCCGCCCCAAGGCGGGGCTTTCAACTTGCTCGCTGCGCTCGATTCAGACAAATCTCTTGTTCTACGTTCTTTCACGCTAAATGCAGGCGCGTCGTTTGCCAGCCCGTCAGGGCATTGTCTGGGTTGTTGCCGGTTATCGCCTGTTTCGTGCCAACCCGCCGCTGCTGACCCTGCTCGCTTTTCTCTACCTGATGGCGTTCACCGTGATGCTGCTGTTGCCGGCCGGTGTCGGCGGCGTGCTGTTTCCCGTCCTGCAACCCATGCTCGTTCTGGCTATTGCCAACGGTTGTCGCGGCATCGCCGCAACCGGCCGCCGCGGGCCGCCGCCCGACCTGTTGGCCGGCATCCGCACGCGCCGCCGCGAGTTGCTCAAACTCGGCGCGCTGCAACTCGCCGGTTCGCTGCTGGTGATGCTGCTCATGTTTGCCTTTGGCATAAAACCGGATACCGAAAAGCCCGACCAACTGTTGTCGGCGCTGGCGCTGGCGGCGGCGCTGTCGTTGCCCCTGCTGCTGGCATTCTGGTTCGCGCCGCTGCTGACCGGCTGGCATGAGCTGCCGCCGCTGAAATCGGTGTTCTTCAGCCTCGTCGCCTGCTTGCGCAACTGGCGCGCCTTTGTGGTCTATGCGTTCGCACTTGCGGCAATAACGCTGCTGGCGACCACGCTGGCCGTGTTTGCGGTACAGATATCGGAGAACTTCGGTCAGATCGTGGCGAAGGTGGTGGAGGTGCTGATGATAATTTTCTTATTGCCCATCTTCCTTGCCGGCAGCTATATCAGCTACCGCGACATTTTCACCACTGCCGTAGCGTCAACCAATGACTGAACAGCCGATCGGCATTCTCGGCGGCACTTTCGATCCCGTACATCGCGCGCACTTGCAACTCGCCGAAGACGCCTGTGCCAATCTCGGTCTCGTGCAGGTGTTATGGATTCCCGCCGGTAATCCGCCGCATCGGGATCGCCCCCAGGCTTCAGCCGAACAACGGCTGGCCATGGTGGCGCTTGCCCTCAATGGCTACCCCCAATTCACGATCGACGACAGCGAAGTCCGCTCCAGCGCGCCGAGTTACACCGTCGCCACCTTGCAGCGCCTGCGTGCCATTCACGGCGCCCGGCCGCTGGTATTGCTGCTCGGCGCCGATGCCTTTCATGGACTAAGCAAATGGCATCGTTGGCGCGAACTGTTTGCGCTGGCCCACATCGCCATCGCCACCCGGCCCGGCTATGCGCTGGATGCGCAAGCGCTGGACGGCAAGCTGCACGAGGAATACCTGCGCCGACGCAGTGGCGATTATTCGTGCCTGACTGCACAAGCCGCTGGATGCATCATCACCTTTGCCATCACCCCGCTCGACATCTCGGCTTCAGCGATTCGCGCCCGGCTCGCCGCCGGACAGGAAATCCAGGATTTGCTGCCCAAGCCCGTTCTCGACTATATTGCCAACAACCACCTTTACTCCGGCCACTGAATGGATATCCGCAAACTACAGAAACTCGCCGTAGACGCGCTCGAAGACGTCAAAGCGAAAGACATCGAAGTCATCAACACCACCAAGCTCACCTCCCTGTTCGACCGCATCATCGTCGCCAGCGGCGACTCGACGCGCCAGGTCAAGGCGCTGGCGCGCAGCGTCCATGACAAGGTCAAGGAAGCCGGCGGCGGCGTGATCGGCCTCGAAGGCGAGGACGGTGGCGAGTGGGTGCTGATCGATCTCGGCGACATCGTTGTGCATGTGATGCAGCCCGCCGTACGCGCCTATTACAACCTCGAAGAGCTCTGGGCTGGGGCCAGGCCCCAGCCCAAGGGGGAATCAAAGCGCACTTCCTCCCGGCATCCCTCGCCAAGCGAGGGACGGGCTGTGCCCGCCCCTAAAGGGAAAAGGCAGAACACCCCCTCCCAGCCTCCCCCGCCAGGCGGAGGAGGTGACTGTTTGGCGCCTTCCGGCGCAAGGGCGAAGAGAGTCCGGTCCCCTGCAAAAGCGAAGGTCGTGTGAAACTCGTGATTGCGGCTGTAGGTACCCGCATGCCAAACTGGGTGGAAGAAGGCTTCGCCGACTATTCCAAACGCATGCCGCGCGAACTGCCGCTGGAACTGGCGGCGGTCAAGGCCGAGCCGCGCAGCGAAGGCAAGACCGTCGCTGGCATGATGGCCGCCGAGGCGCAGCGTTTGCGTGGTGCGTTACCGCCGCGCTGCCGTACCATCGTCCTTGACGAGCGCGGCGCGGAACTGACCACGCAGAATCTCGCGCAACGCCTGCAACGCTGGATGAATGAAGGCGGCGACACCGCCTTCCTGATCGGCGGTCCGGACGGACTCGATCCCGCGCTCAAGCAGGAAGCCGCCGAACGGGTGCGGCTCTCCGGCCTCACCCTGCCCCACGCCATGGTGCGCGTCATGCTCGCCGAAGCGCTGTATCGCGCCAGCAGCGTGATTCGCGGCCACCCTTATCATCGCGAGTAGCCATGGCCGCCTTTGATTCGCGCATCTATCTCGCTTCACGCAGCCCGCGCCGCCGCGATTTGCTGGCGCAGATCGGCGTTCGCTTCGACCTGCTGCTGTTCCGTGCCGCGCCGCGCGCCGATGTCGAAGTGGATGAAACACCGCTGCCGCAGGAACACGTCGAAGACTATGTGGTGCGCGTGGCACGCGCCAAAGCCGAGTTTGCCGCGCGCCTGCTTCGGGTACGCCAACTGCTGCCACGCCCGGTGCTGGCGGCCGACACCACGCTTGAACTCGATGGCGAAATCATCGGCAAACCCACCGATAACGCCGATGCGCAACGCATCCTCGCCCGCCTTTCCGGACGCCGGCACCGCGTGCTCACCGCGATTGCCGTTACCGACCAGATTCGACTCGAACACCGTCTCAACATCAGCGAGGTGTCGTTCCGCAGCCTCGATGCCGACGAGATCCGGCGCTATGTGCTGAGCGGCGAAGCCAACGACAAGGCCGGCGCATATGGGATACAGGGCCGCGCCGCTGCTTTCATCGAAGAGATACGCGGTTCGCATTCCGGCATCGTCGGCCTGCCGCTGTGCGACACCGTACTGCTGCTGAAGCAATTCGGGATAGTTGTATGAGCGAAAGTTTTCTCCTCAACTTCACGCCGCAGGAAACCCGCGTCGCCCTGCTGCAAAATGGCGTGGTGCAGGAACTGCATATCGAGCGCACTTCCAGCCGCGGCCTGGTGAGCAACATCTATCTCGGCCGCGTGGTGCGCGTGCTGCCCGGCATGCAGTCGGCCTTCATCGAAATCGGCCTGGAACGCACCGCGTTTCTGCATGTCGTCGACATCTGGGAAGAACAGCGCGGCAACGGTTTCGGCAACGTCGAAGCGCGGCCTATCGAACGCATTCTCACTGAAGGCCAGTCGCTGCTGGTGCAAGTGCTCAAGGATCCGATCGGCACCAAGGGCGCGCGCCTGTCCACACAGATATCAATTGCCGGGCGGCTGCTGGTGTTCCTGCCCCAGGACAGGCACATCGGCATTTCGCAACGCATCGGCGACGAGTCGGCGCGCGAGCAACTGCGCACGCGCATCCAGTCGCTGGTAGGCGAAGAGAACGGCGGCTTCATCGTGCGTACCATTGCCGAAGCGGCCAACGATGAGGAATTGCGCGCCGATATCGCCTATCTGCGCCGCCTCTGGAATGAGTTGCGGCAGCGCGCCGCCACCGCGCCGACGCCGGCGCTGCTGCATCAGGATCTGACGCTGGGGCAGCGCGTGCTGCGCGACCTCGTCACGCATGACACCAGCGCGATCGTCGTTGATTCGCGCGAAAACTTCCAGAAACTGAGTTCCTTCGCCAGCGAGTACGTACCGCAAGTGCTACCACTGCTGGAGCACTACACGGGCGAACGGCCGCTGTTCGACCTGCACAACGTCGAGGACGAAATCGAGAGGGCGCTGGCGCGACGCGTCGATCTCAAGTCCGGCGGCTACCTGATCTTCGACCAGACCGAGGCGATGACCACGATCGACGTCAACACCGGCGGCTTTGTCGGGCTGCGCAATTTCGACGACACCATTTTCAAGACCAACCTCGAAGCGGCGCAGACCATCGCGCGCCAATTGCGCCTTCGCAACCTGGGCGGCATCATCATTGCCGATTTCATCGACATGGATTCGGAAGAGCATCGCCGCGCCGTGCTGGAGGAACTCAACCGCGCCCTCGCCCGCGACCGCACCCGCATCACCGTGAATGGGTTCACCGGTCTCGGCCTGGTCGAGATGACGCGCAAGCGCACGCGCGAGTCGCTGGCCCACATCCTCTGCGAGCTCTGTCCAACCTGCGGCGGCCGCGGCGAGATCAAGAGCGCGCGAACCATGTGCTACGAAATCCTGCGCGAGCTGTTGCGCGAAGCGCGCCAGTTCAACGCCCGAGAATTCCGCCTCGTCGCCGCGCCCAGCGTGATCGACCTGTTTCATGAAGATGAATCACAGGCGCTGGCGATGCTCTCCGACTTCATCAATCGCACCATCTCGCTACATGCCGAATCCAGCTATACCCAGGAACAGTTCGACATTGTGCTGATGTAGCGCGACAGGTTCCAAAGCAATGACAGCGATGGTAGAATCGCCGCCTGTTTTTCGGGGTTGTTAGCTCAGTTGGTAGAGCAGCGGACTCTTAATCCGTAGGTCGAGTGTTCGAGCCACTCACAACCCACCAAATAATAAGCCCAATCAGGTAGTTAGCCTGGTTGGGCTTTTTCTTTTTAATCTTTTTGTCATATCCACTCTTACCCCACTTTTCATTTGGCGAGAGCGAAAACTATGGTGGATTGTCTGCCACCGCGATGACAGCGAACGGCGGCGCGGGGTGATAGCATGATTGATTGTCCATGCTGTGCCACTAAGATCGAGGGCTATGCCTTGCCAGACCAGCTACACAAGCTCAGAGATGGCGAGGTTGTCCTCTACAAGCGGCCTGAAAGTAGTCGCTGGCAGGCCAGGTTCAAACTCCCCGATGGTGCATGGCATAACTTATCCACCAAACGCGCCAGCCTTGACGAGGCGAGGCGAATTGCAGGCGAGGCATACGATGAGGCTAGGTTCAGATTTAAAACCGGCCAGAGCCCCGTATCGCGGCGTTTCAAGGATGTTGCTAGGCTGACCATCGCAGAACTTGAAAACGCCAAGGCTGCGGGTCATGGAAAGGCGATTCACAAGGACTACAAGCAGGCGTTAGAGAAATATTTCATTCCATACTTTGGCAGCAAGCACATTGATCTAATCAACGACGCAGACATGATGCAGTTTGAGGCATGGCGAGCACAGCAGATGAAACGATCGCCAGCGGCCAGCACACTGCTCAATCACAATGCAGCATTGCGGAGAGTATTTGAAACAGCAATTGCCAATGGCTGGATATTGCACGCCAAGGTTCCTGCCATGCGGGCTGTTGGCAGAAAGAGTGAACGCCGTCCAAGTTTCAGCTACGACGAATGGCGGAAGATTGGTAACACCCTATGGCGCTGGGTGGATAAAGCGACAAGTGAAAGAAGCAAGCAAATCCGCGAATTGCTTTGGGATTATGTGATGATCCTTGCCAATACTGGCATGCGAACAGGTACAGAAGCATACAACCTGAAATGGAAGCACATCAGTTGGGCAAAGGACAGGAACGGCGACCCTTATCTGAGTGTTGCAGTGGATGGTAAAACAGGCAAGCGTGAATTTGTCGCCCGTCATCGATGCGAGACTTTCTTCAAGCGCAATCAGAGCCGCTTTCCAGAATTGGCAAAGATGAGTTTTGATGAACTGTTGAAGGCAAAGCTTGATGTGTATGTGTTCAGGATGCGCAACGGCAAACGGTCAGAGAATCTCTACAAGGTCTTCAATGACTATCTGGTGGAGCATGGGTTATTGAAGGATAAGCAAGGCGACAGTCGCTCGCTATACAGCCTCCGCCATATGTACGCCACCACCAGGATAGTGATTGACAAATTAGACATTCACACACTGGCAGTGCAAATGGGAACCTCGGTTGCCATGATTGAAAAACATTACAGTCATCTAACCGCCGCCATGGCCGCTGACGTGTTGGCTGGTCGCCGCCATGATCCAGAAAAAGCGGCGGAGGGTCGCAAGGCCAAGGCAGCGGCAAACAAGCCTCCAGCCTAGCTATCGGTCAGTGATTCTCGCTAACCTTCACCTTGCCCTTGCGGGTGTGTTGTGCGGGTATCATGTAAAGCATCTCGCCCAACTTCTGCACGATCTCCCGCGTGCGCTTGTGCTTGTGTGACATGTTGGTAAGTGAAGTAAGCCAATCCACCGCAACGGCAGTATCGCGGAAAGCAAGCAGGTAGTTTTTATCGTCCTCTTGGTGGAGCACGATGGAGTTGTCCGGGTGTTGTGGGCTGCTTGTGAAATGCATGTTTTTCTCCTTACTATTGTGGTTGTGGATCGTCTGCGGAGTTGCTGGACTACTTTCCATTAGAGGCATGTTCTGGCTTTCGCACGCGCAGGAAATGCTGGACTGCCTGCCGATAAATCTCTGAATGCGAGATGCCAAACTTTTTGGCGATTTCTGTCATGTTGGTATGCCAGTTCCAAGGCATTCTGATGCTGGTGCAGTGATCATGGACAAGTTGTCTAGGCATGGCTTTCTCCTGTTGGTTGATGATGCTGATCTTGAACGGGCTCTGAATCCGATCGTGACGCAGCGGCCTTTGAATCGGTTGCCACTGCATCTTTATTTAGTTGATAGTCTGCGTACTTGGTAATGATGTTGAGCCAGTTCTGGGCATATTTCTTGAATGACATAAGCTTGCTGTCAAGCAGATTTTTCATGTTGTGATCTGTCGCGTCTGCCTGTACGACATTCTTTTTCATCAGGGACAGTCGCTCCTGTTCAGGTAGCTGGATGAATTTGATTAGTGTCAGCATGTTTTTCCTCTGTTGTTGGTTGTGATTGATATTGCATTTGACAAAATAAATCCTGCGCCCTTTCGTCGCATGCCTTTCACTGATTCTTCATAACAAAAGGTGCCGCCGATCCACTGCCAGAAGGGCAATTTCTCTTAACTTGCAAGCGTCACAAATCAGGCCAAATCAAGCGTGGATTCGCCATGCCAGCGCGACAGGAATCGCGATTGCTTAGTGACATACCAAACTCGATCTCTTAGAACGTCGATTGCTTCAACGTGGGCAAAGCCCTCATGATCGTCAATCTTCATGAGCTTTGCCCACTTGCGGCTCATGAACTTCTGCACATCGTCTGCTGTTCTGTTTGTAGTCCCATCATGTGCCCCAACCACATGGACATGAAGGCGCCCATTGTCCTGGCCGATCTCATAGGCTAGAACGCATTTAATCAGGCTCTCGTCACGGCTGCGGCGAAAGCCATTGCCATAGCAATACTCTTTCAAAAAACCGCAGAGCTTGGTGATCTTGGGCTGTAGCTTGAACATTTCATGCTCAAACCGAGAATCACTTGCGTCATTCAGCGTGACAAGAGAATTCAGGCTGATGAAATAGCCTTGATCATTTGGCGACAGCCAGCGAACTAGCTCGTTTGTCAGTCTGTTTCTGTCAGGTATGTAGTTGAACGCCCTCATGGTGGCTTTGCCCTTCCAAATATATTTAGTATTTATGTCCATGGCAGGCTAGAAATTTCTCAGCAGGTGAAATAGACAGGAACTTTTCATGCAAAATAATGCATGAATTTTTGTTGTCTATTTCCCCATGAACAAGAGCAAGCGACTGCGAAGGCTACAAACCCTGATCGGGTGGCTTGAAACAGGGAAGGACGTGGCGCGGCGTGACTTGCAGCTAGTCCTTACTGCTGACGAGTGGGACAGGTATGAGGCTGAGGTAGAGCAGCGTCGGGACTTGAAAGCCCAGCTTGTTGAGGTTCCAGCCACGCTCAGGCCATACATTGCCCGCCTGAAACGGGCAGATTTCCTCTACGTGCGCGCTGAGAGCATGGTTGTTGATGGCGATCCGCGAGTCAGGCAGGGGCTATATCATCAGTCAGAAAGTGCATATGAAGCTGCGCTTGTAGTACTGACTGAGGCTTTGGGCAATCAACCTGACTTGGTGATGTGGTTGGATCGGGAATTCAGTCTTTCGCCCGAAAAGGCTCCCACACCCGATCCTTTGGCGGTACCCAGGCTCAAGATGTCAAAGTCGGGGAATAGGGACCCGGACGGTGGCGTTGAGTGGCTGACTGGAGTTCGGCGATCACTAAAGCTCGCGGCCCTCAAATCAAGTTTTGAAAATGTTCAGGTTGCTGATGGACGGGTCGGGGGGCAAATACGTTCTATAGCCAAGAATTCACCAAACAAGTCTGCGATCCAGAAGAAGATTGATGTGACAAGCTGGAAAGTGTGAGGAGGAGCGGTAGCGAACAGCCTTACATTGTAGACATGCGCCAAGTGGCTCAAGCCAAGTAGGAACACGGTATTGAGCATTACCCAAGTTGAACATCAATTCTATGCAGTATCCTTGTCGGTGCCCAGTAGATGTACCCATGGCGGATATAAAGGGAGTCCATGCCAGTTAGTTACTATATTCTCGTGGCAAATGATGCCGAAGATATCCAAGGCAAGTTGGTTCCTGCGTTAGACGTGGTTCAAGCGCGCTTAGCGAGCAATCATTGGGATCTATATCAAGGGACGCGCAATCGCGCTGCAATAAATGTTGGCGACCGCTGTTTGTTCTACCTAGCGGGAAGGCGAAGCAACGCACAACATGTTGTCGGCGAGGCGACAGTAATGACGGTTGCCCCGTTTAATGGAAGACTTTCAAATAATCTACTGACTGAACTTCCCGTGCGTTACCTTAGGTTTGATTCCATCATGATCTACCAATCGCCCGTGTCCTTCAGAGCGAAGCTTGATGAACTTTCGTTTGTCCCGCAGAACAGGCAGAAATGGGGCACGTCTCTTCAGTCTGGTTGCAGAAAAGTATCGCGGAAGGATTTCAATATTCTTCGCGAAAATTGATAGGCATGCATTGATTTGGATCGATAGCGACAATGACGAAACCTACGTCCAGCACACTTGATATCGCAGCTATACGCCAACTAGTAAGAAAGAAGTGCGAAAAGCATTGGCAGTGGAAATCAACCACTAGCGCCCCTACGTCTAGAAATTATGCTTTGGATGTATGGCTTAGCGCAGAAGATCGAGGCAAAGGGAATTCCATCCGAATTCTTGCATTGCGCGAGGGGAGCGGTGATGACGAAACATGGAACTGCGCTGTTGAACATAAAGGCGTGGTTGGTCCTCGGTCACCGTCAAATAAGGTTAGATCGCGTGCAGTAATGGAAGCGCTCAATTTATGGTGGGCAGCGCGTACAGGCTCTTAGCGACAAAACCAACTTGGACCTACTCGCCTTGAATATGAAAAGCCCAAAATACTTGACACTCAGCCAGATTCAGACAATCGGAAAGTCCGCCTCGGCTGATAGACCGGGTTATGAGATTAAATTCTTAGATGGAAGAACGATTCATCTCACAAAGCGACGGACGATTGTTTCGTTGCTCGTTCTCATTCACAAAGGCGTAGGAGCCGAATCTGATATTGCTGCTGGCAATTCAACAATCCCAGACATTCGCAAAATCCTTGGCGCAAAGCTCCCTGAGGGCCTTGTACAGGACTCGTACGGCGACGCTAATAAGCCTTTTAGCGAGTTGTGGAATGAAGAAGGCTTTACTTTCATCGATAACACGGGTGGAGACAAGGTTGGGCGGAGCCAAGGATACCGACTAGACCGTGAACATCATGATCGCCTGTTTGAAGTTAGGCATAAAGCACTCAGAAAAGCTCCAACCAAGGTTGATGCGGCTGATTTGTTACAGGCGCAGCATGGCCGCTGTAATTTTTGTGGATCGTTGCTCTTCATTCGAACAAGCATAACTACAAACACTTTTGCACGGGATCATCGACGGGTAGTAGCAGATCATCGCCATCCCGTTGAGAAAGGTGGCGGCAGTGATTCATTGGACAATTACCAGCTTCTTTGCTTTTATTGCAACAAGTCCAAGTGGCAAATCTGCAATATCTGCACTGTAGCTGACTGCAAAAATTGTGCACTAGCCTTTCCCGAAACCACTTCCTTAATAAGCCCAACCAAGGAAGACGTTCGGGATCGAATGTCAGCTCATTTTGACAACCGAATTCCGTCCAAGCGAAAGTAAGCTTCTTTCGATGTCGTGAGCGATTGAGGTTATAACTTCCGGACAAACTGCATTGGAAAGTTGCTTTATTGCATTTGTTCTCGATACAGGGAATTTGAACGAATCAGGGAACCCCATCAAGCGCGTCATCTCTGCTAAGGACAAGTGCCTGCGTTCCCCTGTAAAGACAGGGATCATCGCGCCACCACCACTGTGACTAACGGCAAATGTGGGAAATTGGCTAGATAGGGAAATTGCCCGTATTCCGCTTGACCGTATTTGTAGAACGCAATTGCCAAGGTCGGCAGTAGCATCACTCCGTTCTATCGCAGTCCTAGTCTTGGGGATTGCAAAGCCAATATCTTTGCTAGTGATGTGCCCAAGGTAGTAGTCAATATAGCGCTGCCACTTCAGGGAGATCGGGATAGAGTTGTCACCGGCGATCAGCACATCACTTAACTTTTTCCTTCGCCGCGTATCCTTCGTAAAGGAGAAGTGATGCGGTGTCGTTTTGTTACGGATACCGACAATAAAAATCCGCTCTCTGCTTTGGGGAATGCCAAAGTATTTTGCGTTGAGGAGCTCAAAGTGGACTTCGTACGAAAGTTCGGAAAGTGCCTTAACCAATGCCCGCATATGCTCACCACTGTGAAGTTTCGCAAAATGGGAGACATTCTCTAGGAGGACAACTCTTGGCTTTGTTTCGCCTATGATTTCTAGTAGCTTCGGCAAGACAGCTGAGCGCGGATCTTCTGTGGCTAGTCGTTTCCCAGCAATTGAAAACGGCTGACAAGGAAATCCAGCGCAAAGCAAATCAGCATAAGGCACTTGCTTAGCATTCAGTGTTAGGAGGTCTTTTGAGCTAAAGCCTGTTCCAAAATTGCTTGAGTAGGTGCGCTCGCACTCACTATCAACCTCGTTTGAGTAAATGCACTCCCATCCCGCAGCCTCAAGGCCGAGGCGAAACCCTCCAATTCCCGCGCAAAATTCTACAAATGTTCTTTTAGCCATTTCCACCTCGGTTTTCTGCGACGATTCTATCTTGTGCTTCCAGGCTTATTTGTCGGCTGCTAGACCAGATTTACTGCCACCTTGAGCATTTCGTCGTTCAAGTCGATATACCGCTGCGTGGTGCTCATGTGCCGATGTCCTGCCAGAGCCATCAACACCCGCACACCGACACCTTTGTTGGCAAGAGTTGTAATGAATGTGCGGCGGCCGCTGTGACTGCTGGCCCCTTGCACCCCTGCCGCCTCATAGATTTGCAGGAAAAGCTGGGCCACAGTGTTCGCAGATAACCCTGAGCGCATCACCTGGGAATAGAAAAATGGCCCGTCATCGGGCGGGTAGCCAAGGGATGCAAGATAGACTGCCATTTCCTTCCTGAGCTTGTCTCCAAGCATGACAACTCGCCCCCGCTGACCCTTGGTCTGATCTGCTTCCAGACGAATCTCTGCCTTGATTGTTCCATCTGGAACAACTACATCGCTCATTCTTAGGGCTGCTAACTCGCCAGCCCGCATGCCTGCCCAGAAGCTCATCAGCACCATTGCTCGATTTCTGGCGGCATGCCTGCCTTGTGCGACAGTAGAAAGCACGATTTTTAGCTCTCTGTCGCTGAGTGTTTTTGCCTGTGCCATTTCTGGAATCCCCCAAAAAAACGGTGATCCAAATATATGACATTATGATTTTTTCTCCTACCACTGTTTTGGTGGGTTGTAGGCCCACGGATCGCAAGGGTTTGGCAGGAGTGATAAGGAAATATGAAAACTATTAGGGATTTAGGTTAGACTTGAATTGTTCTAAAACACAGGTTGGCGATCAGCGGCTCAGTGCTTATTATTTACCTCGTTAAGTGGCAGTTTTATGGTGATTCTTGCATGTCCACTTTGTAGTCCAGTTTGAAAACGTCTTATAACGTTATGATTATAAAGTGTAAAGATCACCGGCCGCCTCTCTTAATCCGTAGGTCCGGAGTTCGAATCTCCGACAACCCACCAGAATTTCAAGGGCTTGGCCAAATGGTAAGGCGGCGGTACCGTGGAAAAGTCTCTTACCGCTTCAATTCAGACACCCCCGCTTGACACTTTACGACCCACTGCAGCCGTTGAATGTTTCAGACAACTGCCATTCAGGAACGCCAGTGCTCACCTGCGTGGCACGTCAGGTGAAGCACATTGTTAGACAGTTTAGTTATGATTTGCAATTGTCCCATGCCTGCAGAAGCCACGAAACTGCAACGTACATACACACTCTCTACTCACCTTCACAAAGTTTGAGTAGCAGAATCGATAGTAACGGCCAAGGTGGCTCGCAGCCAACTAAACGTTGCTTTCATGAAATCAAAATCAGGTCCAGATGTTATGAAGATGGCCTTACCCTTGATCAAAAAACCGGTACCTGCCCCATGCAAGCCCTCAACCTTGCTGCTCCCCAGCGTAATTAGCACATTGGGGTCGTGGGCAATATTAACCTCTGTCTGATGCATGTAACCTGCAGGAATGAACAATCGTTCGTCTGACGATATTCTGATGTAGCTATTCCAGGTGTTCACCATATGCGGCCCATCCTTCCCCAGTGTCGCAATGGCAACAACCCCATCCTGTTTCAAAATTTCCAGCAATTTTCCCGGGATCATCGTAGTACCTCCTGTAGTTTGGTTTGTTGTTCTGTCTAATAGTGTTTACACGGCCCCATGGGTCTCTATAACAATTATTATTGATGGCAGCATTATCGTAATCTAATAGCATGAACTGCAATTGGATTATTTTTTTCTGTATCCGTATAACATCTCCAATATTTGGGGGCACCGACGTAGAGCTTTTGGCATTTCCAGATGATCTCCATGGAGAGAACTCCTAAAGGACCGTTCATGGCCGGATGCTGCCTGATGACGTATGATAGCAAGTGGAAGCTCATGGCAGATAAATGAATAGTGCCAAGCGGCAAGTGTGGGACTACTCCATGAGCATTAGCGAGTGAAGGCGGGTCAAGACGTCGGTTTAATTACAGAAAATATAGCCCTTAATCCGTAGGTCGACAGTTGGAATCTGTCACAACCCACCAATTATCTTTTTGTTGCGTTTCTTCTACTTGGCCCGGCCAATGCGGTTGGGATTTTTGCATTTTGGAGCCACTTCGGGATCGCAATTGCGAAAGTCCGGGGACGGGAAGCGTGGCTGGTGGGTGCAAGAGGGTATCACTGCGACCACACTGCACGAACCAACACGACGGTGATGGCAAGAGGGTTTCACCGCCAGTGTCAGCCAGCTAACCGTCGCGTTGCTACTCGGCGAGGCAGGAAGAAGTTGGTCTCCCTGGTGAATCACGAAAAGTGGCCCAAAAGTGACAAGCCCGACTGGGTTAAGGAGTATTCAAAGCCAAAGCCATTACTTTCGCTATATCAAGTTCTGGCTACGCGGCAAGGTGGCAGGGTTGTTTTGAAGAGTTTCCGGACGATAGAAGGGGCGCAAAATCCCTACCCCACCGTTCCGGAAAGCCTCTCATAGCACCGTGCCACCCTGCCGCTGTGCCTTTTCTTGATTGCTCGCCTTCGCACGATTACCAAATAGCATTTGCATTGGCGACATGTGGTAGCTGCTCGGCCATTGCCGGAATTGGCCTCTTGACGCACCAACGTCCGGTATGAACATACTCCGGCCGCAGGTAATAAATCATGACGAACCGCAGTGTGATCTTTTCGTTTCGTCACGACGCGACCGATTCCCGTCGTTCAGTGCTTGCTCTCCGCAGGGATGCCGTTGTCTTCGACGCGAATGATCGTTCGGCGCACGTAATGTAGTCCGAGCGCCACCAGCAGGCCTATGACTGGAATTGAGACACCCATCGCGATATCCGGATCGAGTGGCCAGTTGGCGTGGGTTAACGCTTTCGCGCCGTAGCCCACGAGGCCGACCGCATAGTACGTAATGGCAATGACCGACAGCCCTTCGATGGTCTCCTGCAAACGCAGCTGCAATCGGCCGCGACGATTCATCGAAGCGAGCAGCTCGGAGTTCTGTTGCTCGCGTACGATGCCAACCTGGGTGGAAAGCAGGTTGCTCGCGCGTGCGATGCGCTCGGACAACTCAAGCTGGCGCCGCGTTACCGACTCGCAGGTAGCCATGGCAGGGGCGAGGCGCCGCGCCATGAATTCACCAAGTGTTTCGGTTCCCGGAAGCCGACGCTCGCGCAACTCGGCGATGCGCGCGAGTACCAGGTCGTAATAAGCTTGTGCCGCGCCGAAGCGGAAGCGCGACTCGGCAATGTCTCTTTCCAGGCGTGCTGCCATGCCAGTGAGAGCATCGAGCAACTGTTCGCTGGTACTCGCCTGTCCGGCCATCAGAGCGGCGAGTGACGCGACTTCGCGCTCCATTTCGCGCAGTTGCGGGGCCATTGTGCGAGCCACCGGCAGCGCGAGCAATGCCATCATGCGATAGGTTTCAATCTCGAACAGCCGCTGCACCGTGCGTCCTGCCTGGCGTCGCGATAACCCGTGGTCGAATACCTCAAAGCGGAGATAGCCGTCAGGATGAATGCGAAAGTCACTGAATACATGAGCTACACCAGCGCCGATGTCGGCGCCGACC
This sequence comes from Georgfuchsia toluolica, assembly GCF_907163265.1. Classification (NCBI taxonomy): domain Bacteria; kingdom Pseudomonadati; phylum Pseudomonadota; class Betaproteobacteria; order Nitrosomonadales; family Sterolibacteriaceae; genus Georgfuchsia; species Georgfuchsia toluolica. Next base: position 2,183,165 of record NZ_CAJQUM010000001.1, read on the forward strand.
ACATCGTTGTGCTCAAAGAGTGCTGCAATATGCGTCGCGTCCGGGTCGGACTGACTGCGCGCATGAACCTTGGCAATTGCCGACACCAAGGTTCGGCCCGGAATAGCGGCGAGCCATTCGGCGGATACCTCACCATCGCCATGGAAGGCGTAACTTGAAAACTCGGCGTGTTTTTCCCAACGCAATCGGAGCGCGCCCAGGTTCACGCTGTAGTAAATCGCATCCACCGGCGGCGCAGCGGCGGCGTAGCTCTCGCACAGCAAGGTGAGCTGCGCGTGCTCGGCGGACCGCTCTGCAGGCTCGATTAGTACTGCGAGGTAAACCACGCGCCCCGGTATTGACAGCGGTTCGAGTGGTCGCGCATGTACTTCGTTGGCAAGTACATGGCGTTGCGGATGATCAGGTGGAGTCAGCGGGCGCGGCATGTTGAATAGGGGAGAAAACCACTATGGTCCCTATAAACTCTATCCCGCCGAATGCGGGATTGCAAACCAGTACCACAAGGAACTTGTCGCTCAAGGCGGGTGTCTCCACTTCAGTTACGGTGATCAAGCAGAGGGGGATCACATCTGCTCGAACTCGGCTGGCATAATTAGCCGGTGCGCCAGCGGAAAGAGTACGTTGTCCTCGCGAAAGACATGCAGGCGCAGCAATTCGACCAGAAATTTTCCCTGCTCAAGCGCAGCGTCGAGGATGATCAGGCGTGTCTGCTGATCCCGAAAGCGGAACGCCAGGCCAAGGAAATTGAGGATCACCGCGGCGAGCTGGATGGCTTTGACATGCTCGTCCTGCATCAGGTCAACCGGAGTCTGCGGGTCCGGACCGCCACCGTGTTCGCCGGTTTCAAGGAGACGCCGCTTGAGCAGGGGAAAGAGCGCGGCTTCCTCGTGCCGGTGATGGGCGATGAAATGCTCGTTGAAGAAATTCAGAAAGTGGCGCAATTGGGCATCCGCGACCCTGGTGTAGCCATTTTTCCGGATGTCCAGGATGGTTTCTTCGAAGGCGTCTAGTTCGCGCAGGAATGGCACGTGTTCCGCCGCCAGGTGCCGCAGGAAGGGGTGCATGTCCTCCAGCGCCGCCGGCTCGATGTTTGGTGGCGCGTAGGCGTTGGGTGGGTCCATGGGTGACAGCCCTTCGAATGCCGTCAGTCCATGCAGGCCTTGTTTGTTGACGGGGTCGACCCGATGCAGAACGAACTCCATGGCGTTCAGTTGTTCTTCGGCCGCGTGTTGGACCATGCCGTATTGGGATCGCGAATCCGCTTGCGGTCCCAGTTCCAGATGACCTGCTGATAGGGCCGCGCAATGTAGGTGAAGGGCGCCACAAGGAAATGCACCAGGCGGCTGAAAGGGATCAGCGCCAGGATGACGAAAGCTGCCACGATGTGGATGAGTACCGGGGCGGGCAGGCTGACCACCGCGGCAGTCTGAGGATCGAGCTTGAAGAGGGACCAGAGATAGGGCGAGAGATTGCTGGCGAACCAGGTCGATCCCCAGCGATAGGCATAGGCGATCCAGCATCCAAGCGCAATCTGGAAGATGAGCAACACCTCGATGAAAATGTCCATGCGGCTGGTCACCACTCGCACGCGCTGGTTGCCCATGCGGCGAATGAAAAGCCAGACCAGGCCGAGCAGGGCGCCCAGGCCGAAGGTGAATCCGATCATTTCTTCGAAAATTACCAGGTTGGCATGACTGCTGTAGATGTGGAGCACCCAGCCGGGAAACAGGAAGGCCAGCAGATGACCGGCAAGGACGACCAGCAGGCCCCAGTGGAACAGCATGCTGCCGAAGAAGAGCTTGTCGCTGTCGAGGAATTGCGAGGACAGCGAAGAAAACTTGAAACCGCTCACCCGGTAGCGGTAGATGCAGCCGATCACGCAAAGCACGACGGCCAGATAGGGCAGGGCGACGATGAGTAAATTAGTGAGTGCGCTCATGATTTGGCCTCTCTCCGGTAATCAGTGGTCACAGCCGCTGTTGTTGTGCATGTTCGCGGTAGCTTCCACTTCCATTTCCTTCTCGATCATTCCAAGGAAGTCGGAACGCTGATGTCTGGCGATGATGTCCGCCAGGATGCCGCCGCCGGCGGCCTCGAAGTCCCGGTTCATCACCTGGAGCAGGGTCTTGAAGGCGCGACAGAAAATGTTCTTGTCGGCGACCGGCGTCTCGATCAGCGTCTTGTAATGCTTTTGGTAGTTCCTGTCTTTTCTTTGCACACGCTCAGGGTCGAACTCGCGGATCATCAGCGCGACGGCCGGCAGCAGCAGTTCAGCCACCATCTCCTCGCGGAGATCCGCATCCTGGAGCAGTGGGACCAGGCGCAACATGTTCGGCAAGTGATCGGCGAGTTCGCCACGGCAGTCGTTGCCGACCAGCATGTGCTCGCGGTTCAGGTTGGCGAGCAGGTCGCCGCGCTTGTAATCGTCACCGAACAGGATGTAGCCGACCGAAAGCGTGGTCAGCGACTGGATCTCGAAAGTGCGGGTGTACAGCTCCTGCAGATCGTTTGCCGAAGGGGGGATCACATCGAGGAAGAGTTGCAGCTCGGCTGCGGCCTGCGGATAGCGATCAAGGAGCAAGGCCGGCAACTGTCTGGCTCGGACCAGGTAATCGGCGTCGGGAAAATCGAACAGCTCGGCCAACCGGGTGTAGTGGGAATAGTTCATCGCGTTCACATCCCCCTCTGCATGGTGTCTTCCTTGAAGCCGAAGCCGGCATTGCCCTTGCGGTCGCCGGTAAATTCGAGCATCTCGATGGCCTGCTCGCGATGCGCGGCGGGAATCACGAAACGCTCATCGAACTTGGCCAGCGAAGTCAGGGCATAGACCCCGTCGGCGGCATCCACGCTGTAACCCACCTTGCCCAGTGCCGCCAGTGCCGCCTGCTCGGAAATATCGCCGACAGTCTTCCAGCGTCGGTAGATGCGGATCGCCATCAGCTTCTTGAGGCGGTCCTTGACCTGCTCGAGATTGCCGGCGCTGAACATGTTGGCCAGATACTGAAGCGGAAAGCGGGCATCGTCGATGCCGCCGAAGAAGTCGGCGGTCGAAGTGTCGTAGAGCCAACTGTCCTCCCAGATCTTGGAGATGTCGTTGAGCTTGGCGTTTTGCGCGGTGTTATCCACCTGCTTGATGCTGGCCATCACCGGCAGCAGCGGCGGCACATAGAACAGCGAGGGCAGGGTGCGGTACTCCGGATGCAACGGCAAGGCCAGGCCCCATTCCTTGACGAACTTGTAGACCGGCGAGTTCTGTGCCGCGGCGATGGTCGAATCGGCGATGCCGTTGGCCTTGGCGGAGGCGATCACTTCCGGATCGAAGGGATCGAGCAGCATTTCCAGATGCCGGTTGACCAGATCGCCTTCCGGCGCCGACGCCACCCGCTCGATGCGCTCGGCATCGTAGAGCAGGACACCGATGTAGCGGATGCGGCCGACGCAGGTGTGCATGCAGGCCGGCGCCTGGCCGGATTCGATGCGCGGATAGCAGAGGATGCATTTCTCCGACTTGCCGGCATTCCAGTTGTAGTAGGTCTTCTTGTAGGGGCAGGCGGTGACGCACATGCGCCAGGCGCGGCAGACATTCTGGTTGATCAGCACCACGCCGTCCTCGCCGCGCTTGTAGATCGCGCCCGAGGGACAGGAGGCGACGCAGGCGGGATTCAGGCAGTGGTTGCAGACGCGCGGCAGGTAGAAGAAGGCCATCTTCTCCAACTGGAACATCGCCTCCTGCTCCGCCGGCGCCAGGCTGGCCAGGTTCGGGTCCTTGCGCGCGAAGTCGGGCGTGCCGGAGAGATCGTCGTCCCAGTTCGGCCCCATCTTGATGTCCATCGGTTTTCCGGTGATCAGCGATACCGGTCGGGCAACCGGCTGGCAGTCGTCCTCGGGCGACTCGATCAGATCGAGGTACTTGTACGTGAACGGTTCGAAGTAGTCGTCGATCACCGGCATGTTCGGATTGTGGAAGATGTTGAGCAAGCCCTTCTGCTTGCCGGCGCCTTTGAGTTGCAAGGAGCCGCCGACGCTCTCCCAGCCGCCCTTGTAAATGCCCTGGTCTTCCCACCTGGTCGGGAACCCGGTGCCCGGCTTGGTCTCCACGTTGTTCCAGTACATGTATTCGGCACCCTTGCGGTCGGTCCAGATGTTCTTGCAGGCGACCGAGCAGGTGTGGCAGCCGAGGCACTTGTCCAGGTGAAACACCATCGAAATCTGCGAACGGATATCCATGTTTATCTCCTTGGCGCCGGCTCAGAATCGGACCTTGTCCATCTTGGTGATGGTCACGTGCGTGTCGCGGTTGCAGGCGACCGGCCCCCAGTAGTTGAAGTGATACGAGAACTGGGCGTAGCCACCGGCGAGCAGGTTGGGCTTGAGGTGCACGCGGGTGAAGCTGTTCAGGCCGCCGGCGCGTTTGTTGCCGCCGCGCACCTGCGACTTGGGTACGCCGATGGTGCGCTCGGTCGAGTGATAGACGATGCAGACGCCCTTCGGAATGCGCGAACTGACGATGGCGCGGCTGGCGAAGACGCCGTTGTCGTTGTGCACCTCGATCCAGTCGTTGTCCTTGATGTCCAGTTCCGCGGCATCCTGTTCGGAAACCCAGGTGGGGTAGCCGCCGCGCGACAAGGTCATCATGCGCAGGTTGTCGCCGTAGGTCGAGTGGATATGCCACTTGCCATGCGGAGTCAATACGTTCAACACCTTGGCCTTGCCGGCCTTCAGCGTCTCCTTCAGGTCGCCGAAGGCTTCCGGCTTGGGCGAAGGCTTGTAGGTGGGCAGATGCTCGCCGTAGGCGATGTACATGTCGTGGTCGAGGTAGAAGTGCTGGCGGCCGCTGAGGGTGCGGAAGGGCACCAGCTTCTCGATGTTGTAGGTGAATGCCGCATAGGCCCTGCCGTCGTTCATCAGGCCAGACCATAGCGGCGAAGAGTTGTAGCGGCGCGGTTGCGCCTGCAGGTCGCCATAGTTGATACGCACATCCTTGGCCCCTTCGGCGATATGCGTCAGTTCCAGGCCAGTTTTTTTCTCCATGTTGCGGTAGGCGCGCACCGCCAGCTCGCCGTTGGTCAGGGTGGACAGGTGCAGGATGGCGTTGCACACCGAGACGTCGTCCTTCAGCGATGGGTAGGTCCGGTCATCTTGCTGCTCGGTGGCAAAGTGCCTGGAAGCCAGCATTTCGTCATACTGCTCGGCGCACATGTAGTGGTTGCCGTGACCGCCGAGGCCGGCGGTCCTGACGTTCTCGCCGAGGCTGATGAACTTCTCGTAGAGCCTGGTGTAATCGCGCCGGATCACACCGAGCTTGTGCATGGTCTTGCCCGGAATGGCTTCGCAGTCGCCCTTGTACCAGTCCTGCAGGTGCGGCTGGGTGATCTCGTCGGCCGTGTCGTGCGATAGCGGCGCCATGGTGACGTCGACCTGCACTTCGGGCAGATACTTCTTCGCCGCCTCGCTGGTCGCCCTGGCCAGATCGCGAAAGATGGCCCAGTCCGTTTTGGCTTCCCAGACCGGCGTGATCGCCGCCGAGAGCGGATGAATGAAGGTGTGCAGGTCGGTGCTGTTGAGATCGGCCTTTTCGTACCAGGAAGCGGCTGGTAAAATGATGTCGGAATACAGCGCCGAGGAGTCCATGCGGAAGTTGAGATCGACCACCAAGTCCATCTTGCCGGTCGCCGCCATCTCGGGCCACTTGATCTCCCTTGGGCGTTCCCGCGAGTCCTTGGCAATGATGTTGTGATGCGTGCCGAGATAGTGGTTGAGGCAGTATTCCATGCCCTTCATGCTGCCGCAGATGGCATTGCCGCGCCAGATGTACCACAGGCGAGGGTGATTCTCCGGCGCCTCCGGGTCGCCGACCGCGTACTCGAGCTTCCTGCTCTTGAGCTTTTCCAGCACGTGCTTCTTGATTCCGTCGTCGTCCCTGGCGCCTGCGGCGATGGCTTCCTTGCCCAGTTCCAGCGGGTTCTGCTTGAACTGCGGGAAGAAGGGCATCCAGCCGTTGCGTACCGACATGAAGATCGAGTCGGCATTGTGCATGTCGGTGAGCTTGTTCTTTGGCACGCTGTTGTAGTTGGCGAAGTGCCCGTCGTAGCGATACTGGCTGCTGTTGATGTAATGCCAGATCGGCGCCTGCTGCAGGCGATTGCCGGCCAGCCAGTCCTTGGCCAGGGCGATCGTCGCCCAGGAATCGGCCGGCGCCAGCTTTTCCTGGCCGACGTAGTGGTTGAGACCGCCGCCGTTCTTGCCGACGCAGCCGGAGAGCAGCAGCGCCATGGCGCCGGCGCGGTAGATCAGGTTGCCGTGGTACCACTGGTTGACGCCGGCGCCGATGATGATCATGCACTTGCCTTCGGTGACCCTGGCGGTGTTGCCCCATTCGCGCGCGAACTGCAGGACGGTTTTGGCGTCGATGCCGGTGAAGATTTCCTGCCAGGCGGGTGTGTAGGCCGCATCCTTGTCGCTGTAGTCCGGCGGATAGTCGCCGGTCAGGCCGCGCCCGACGCCGTACTGGGCCATGATCAGGTCGTAGATGGTCGCCACCACCAGCCTACCCTCGGTACTGTCGAGGTGCTTTACCGGCACGCCACGCAGCGCCTTCTTGTCCAGCCCGAACTCGGTGAATTCGGTCTGCACCACTTCGTCGTTCTGGCTGAGCAGGGTCAGCAGTGGCTCGAAGGCGGCATCGTCGATGCTGTTCTCATACTTCATGTTCCACTGGCCGCCCGCGCCGCCCTTGTCATACTTGTGGCCGATGGCGCCCTTGGGCACGACCAGCCTGCCGGTCCTGGCGTCGATATTGACGAACTTCCAGTCGCCGTTCTCGATGTCCTTGTACTGCGCCAGCTGGTTGGCGCGCAGCATGCGGCCGGGAATGTAGCGGTCGCCTTCCTTGTTGAGCACCACCAGCATCGGGCTGTCGGTGTAGCGTTTGGCGTACTCGATGAAATACGGGGTCTGCTGTTCGTGGTGGAATTCCTTGAGCAGCACGTGGCCAACCGCCATCCAGAAGGCGCCGTCGCTACCGGCATGGAGCGGCACCCACTGGTCGGCGAACTTGCTGATCATGGAAAAGTCGGGCGAGAAGACGACGGTCTTGGTGCCGTTGTGGCGCGACTCGGCGAAGAAATGGCAGTCCGGCGTGCGCGTCATGTTGAGGCAGGCGCCCATGTCGGCGATCATCTTGGCGTTGTACCAGTCGGCGCTTTCGCAGACGTCGGTCTGCTCGCCCCAGATTTCCGGCATGGCGTTGGGCAGATCGCAATACCAGTCGTAGAAGCTCAGATTGACGCCGCCGAACAGCTGGAGGAAGCGCGCTCCGGCCGCATAGCTGATCATCGACATGGCCGGGATCGGCGAGAAGCCGAAGACGCGGTCCGGGCCGTATTTCCTGGCGGTATAAATGTTGGCGACGGCCATGATTTCCATCACCTCGTCCCAGCTGGTACGGCGGAAGCCGCCCTTGCCGCGCGCGGTCTGGTAGGCCTGGCGCTTCTTCGGATCGCTTTGCAGCGCTTCCCACGCTTTCATCGGGTCGCCGGCTCGCTGCTTCTCGGAACGGTAGGCGTCGACCAGGGCGCCGCGGATCAGCGGGTACTTGATGCGCAGCGGGCTGTACAAATACCAGGAGAAGGAAATGCCGCGCTGGCAGCCGCGCGGTTCATAGGGCGGCAGCTTGTCCTCGAGCAGCGGGTAATCGAGCTGCTGCGTTTCCCAGACGACGATGCCTTCCTTGACGTGGATCTGCCAGGAACAGCCGCCCGTGCAATTGACGCCGTGGGTGCTGCGCACCACGCGATCATGCTGGAAGCGGTTGCGATAGAACTCTTCCCATTTGCGCGTATCCGGCGCGATGATGTCTTTGATCCAGCCCATGTGCGTCTCCTACGTAAATCCCTCGACTGTTGCGCAATTCGAGCAGTCATTCCGTCTTGATCTGCCGGTCGAACATCTCCTGGTTCAACGAGCGCCGCTTGCGTCCTTTCCCGATCAGGGAGAACAGCAACAACAGCATGATGACGCCGCCGATGCCGGCAAGCAGCATCTTGGTGCGGATATCGTTGGGTTGTTGCGTCGCGCGCTTGTCATAGACTTCTTGCAGGAAAGCCACCAGGGCATTGCCCTCTTCGGCCGTGATTTCGCGACCCTGGTAAGCTGCCTGCATGACCGGGAACGGCGACGGGGCGTCTTTGCGGGGCAAGGTTTCAATGATGCCTTCGGCACCAAAGCGCTCGAACGTCTCGGTCAGGTCCATGGCCAACGTACCGCCGCCGATGACCGCGTCATTGACAACATTGTGACAGGAATTGCAGGCAGGGCCGCCGGCACTAAAACGCCTGGCGCCGAGAAACAGGTCTTGTCCCTGGCGAACCATTCCATGTGCCGGTACCACAGCGGCGGCTGCCACGTTTGGTTCAGCGGTGTCCTGCGCCAACGCGCTGCACCCAGCAACCAGCAAAGCACCATAGATGAGACCATGGAGCAAGCCGCGCATGAATCGTCGATTGTTCATGGGAATGACCTTTCGCCAAGCGGCAACAAATGAAACAAACATGCAACAGGCAAGTGCACACGCGGCATGGCGCCGACAGCGGTTTCATGCTTATCCGCCCAAAACTGCACTACATGCCGCGCTAAACAACAGGTCTGTGAGAATGTACCCAAAATGCAGCGCAACAAGAAATGATTAAAATCAAGCTTCTACTGATTACTCATTAGGCACCGCAGCATGGTGAAGCGGCGAGGCGATGAGACGGGATGCTCCTCAACACCGATCCGGGAACGATGAACTGGTGTGGCATTGCACACAAAGAGCGACTTATGAACCAGGGTTTCGTCGCCTCCGTGCAAGCGGGAACCATGCGCCCGTGAGGGCACGCAAACAGCACAGCGGAGGTCCGTGTCGGGGCAAGCCATGACCGCGAAACTCAAAGTAACTGCGTCGCTGCGAGGCGGAGTGGAGAGCAGGCTTTTTTCATTTTGCCGTGACTTTCGCCATACTCAATAAAGAGTTGTGAAAACGTCATTTCAGCCTTAAGCGCTCGTTTGATTCCGGCAGTCGTTCCGACGGCACTGAATAAACCGGCCCATGAGCAAAGAGATGTTAAAAATCGTGAAATTCATCCTGTGTCATGAGAACTGCTGTATGAACCGATATAATGATCTATTAATAATAATAAACGTCACTTCCTCTGATTAGCCAGCTCTTTCCGAAGAAGATGCGTCTGAACACCATCATTTCACAGTGGCATCGTTTTCACCACACACTACCTTAACTGCCAGACCCGGAAAATGCCTCAGCTTCAAAATACCTCACGAGGCATTCATGATGCCGCCACATTTGCGGCATAACACCGTGCACTTCGGACTTGAATCTCCTCCCTTAAAAATTCTACAAGGAATTGACATGTTATCTTGCAACTTCAAGAAACTCGCATTGGCTGGCGCAATTGCTGGTATCTTATTAGCTGGTTGCGGTAGTGGTGGTGGTGGTGCCGCAACTCCTGCTGCCTCGACGACTCTCTCCGGCACGGTGGCTGGCGGGGCAGCCGTCATCGGCACCGTTCTTATCACCGACAGCAAAGGCGCAACCAAAGGCGCAACCATAGAAGCAAATGGCCACTACTCGATCGACGTCAGTGGCATGACCGGCCCCTTCGTGCTGAAGGCGGCAGGTACGGTGGGCAATACCAGCGTTACCTACTACTCCGCAGCAACGACGGCCGACGTGGGCGGTACCGTCAACGTCACGCCATTTACTGACCTGATGGTGTCGAACATTGCCGCCCAAATGGCTGAGACATATTTCAGCGACCCAGCCAATATTGCCAAGATTGGCGACCTGATAACAGCAGACAAACTGGCTGCGGCCCAAAGCGCACTTCATGCCAAGCTGGAGCCGGTACTGACGACCATGGGCATCAGCGACAGTATCGACCTGCTGCGTACCTCGTTCGCGGCCGATCACTCCGGTATGGATGCGGTTCTTGACCTGGTCAAGGTCGAGACAGATACGGCAACGAATATTGTTACACTCAAAAATGCCCTGACCCAAGCCGTTATCGCCACAGACAATGCCGCCACATCAACGGATGATGCGACCCCGGTAGACAGCACCAAGTTGTCGGGCATGAACGCTGAGGGAGTGACCGATTTGCAGGCAGTAATTGCAAAACTCGATGGTTTCGCGGCCTTGTTTGCCACCAGCCTTCCCAGCATGACGACGTTGCAGAACAGCGGCGTTTTCGACACCTCCAGCAACTTCATGATGGATGGCCAGACGTTTGCCCAGTTTGCCAGCGAATTGTCTACAGATCCGGATGCAATCGGCTTGAAATTCAGCAATGTGGCTATCACGCTTGACCCTGGGAGCATCACCGGCACCCTGACGGCAGACATCACCTCCAACAATCCAGCCACGTTCACCGAAAAAATTCAATTGAAGATGGCCAAGGTCAATGGTCTTTGGCTAGTACAAGGCGATGGACGGATTGCGGATGTTTCGATCACTGCCCAGGCGCAGCGCGATGAATGGACTAGCATGAATACTATGGGGGGAGGAACAACACAGGGTTCATCCATGACAAATGGGCTGTGGATGAATATTGATCCCCACTCCTACAACACCAACAACCCAGGCGCATTAGCTGTCAAGGCAGTGGTCACCGGGCCAGGTCTGCCTGCGGGTGGTGTGACCATGGTGCAGGACATTCAAAATACCTGGTTCGATGTGGAGCTGCCGAACTATAACAACAACGTGATCCCCGAATGCGGGTCAACCGTTAATGGTACTCAAGGGCCGTTTGTCGCGAATACCCAGTGCGTCATCATTGCCCAGGCGCTGGACAATAGCGTATATACCGCCATCCTGAAAGACAGCAACGGCAACAGTCTCAATGGTTCAGGCTACACGCTGACTTTGCCAAAACAGCCCTACATAACCAGCACGCTTTCAGCGGCGGCGTTCCCGAGCATCACGGCCATCACGATTGACGGAGTAGACATCACCCCAAGCATGATGCAAAACGCGGTGGCGGCCGGCGGCAAGTCGGCCAATGTCACTTGGACTATGCCGACAGGGCTTATGTCCGAGCATCTGGATCTCTGGGCAAATACGACAACAGGTGCATCCTACATTCACGTTGAGAAGGACCTGTTGTCCACAGCCACCAGTGCCTTGATGGGTTTGGGAACCGCGTTGACCACCGGAACGGTAACCAATGCAGGGATCTGGCTCAGTGGTGTTGACGCCTATGGCCGCAGACTGGCGGTTAGCAAATCGGTGTCGACCCAATAACAGCCGCTGCAATTTGACAGGTCACGCGCCCCGGAATACCTCAACACTTCCGGGGCAGCAAATAATTCAGAGGGTATCCTCGGCTGTTCCAGGAGACTCACCAAGGATTGGCCCTTGTACCGTTTCTTGTACTTAGCCCAGCCACCGAGGTTGGGTTTTTTTGCATTTTGGGACCACTTCAGGTGATCGCAATTGTGAAAGTCCGGTGGTCGACAGTTCGTTCAGGTTCGCTTTACTATGTTGTTTCGCTCGACGCACTGCCTCTCTCGCACGGGGCTTCCATGCAATATTTATCCTATACGTCATCCCCTTTTAGCTGGCTATAAATCACACCAGCACACTCTGGGACTAAACAACCAGGGCCCCTATTCAGCGCTCCGCGCTCTCAACCCGGTTGCGGCCGTTTTGCTTGGCGCGCAGCAGCGCGTCATCGGCGGCGGCGAGAAGGGTGTCGAGCGTATCGTTGGTGTCTATGCCGGCGACGCCGCAGGAGATGGTGATTGATTCGGTCGCATTGTCGCCGACCGGCACTGCCTGCCCTGCCACCGACAGCCGCAACCGTTCCGCGATCTGGCAACTCTTGTCGAGAGTGGTTTCCGGCAGCAACAGGGCGAACTTATCGACCCCGTAGCGCACCAGCAAATCCTGCGAACGCAAGCCTTCGGACAGACTTTGCGCCATCCGGCGCAGTACATTGTCGCCAATGACGTGGCCATATTTGCCGTTGAAGTGGCGGAAATTGTCAATATCAACCAGAATCAGGCAAAGCGGCGTCACATCGCGCTCGCAGCGTTGCATGGCGCGAGTGAAGGCATCCTGCATCCAGTGCCGGTTGTGCAGACCGGTCAGCGCATCGACGCTTACGGCCGATTCGAATTCGAGGCTGCCTTCGTGGCTGGCGACCAGCGCCAGATTGTTGTTGCGCAAGCGTCCGGCAAGAATGCCGAGCAGGTTGCGCGCGATGACGTAAGAGCACTCAATCATGGTCCAGAGAACATCGTGGGGAATTACCAGCAGCCGTGTCGTACGCGAGGGAACGACGAGGGCGGAGACCCGCTGGCCGTCGATCAGCGACATTTCGCCGGCACAGTCGCCGCCCCTGAGCGCCACATGTTCGGGCAGACTGGTGCCACCGGGATAGACCAGCAACTCGCCATCCAGCACCATGTAAAGATGGTGATTGGGAACCCCCGGTTCAAGCAGGTGCACACCCGCTTCGATGGTTTCGATGGTGCAGGTTTCGAGCAGATGCCCGACTTCCTCCATTCCGACCAGGCCGAACAGCTTGCCCGCCTCGAGTTGGGCACGATCCGCATTTGACAGCATGTTGTTCCCTTGCCTCCTGTCTATTTTCTAGAGCATAGCCATTAGTGCAGGCCCAACGCAAGACAATTCCGTCACGCTGCGGCGGTGGCGGATTGCTGCCATGCGGTAAAATCCGATTCTGATCCGGCCCACTTCCATCACCATGAAACATGCTGTCGACGACCTCCGCATCAGGGAAATCAAGGAACTGGCTCCGCCCGACCATTTGCTGCGCGAACTGCCGGACTGCGAAGCCACGGCGCAGACCACCTGGGAAGCGCGTCAGGCCATTCATCGCGTACTGCACGGCGCCGACGACCGGCTGGTGGTCGTCATTGGCCCCTGCTCGATCCACGATACCAAGGCGGCGCTGGAATATGCCACTCGTCTAAAGGCGGAGCGCGACCGCCTCGCTGCCGACCTGGTGATCGTGATGCGCGTCTATTTCGAAAAGCCGCGCACCACGGTGGGTTGGAAAGGCCTGATCAACGATCCGCACCTGGACGGCAGCTTCGCCATCAATGAAGGGCTGCACCTGGCGCGCAAGCTGCTCTGGGAAGTGAATGAAATGGGCCTTCCGGCGGGCACCGAATTTCTCGACATGATCACGCCGCAATACATTGCCGACCTTATCGGCTGGGGCGCCATCGGCGCGCGCACCACGGAGTCGCAAATCCACCGCGAACTGGCTTCGGGGCTGTCCTGTCCGGTCGGCTTCAAGAACGGCACCGACGGCAACATCCGCATCGCCGTCGATGCGATCAAGGCGGCGGCGAGCCCGCACTATTTTCTCTCGGTGACCAAGGCCGGACACTCGGCTATCGTGTCGACCTCCGGCAATGAGGATTGCCACGTCATCCTGCGCGGCGGCAAAGAGACAAATTACGACGCAGCCAGCGTCGATACGGCCTGCCAGTATCTGGCCAAGTCCGGTCTCGCGGCACGCCTGATGATCGACTTCTCGCATGCCAACTGCAACAAGCAGTTCAAGCGCCAGATCGATGTCGCCCGCGATGTGGCGGACCAGATGGCCAATGGCGACGACCGCATCAGCGGCGTGATGATCGAGTCCCATCTCAAGGAGGGGCGCCAGGATCTGGCGCGGGGCAAACCGCTCGAATACGGACAAAGCATCACCGACCCCTGTCTCGGCTGGGAAGACAGCCTTGATGTGCTGAACCTGCTCGCCGAGGCGGTACGCAAGCGGCGTACCGTGCTGGAAACACGGTGAATTCAGGGTTCAAGATTCAAGGCTGGCACGGCGGTGCGCCGGCTGAATGAGAACACGCCCTAGTCCGCGCAAAATATTTTTCTGGGCGCTGGCGCCGCTGCTGGTGTTCCGTCTCTGGCTCGCGGCGGCGCTGCCCATCACCGGCGACGAAGCCTATTTCATCTGGTGGGGAAAGATTCCCGACTGGGGCTTCTACGATCACCCGCCGATGATCGGCTGGTGGCTGGCGGCGCAATTGGCGCTTGGCGAAGCAGCCTGGTGGCTGCGCCTGACCTCGGTATTGCAGCCCTTTGTCATCGCCGGCGCGGTGGCCTTCATGCTGCCGCGCATCTGGCCGGAGATCGACGACGAACGGCGCTGGTGGGCCACGCTGTTCACCCTGCTGGCCCCGGCCGCGGTGTGGAATGTCCTCATCACCACCGATACGCCGCTGATCTATTTTTCGGTGTTCTCGGGGCTCGCCTGGCTGCGCGCAGGAAATGCAACTGCGCACGATGACAGTTATGGCTGGTACCTGCTGGCCGGTGTTTTCCTTGCCGGCGCGGTGCTATCGAAGTATTTCGTTGCCTTCCTCGGCTTCGCCTATCTCGTTGACGCCTTGTGGCGGCCAAGCCGGAGGAAACTGGCCGGCCTCATCCTCACTTATCTCTGCATCCTGCCCGCATTGGCGCTGATGGCGTGGTGGAATGCCGGCCACTGCTGGCCGAACGTCATGTTCAATTTCATCAACCGCCACGGCGGTGCAGGGCTGTCGTGGCAGACCCCGCTGCTTTACCTCGTGACAATGGGATATCTGCTGACGCCGCCTGTTGTGTGGAGACTGGCGCGGGCGGTACGGACTTCGACCGGCTCAGCCCGAACGAAATCCCTCGTCGTCCTGGCCTTCGTCCCGCTCGCCTTGTTTGCGCTGCTTTCGCTGGTCAAGACCATCGGCCTGCACTGGGTGCTGTCCTTCCTGCCCTTCGTCTTCATGCTGCTGGCGCTCAAGCTGGAAAACCCGGCGCTGGCGCGGATCGGCAAGTTCATTCTCGGTTTCGCCGCGCTGCATGTCGTAGCGTTTATCGTCATGGCGCAACTGCCGCTGGAGACGTTGCAGCGCTCCAAGTGGTATAACAGCGCGGTACTGGCCTTCGAGGGCGAACGCATCGCGGCGCGGCTCAAGCCCTACGAAAAGGATTACGTCCTCGCCAGCGACGGCTATGCCGATGCGGCGACGCAGGGCTGGAACAGCCGCCATTACTTCTTCGTCTTCGGCGAAGCGTCGAGCCATGCGCGGCATGACGATGTTCTCACCGATTTCCGCCCGCTGGAGGGCAGGAACATCCTGATCCTGAAGAAGAGCGCGCCGGAGCCCGGCGAATACGCGGAATATTTCCACGACGTGCGAGTGGAATCCTTTACCCTGCGCGGCACGAATTTTTATCTCGTGCTCGGACATGGCTTCAACTATCCGCGCTACCGCGCTAGCGTGCTGGCCACGGTGAAACGCAAATACTATGCGATACCCGCATGGCTGCCGCAAACGGCCTGCTATTTTTGCCAACGTTATTTCCCGGAGGCATCGTGCCGCCGCTGATCAAATTGCTGCGCCCGCACCAGTGGCTGAAGAACGGCTTCGTGCTGGTCGGATTGCTGTTTGCGCACGCCTGGAATGATGGCGCCAAGGTGGAACAGGCGCTGCTGTCCTTTGTCGCGTTCTGCCTGCTGTCGTCGGCGGTTTATATTTTCAACGACTTCCTCGACCGCGCTTCCGATCGCCTCCATCCGCTCAAGCGGCAGCGGCCGCTCGCCAGCGGCGCAGTGAGTGTCAATGCGGCGCTGGCCTTGATGGCGGTCTGCATGGCGGCCGGCCTGTGGCTGGCGTTTGGCGCATCCAGCGCGCCCTGGGTATTCCTCTTGTATATCGCAATCAACATCGCCTACACGCTGGGCCTCAAGCATGTCGTAGTGCTGGATGTCTTCCTCATTGCCAGCGGCTTCATGCTGCGCCTGCTCGCTGGCACCGTCGGCATCGGCATCGCCCCCTCGCAATGGCTGCTGCTGTGCGGCCTCATGCTCACGCTGTTTCTAGGATTCGCCAAGCGCCGCGCCGAACTTGCGGCACTGCCCGAAGACGCCGCCGGCCATCGGCGCGTGCTCGATCAATATTCGGAAGCGCTGCTCGACCAGTTTCTCGCCATTACCGCCGCATGCACCGTAGTGACCTACAGCCTGTACACCGTGAGCAGCGAAACCATGTTCCTGCATGGCAGCAACCATCTGATACTGACCGTGCCTTTCGTGCTCTATGGATTGCTGCACTACCTGTTCCGCCTGCAACGACGCGGTGCTGGCGGCGACCCGGCGCGCGAACTGCTGTCCGACCCGCATCTGATTGCGGCGGTCGCCGGCTGGCTGGCAATGGTGCTGGCGGTTCTGGCTGGACGCCTGTAATAAGCTTAGCGTGAAAAAGCAAAACGGCGCGCATTGTGACTATCGAGCGCAGCGAGCCAATCAGTAGCCCCGCCCCGGGGGGTGAGGTGGGGTTTCGCAAAGCACTGCTTTGCGCCGCCGAGACGGACGAGCCATGCAGGGCAAGCCCTGGAGCAGGTATGGGGGTGGGGGTCTTCAATTTGCCTTTCGCGTATTTTCATCATCAAGGGATGGCACTGGCGATCATGCGCGTTACCCGTTCTGGTTCTTCTGCCAGAGCACGTCGGTTCCGCCGGCCGCCTTGTTGAGCCAGCGGCCCAGCACGAACAGCAGATCCGAGAGACGATTCAGATAGCGGCGCGATGTCATTGTCACGACTTCGTTGCGCGCCAGCGTCACCAGTTTGCGTTCGGCACGGCGGCAGACGGCGCGTGCGAGATGGGTGATCGCCGCGGCGCGATTGCCACCGGGCAGGATGAATTCCTTGAGCGGCTGCAACTCGCCATTGAAGCGATCGATCGCCGCCTCAAGCCGGGCCGGCTGGTTTTCGCCGAGCAGGGCATGGCCGGGAATCGACACTTCGCCGCCCAGATCGAACAGGTCGTTCTGGATACCAGACAGCAGGGTGCGCACCTCGCCAGGCAGTTCCTCGCACAGGAGCAGACCCAGCAGCGAGTTGAGCTCATCCACGTCGCCCATGGCCGCAATGCGCAGGGCATCCTTGCCGGTGCGCGAGCCATCGCCCAGCCCGGTGCTGCCATCGTCGCCGGTGCGTGTGTAGATTTTCGAAAGCCGGTGTCCCATGCGGAAATCATCCCACGAAAAACGGTTAGCCACAGAGGACACAGAGTTCACAGAGGAAAGGCAAAGGCAAAATCTGGTTTGTTCTTCTCTGTGTTCTCTGTGATCTCTGTGGCTTGAATTGAGCTTTTCTGGATTATAGCTACACTCCCCACCATGATTTGCGAAATCGACTTCCCCGACATCGACGGCGGGCGCTGGCGCATGCGCTTCGTCCAGCCGCACCGATTATTCATCACACATGTGCTGGACGAAGTGCCGACTGTGATTGCGCAGGCGGAAGCGGCGGCGCGCGATGAACATTGGGTCGTCGGCTTCGTTGCCTATGAAGCGGCACCGGCCTTCGACCCCGCCTTGCAAGTCAAGGCGGCTACAGCGGCGCTGCCGCTTGCCGCCTTTGCGGTGTACGGCAGTTATGACGAAGCGCTGACGACCGACGCAAAGGATCGCGACAGCTTTGCCTGCGGGCGCTGGTCGATGACGGCGTCACGCAGCGCCATCGATGCCGGTATCGCGGACATCCGTGCCGCCATCGGCAACGGCGACTACTATCAGGTAAATTACACGACACGGCTGGAGTCCAAGTTTTCCGGCAGCGCCGCGGCGCTGTATGCCGCGCTGTGCGAAGCCCAGCCCGACGGCTATGGCGCTTATCTCGACGGCGGCGAGTGGCAGATCGCCTCGGCGTCGCCCGAACTGTTCTTCGACTGGACGCCGGACCGCACCCTGACCACGCGGCCGATGAAGGGCACCGCACCGCGCACCGCATCGGTCGACGCGTTGCGCGATTCGGCGAAGGAACGGGCCGAAAACCTGATGATCGTCGATCTGCTGCGCAACGACCTGGCGCGTGTGGCCGAGACCGGTTCGGTCGCCGTGACACGACTGTTCGACATCGAACCGCTGCCGACGGCGTGGCAGATGACCTCGACCGTGCGCTGCAAGACCAGGACGGAGGTGACGCTGGTTGATGTGTTTCGCGCCCTGTTTCCCTGCGGCTCGGTGACCGGCGCACCCAAGGTGGCGGCCATGCAGGCAATTGCCGAACTGGAGTCGACACCGCGCGGCGTCTATTGCGGCGCCATCGGCCTGATTCGTCCCAATGGCCACGCCACGTTCAATGTCGCCATCCGCACCGTGGCGGTGGACGCGAAGACCGGCACGGCACGCTGCGGCATCGGCAGCGGCATCACCCTCGATTCCACGGCTGCGGCGGAATATGCCGAATGGCTGGTGAAGCGCCGCTTCCTGCTGCACGCCACGGCCGCGTTCGACTTGATTGAAACCCTGCGCCTGGAGGCCGGGCACTATTGGCTGCTCGACCGGCACCTGCGTCGTCTACAGGACAGCGCGGAACATTTCGGCTTCGACTGCGATGTTGATGGGATACGGCGCAAACTGGAAGGCAACGTGCGGCAGCATTCGAAGAGCGCCTGGCGCGTCCGGCTGCTGCTGGGGCGCGACGGTAGCGTAAAGCTCGAAACCCATGCACTGGAAGCCAGTCCCGCTATCGTGCGCGTTGCCCTGGCGCTGACGCCCATCGACAGTGGCAGCGAAACCCTGCAGCACAAGACCAGCGAGCGCGCGATCTATGCGCCCCATGCGCCGGCCAGCGCGGACATTTTCGACACGCTGCTCTTCAATGAACGCGGCGAGGTCACCGAATTCACGCGCGGCAATGTCGTCGTCGAACTTGACGGTAAGCGCATTACCCCACCGCTGTCCTGCGGCCTGCTGCCGGGAGTGTTGCGCGCGGAACTGTTGGCAAGCGGCGAAGTCAGTGAAGCCATCGTCATGCGCGCCGACCTGGCGCGCGCAACGCGGCTCTGGTTTATCAATAGTGTGCGCGGGGAGTTATTGGCGCAGATCGTCGGCCCCGTCATTCCATAGGGATTCCCTTCGGTCATTCCCGCGTAGGCGGGAATCCAGAGGTTTATTGACATCCGATGGCCGGGACTCGCCCCGGCGGGCGACCTACTTTCTTGCTCGTGCAAGAAAGTAGGCAAAGAAGCACTCCCCGCTGCACCGGCCCTTCGGGCTCCCCTCGCTGCGAAAGGCTCGCCGGGCCGGCATCGCAAACTTGCCTTCGGCTTCGGACAGCGACGCCGGACTTCCCCCGGCGAACCTTCCTCCACTCGGCGGCGCAGAAGGGGGCTTGTCCATGCTATCTCGACGAGTGCGCAAAGTAGAGCCAGAAATTCAATTCACACTAGTCCCAATAGTTTTCGGTTTCTACAGCCTCAACGTGGAAGTCACCGACGGATCACCGCAGGCGCGGAGTTCATATATGATGGATTAGACCGCATTAACATCACGAAGAGAGTCCAACGTTCGCATAGGTCAAACGGGTCGCCCGCGTAATCACTTCTAGCAGAAGGACAACTTCTGACGGATTAGAGACCGGTTCAAGCAACGAGTCGGTACTGATATTTAGATGGGTGACGAGTCGGTCGTCACCAAGGAGGCAAAAGAATGGCGTTTCACTCTCGCTAGGGGCATCGCCGCGAGGCAGAGCAGTCGCTTCTCGTGGAACTCGCAGTGCGTCCAATAAGGTCTTTATCCGGTTATCAAGATCACCAGCATGGCTAACTAACTCTCCTGGCGCGCCAGGCCGTAGCATCGTGATATTCAACTCAACCACCATGTGAATGCTCTCACTTACGAGTGGAGCGAACTGAAAACTTCCAATTTGCTCAATAAGTGTGATGTCACCCGGCTTTGGTTCTGGCTTGAGCCAGTCGGTAAAATCGGCCAGCGGCGGTTGCGCCCAAAGTTGCTTGAGTTGCGGATGAAAAGCGCGGCGAATTGCCTGCTTATCGTCGACGCCGCGATTCGACTTGAGAGGGCCGCGATAAAAAAGTGTAAAGCGCATGATTGGGGTTCTGCGGGCTAACGTGAAGTAGATGTCGTCGAGAAATGGCGGGGCATGTCATCAAATAGCCATGTATGGCAATTGGTATCCATATCTAGGCATGGTGTTTTCATTTCGCCAACAGCATACATATCAATAAAAGTGATGTCCATTGCTCGACACGTTAAACCCCTTCTGCGCCGCCGAGTGGAGGAAGGTTCGCCGGGGGAAGTCCGGCGTCGCTGTCCGAGCCGCAGGCGAGTTTGCGACGCGGGTCTGGCGAATCTTCTGGAGCGAGGGCAGCCGAACGAAGTGAGGCCGGTGCAGCGGGGAGTGCTTCTTTGCCTACTTTCTTGCACGAGCAAGAAAGTAGGTCGTCTCCGGGGCGAGTCCCGGCTATCTCCCTTATGCCGTTCATGTTTCGGCAAGCTCAACACGAACGGATATACAGGGAAGAAAGCCACTGGATTCCCGCCTGCGCGGGAACGACCGAAGAAAGTCCCCGCGTGCACAAGAAAGGTTCCAGGTTCGAATTGTTTTCCGCATGCGGCATGGATCAGGCTCATCTGCGGCATGCGCGGCCTGCAAATGACTAATTTCTCGTATAAGCCAACTGGTAGCTGGCGACGCCTTCGAACGCGGTAAGTTCGCTCGCCAGGCCGGATAGCGATAATCCGTATTTCCTGTTCAGCGCGACCGCCACGAAGCGCCATTCGGCACAATTTTCCTTGAGTCCGATGGATAGCGTGCCCATCGCGATTTCATAGCCGCGTTGCAGCGCCATTTGGCGCAGGGCTGCTTCGCGTGGCTCAAAGCCGGGGCGGAAGTGCATCACAACCTGCACGGCATGGTGTTGCGGCAGCCAGGTCTCGAGCCGCGATACCCACATCATGCAGGTGACCGAGAGCAGGGTCAGCAGAATGGCGGCGGAGTAAAGCTCGACGCCGACCAGCACGCCGACGGCTGACGATGCCCAGATCGATGCTGCGGTGGTGAGTCCGCTGATCGAGAGACCCTCCTTCAATATGACACCAGCACCGAGGAAGCCAATACCCGTGACGATACCCTGGATCACGCGGGTCGGGTCAATGGCCCCGACTTGCTGCAGGCCATGTGCGCCGAACCAGAAGGCCGGGTAGCCGCAGATCGCTACCAGTCCGGCGGAGGCCGTACACACCAGGCCATAGGTGCGCATGCCCGCGGCGCGGCCGTGATAGGAGCGTTCATAGCCAAGTATCAGACCGAGCACAAAGGCGCCGGTGAGGTTCATAAACACCTCGATATTGATGGCGACCTCGGATACGGTCCAGAAACTTTT
Organism: Georgfuchsia toluolica; assembly: GCF_907163265.1. NCBI lineage: Bacteria > Pseudomonadati > Pseudomonadota > Betaproteobacteria > Nitrosomonadales > Sterolibacteriaceae > Georgfuchsia > Georgfuchsia toluolica. The sequence goes on from NZ_CAJQUM010000001.1 coordinate 2,204,376, forward strand.
CAGATATTCCGGGGTGAACGGTTCCATGTCTGTCTCCCCTCGGTCAGATCAGTTCCACTGCGCGCAACTCGTTCTTGAGATAGGCGTAGTAGATCGGCGCTGCCACCAGTCCGGCCATGCCGAACGCTGCCTCCATTGCCAGCATGGCGATCAGCAACTCCCATGCTCGCGCCGAAATGCGGCCACCGACAATGCGCGCATTGAGGAAGTATTCCAGCTTGTGTATGACCACAAGATATGCCAGCGAGGCAATGGCGACGTTATGCGAATGGGCCAGGCTGATGATGACGATCAGCGTGTTCGAGATCAGGTTGCCGATTACCGGCAGCAGCCCGGCGATGAACGTCACCATGATCATGGTCTTGATCAGCGGCAGGTCGACGCCAAATGCCGGCAGCACGGCCAGGAGGTAGATGCTGGTGAAAATCGTGTTCAGGGCCGAAATGCGCACCTGTGCGAACACGATCTGGCGAAACGAGTCGGCCAGGCGCCGGGCGCGCTCCATCAGCGCTTCGGCAAGCGGCCCCATCTGTTGCGGATGCAGTTCGGTACGCAGGGCGAGTATCGCGCCCACGACCAGTCCGATCAGGATATGCGCCAACGAGCGCACGGCTTCGATCCCAACCAGTTGCAGTTCGCCGAGATGGGTGCGCAGCCAATCCACTATCGCATTCTTCAGGGCATCAGCATTGTCGGGCATGGATTGCACAGCCCAGGACGGCAGTTCCGTGCGTGCCCGCTCGATAATGTCGGCCAGCTTGCCGCCGAGCGCGGCGAATCCGCCGCCGTCGCCGCGGAACAGCGCCATCAGCAGTCCGCCCGCCGCGATCAAAGCGCCGATGATGACCGCGCTGAGCAGCACCAGCGCCACCTGCTTGGCGCGAGGACCGGACACCACGCGGACCAGTTTCGGCGCCAGCAAATGCACCAGTTCATACACCAGGAGACCGGATATCAGCGCGGGCAACAGATGGAGCTTTACCACCAGAAACAAAACCAGAGCAGCAATCAGCCAGGAAGCGATGCGAATGCGGGAAGCGGATATCGTCATGTTGTTATAAGCCCGTTAATCCGATATGAGGATTCTCGCCTGTGCGGGGGATAAACTC